>WAPN01000002.1 GCA_015520735.1 Desulfurococcales archaeon
ATGGACAGGCAACACAGCATACGCCGCAGACAACAACCCACCGCCACCGATGGTTTATAACCCATTATTCTATGGTAAGGGCACTGGAAACCACACCTTCGTCCTACTAGCCGCCGAATATCATCCGAGCACCAAGAACATCATTGTAGTGAGCGGCGAGTCTCCTTATGGCGACTACGAGCCTACATGGGCATGGTACTACCACGGAGTAGCACTGAGCGGACCAGAATTCGTCACTAACATGATAAGATGGTTTGTACTCAACGTATATAGTCATGCAGCTACCCCAACCACTACTACGACTACTACAACGGCAACAACTACTACCACCACGACAACTACCACTACGGTGCCGCCACAGACCACAACAACCACAACACCACCACAAACAACCACAACGCCAGCAGCAACAAGCCCAACAACAACTACAACAACTACAACGACTCCACCACCGAACTATACACCGGTACTGATCGCTGCCATAATAATAGCAATAATAATCATCATAGCAGCAATAGCGCTGAGAAGAAGATAATCCTGAATCAACATTATGTTATCAACAAAAACACTTTTTTCCATCTCAATAAAATTATTGTTCAAACAATTCTTACCCAATATATAGTTCCTTACATTAAATACTAGGGTAATTCTGAGTACGAGCATTCAGACCATAATTACCGAGTGATAATTAAAATTAAAAAGAACACAATATTAGGCCGAACCCGTGTACATCGGCTGATCTGTAAAAACAAGTAGTTGACAATGTGGACGGTTATTATGAGGAAACACGTTCTTGGGAAAGTACTGCAGAAACTAGACAAGTATGATGCATAGTACTGTTTAATATTGATTAGTACTAGTAGTCAGAGAAATAGAAGTCCATTAATGGGATAAAGTAATGTAAGAGTTCACAGCTTTAATGATTCAAGTTTAATAAGTAAATATGATAAGTAAATACGTCCATTATCTTAGCGAAAACTAAAGGGGCGTCAAGCACGTGTTTTAGGGTCGGAGCTACAATTCTAGGCTGTTTTGGTTTTTACATAATTTTTAATGAGCTCTGATGACTTTTAGTTACTTGGTATTGCTTGATATGTGTTCGATGGCCAGCCCTGCGTTTAGGCATTTTGTCTCCAAATGGAAGTCGCGCGGCGTTGGGCTCGGCTAATTTAATTCTTCCTTCATTCTCATTACTGGTAGGAAGAATTATGTAAGTCGTGACTAAATCATGTGATATTGTGAGCTCTGTTAGATTATATGAGGATTAGGTCAATAAAAAAATAAATTTTATATAAACAGGTTAGCTCATCTCACTTCTTCTTTACAATAACCACAGCGATAATTATAGCTACGATGATAATTACTATTGACGCTATTATCTCTGCCGGAACACCGCCTGATGGAGGAGTAGCCGTCGAAGTAGTTGTTGGGCTTGTTGCTGACGGCGTTATGGTTGTTGTGGTCTGTGGCGGCACCGTAGTGGTAGTTGTCGTAGTGGTAGTAGTTGTTGCCGTTGTAGTAGTCGTAGTAGTAGTGGCCGAAGTAGTAGTTGTAGTAGTGGTCGTCGTCGGCTTATATCCTGGCGGATAGAATGTTAGCTTGAAGTCATAGGTCTTGGTGTTGCCTGCCCAGTCGGATACAGTGATCTTTATATCTGCTGGTAATGGTTTAGTGCCTGACAGGGTTATAGATGCCTGGTAGGTGCCCCTACTGTAAGGCGCTAGTTTAAGTGGTTCGGTCTTTCCGTTAACGGTTATGGTTGCCTTGACGTTCTTTACTCCCCATCCCTCATCCTTGATCGTGAAGAATATTGTGTTTGCTCTGCCGAGTGTTGGGGTTGATGGTATCATTAAACCTAATTTAACTAGGGGCGGTGTGTTGTCCGGTGCGTTATAGAGTGCGAAGACTAGCTTGCTCTTGGGCTCTAACTTAATATGTAGTGCGACATATAGTCTTCCGTTGATCACCTTGTAAGTTACGATGCTGGCTGATGCATTGCCTTGTGATTCCAACACCTTTAACCCCGCAGTATCTCCTGCCCAAGGCAGTGCTAGGAGTATCGTTCTGTCAAGATGTAGTTCTGGTAGATAGTTCTCGAACCCCATGATGTATGCGTGTGGGGCATAATGGTAGAATCCATAGTAGTACTGGTCGTCTTGTACCTTGTAGTTCCAGTTTGGAGTTATTTTAGGTAGTGTGACTGGTATTGAATTATAAACCTGGTACCTGCTGACGTTCTTAAAGCCTACGAAAGTCGGTGGTGCATAGGGGAATGTTAGGTTGAAGGGCTTAACCTGTACTCTGACGTACTGTAATCCCTGGTACCTCCCTGTTCCATGTGCTAGAGTGGTTGTTGTTATGAAATATGTTGTCCATCCAGTCCATGTAGAATGGTACTCGACATACTGATCCCTATGAATGTGGCCTGCTAAAACGATGTTCACGTGGTATTCTTCACATAGTTTCAGGAAGTATCTGGCAGCTGTTAGGTTGGTTCCCCAGTAGTAGCTGATCGCGCTCTGCTTGTACTTATGGGGGTCGCCGAGTATTGGTGAGGTAGTGTTCCATGTGGTAGTTATCTGTCCCTGGTAATAGAATACTGGGTGGTGGAACTGTATGATCTTTATAGGTATATCCTTGTATTTCTCCAAGATCTGTGTCAGCCATTTTAATTCATTCCATGAAGGATAGCCGTCCTCTCCGCGAGTGTTTAATGCTACAAGAAGTATGTTCTGGCCGATAATCCTATACCAGGTTGTCTGGCCATAGTATTTGATGAAGTTACCGTTAGGATAGTCATGGTTGCCAGGGTTTAGGAATACAGGTAGTGGATAGAGGAACGCGTATCTAAAGGCTCTTGATTCCTGGTATTGTGTTAGTGCTTGAGTGTCGGCCTCGTCGCCGGTATTTATGACTATGTTGGGGTGCAGTAGCTGAGCTAGTATTTCGCCGGCAAACCTCCTATATTGTCCAATAGTCTCATTGGGATGTCCAGTTCCAAAGTGTAGGTCACTCATGTGGACAAATGTTAGTATCTCGAATGGGCCGCTGATCACCCATACGCTCCTAGGTATGAAGTACTCTTTCCCTCCCCCTTGTAAAACTAGATCGTAGAGAGCAGGCTTAACATCGCTTGGGAGCTTCACTGTGTACTTGGAACCACTACCGCTCACCGTGACTGTGTATTTCAGCTCTACCAGCTTATTGTCCTCGAGGACGACCGTGCTGATGTATCCCTGACTAACTGACACGCTTGTCTTGAAAGTGACACTGAAAGTTCCGCCCGGCAGTACTACAGCTGGATGACCTGGGCTAGGATCGAGTGTTGGGAGTTCTTTTACATATTTTGTTATAGGTGGCAATACATTTGTTGACTCCGCACGGGCGATTCCTTGTAATGATGGCGATATCAGGGCGATTACCATGAGAGCGAATATTGTGATGAACAACAGCTTCTCGGTTTTAGCCATAATGGATACACCTCTCCCTTAGGAACCTCTAGTTATTTCTTGTAGCATAGAAATAAAAAGTAAATTCTTTGGTTCAAACAGTTTCGATAGCCTCCCAAAGGATTAGACGTATAAACAGATATTTTGATCCCGTCGTTACTGGGGGGTGAGCAGGGCATGAAATGGACTATCATTTCATTATTCCTGCTTATGATATTGCTTGTTTCGACAACGCCTCCTGTTTTTATGGCTGGGCAACAAAGGGATTTGTTCAGCTATACATGGGTTCGGACACGGACTGTGCATGCTCCAGCAGTTACAAGCGAATATGGTCCAGGGGTAATGACAACAATCAACGTGACAGTGGCTTATCCGGGACATGGCAATATATATTTTAGAGCATCACCACTCACCGAGCTCGACATGCAAGCGACAGTCCAGATCGCCGTCATGGTTGCCTGCAATGTGCTAGGCCTAAATATGAACAACTATGACTTCTACGTATCGGTCAATGCCGGAAGCATTATCATTGGAGGTCCTAGTGCCGGCGGGATAATAACTGTCGCAGTAATGGCGGCACTGGAAAACGTTAGCATTAAGCCATGGATAACAATGACGGGCATGATAAACCCTGACGGAACAATAGGGCCTGTAGGCGGATTAAAGGGTAAGCTAGAAGCAGCTGCCCAGGCCGGATATAAGTACTTCTTGATCCCCATGGGGCAACGGATAATACTTGTGCCTAACATTACGTACCAACAGTTATTTCCGGGCATATTCGTGAGTAGAGTCAATTATGAGAAGATAGACCTTATTAAGCTCGGCGAGAAACTCGGGGTAAAGGTTGTCGAGATATCAAATATCAGGCAAGCCTATTACTTTTTCACAGGAGTCAACTTGACGGTTACTGCTGAGAACATACCGACCAGTGCAGCCGAGAAAATAGTTGGTCTTGTGAAGAACAATACGCTGGAGATCATAAATGCTACAACATACTATATCAACACAACAACTAACCTGGCAAAACTCCTTCCACCCGCAGCTACGAATATTGTTGCCGAGATGACGAACGAGGCGACCAAGTTATCAAGTGTAGCAGATAAGCTCTTAGAGGAGAAGAAATACTATTCCGCGAGAGCAGAGGCATTATCAGCACTCCAAATAGCTTCACAAGCATACCTTATCGCGAATGGATTGATGAGTAAGAACAGCTTTATCAATATAATCAAGAACGTCAACCAGAGCTTCGTAAACCTCTATAAACAATACAGCGTACTAGCCAGTAAGTCTGAGATCCCAGTACAGGGATTAGGGGCATTAATGGTTCTAGGAATAAACGTTAATGAGATACGGCAGGATATCGAGAAAGCCGCGAAGTACCTTGGTAGAAACGATCTAAGGGATGCTGTGAACACCCTATCAGATGCTATAACGAGAAGCTACTCGGCGCACCTCTACCTGAGAATAGCCATTGAACTAGGTGGTGGAATAACCGCTGACAAGTCAGCCCTCGAGAAAACATCACTAACACTTTATGGCGTAGCGAGAAGCATATACGCGTACGCTTACACGCTCGCCAAAGACATAAATGCTAATCCAAGTTCTCTTCAGAAGAGCGGCGACTACCTAAACAAGGCGGCTGAAATGATCACTTCTGGTGACTATGTGGCTGGGCTTGGATATATTATAGACTCGATAAGCTTAGGGGTAACAAGCATACATGAATTGTTCACAGTGAACAATGTTGAGGCATTATCGGTAATCAGCAACCTAAGACTTAATGCTTTACAGAACATCAAGCAACTTATATCGCTTGGGATAACACCGTATGCGTCAATAAACTATTATCTACTAGGTGAACAACTGGCCAGAACAAATAGTACAGCCACAATACTTTTCTGCTATATCAAATCTTCAACTATAGCAATGATACAGGATATGCTAATCACAACATCCAAGACCAGTGCATCAACGGGGACCGTTACAGCGACGCCCACCCCAACAAGAACTCCCACCACCCCTGCAGGCACAACTACATCAGTACCTGGCATAGCTAATATAACCATAGTCCCTAGGACAACTAATAACACGCCTTACGGCCTTATACTAGCAATAGTAGTAGTTCTCATGATCGCTGCCTTCATCGTAGGCTACGGAGTGGGCAGAGCATCTGGAAAAACACATTAGTTTTTCAAATCTCTACTAAGAAACAATTAGCGGCAAATCGGTTTCGGTGAGGAGTTGTGTCTGAGATCAAGTATGTAGCAATAGCCGCAGTAAGCGAGGAGCCCAGCCCAACGCTCATAAAGAACGCCGATGAATTTCTCGATAAAATAGCACCCTTTAGAGGGACTATAAGGATCATACTTGGCGGTTATTGGGGGCTAATGCGTGTGATCGCTGATAAGGCCGCCGAGAAAGGTTTTACCGTGATATTTACGTTGCCCGAGAACCCTCCTGTAATGCCTCCTCGTAGGAAAGAATTCATACCAATCGTAACTGATCTAGGGTTCCAGTCGAGAAGCACTGTGATGTGTAGAACTTGTGATGTATTAGTTGCTATGGGGGGTCGGATAGGCAGTATTTTAGAAGTTCTATTAGCGTATGACTTTGGAAAACCATCCGTCGTCGTGAGATCGGGGTATGATACCGATAAGCTGGAGAAATGCTTTTCCCGCTATGTGGATAAGCGTAGAAAGGCGCCTATCTACTATGTCGACTCGGGCTATGAGGCTGCTGAGAAGGTGTTGAAGCTCCTAGGTATTAACATGTAATGAACTGATTTTTATCGTTAATTTTTTATCATATTTTGTGAAAATGTATTATTATTAAGCAACAGTATCCATAGATTACAATGATTTACCTAGTGATTATAATTTGATCAAATTATTACATATCTTAAAATAACATTATATTTTTGATCATTTCTAAAGAGTAAGTTCGCCCGAAAAAATTAAGTATGAAACTACAAAATACTTATCAGTTGAACCTAACAGTTCGGCTCCTTTGCACATACCCCTATTAGATCTCCAGCATTTAACGGCAAAACCTAATCATCTGGCTGGGTGAGATTATGAAGTATTACAGGGCATTGTCTAAGACAGCCGGTATAGTGATCGCGATCATAATCATAATAGGCATAGTCGCTGGAGCATATTACTACATTTCACAACAACAGATAACAACCACTAAGCTGATCACATTCGTACCTCTCACAGGCGATTTCAATAAGGACATCATAAACATTGGCAAAGCACTCGAACAGGACGGCATCAAGACGGTGCAGCTCAGCGTATGGAGCGGTGGAGACCCAAACAGCGTCATGAGGATCTACGGCGTAGTCGAGGCAGCATACAGGATCAACAATATCTGGAAACAGAACAACATCAACGTAGAGATCAAGGTTACGACACGTTACGTGAGCAATCCTAATGACGTCTATGAGGACTACATAAACAAGTGGAGTCTAGGACAAGCACCAGATATTATGGCTAATGGGTACACTTATATCGCCAGCCTAGCCTCAGAAGGATACATACTAGACTTGACACCGTACTTGAATAATTATACTAGCTTCCTCAACCAGTTCTATCCGACACTATTAGATGCGATGAGATGGAACGGTAAAATCTATGGCATACCACAGGATACGGAGGCACGACCACTATATATTAGAAAAGACGTAGCAGCGTGTGCCGGCCTAGACCTAACGGGCCTCGTCGAGAAGATAGAGAACGGACAGTTCACATGGAGCGACCTATATAGGTGGGCCCTGAAGGTCAAGGAGAGCGGCTGTGCGCCATGGGGATTGATACACAGAAAAGGATCAGCACATCCTGATCTAATACAGTTCATATATGCCTTCGGCGGTAAGCTCTACGATGAGAAAACAGGCAAACTAGTGTTCGACAAAGCCGCTGTCTACAAGTGGTTTGTGGTAGAAAAGACCTTCGCCGACCACGGACTACTACCACACGACATGATGTCATGGGACTGGGCAAAGCAGATACACCCAACAGTCGTTGACGGCAAGACACTATCGTTCATCGGAGGTACATGGCACTGGTTCGAGTGGCAGACCAAGGCATACTACACTGATCCGAAGACGGGTCAGCAGAGACCCCTGACCGCTGAGGAAGTGCACAAGTTCTTCTACTACACCCTGTTCCCAAGCGGCATCAAGGGCAAGCCAGGACTAACGCTGAGCCAGCCATTCGCATGGATGATAAACAGTAAGGCTGGCGAGCAGAACCCGAACTACGATAAGCTCAAGGACCTTTACCATGAGCTAGTATTCCTCGTTGTAGTAAAGGCCAGCGATCCCGACATCGTTGCTATCCACAGCCTGATATCAGGACACCTACCAGTAACCAAGACCGCCGCAGAGCTCATCAAGAACCAGACATGGGTTAATGAGCTGAAGAACCTGAAGGTAAAGCTAGCCCCTGAAGTACTCAACAACATTAAGAACATCATAGAGAAAACAGTCAATCCGCTCAACGTGCAGTTCCTAGCTAACGTGACATACATGCTAGAGTACACGACGTTCACGCCGAAGCATCCGCAGTACCCGAAGCTGGCATCATTGTTTGCCGAGGCGCTTGACCAGGTGCTCCGTGACAAGATGACGCCAGCGCAGGCGGTGAACTACATCGTCGAGAAGATCAATGCTGACCCGGACCTCAAGAAGAGCGTTGAGATCATTGGTGAGATACCACAGAACTGGATCTTCCCATGACCAGGGAGGTGTCGGAGGATGACTAAAACAAATCTTTTTTCCAAAATAAAGAACTTCATCCATAGTGATGCGTTCATTTTCCTTCTCCCCGCAATCATTCTAATCATAGTCTTCTATCTCATACCCATCGTTGTTTCCGTTTACATGAGTTTTACTCCTTTGAAGAACTGGAACATAGCACGATATATACATGAGTTCGTGGGTTTTGAGAACTATTGGCGTTTCCTCTACATGGTGACCCATGACCCTACGGTTAGGCCTATATTTATCACAACAGTCGTCTTCATACTCATCACACTAGCCATCAATGTTCTGGGAGGACTTGGATTAGCAATAGCGACTTTCTTCATGGGGGAACGAGAGGCTAGCTCGACCCAACTTTTATGGCTCCTACCACGTATGACCCCCATAGCAGTGTACAGTATGATATGGTACTACTTCTTTCATGGCAGTGAGATCGGTACGTTGAACTCTATCTTGATGAGCCTAGGAATCATACATAATCCGATCGACTGGGGCCAGAGCATCATACCATGGGGGCCATGGATGATCATAATATTTGTTAACGGATTAGTAGGTGTAAGCTATGGCATGATAGTTTTCACGAGCGCGATCAGCAATATACCTAAGGAACTAGTTATAGCAGCGAGAGTCGATGGAGCCAGTAACTGGAGCATTACGAAGAACATACTTATACCGCTCCTCAAGTGGCACATAGTATATGTTACGACATGGCAGATGCTAAGCCTCCTCACGACATACGACCATATATTCCTGCTAGTTGAATGGGGCCTAGTCAACAGATACTATGGCACGACATGGGCGCTCTACATCTACAACATGGCGTTCACCGCGGCAGAGAAAGATCTGGGGCTAGCAGCAGCTACGGGTGTGATACTGGTAATCGTCGGAGCGATACTAGGACTACTCGCGCTCAAGATACTTGGGTTCGAGAAAATGGTGAAAGAGCCGAGAGGTGACATATAGTGTCGGCGGGACTACGCGACATAGAGCTGAGGAGCAGGAAAACAGAGATACTCATAGTAGCAACTGTACTGATATTTTCGATACCATTGATACTCAGTTACAGCCTCCTAGTACTCTCGAGCTTCAGCAAAGAAATGGTGACAAACCTGAATCCGAGAGACTTCATACCGACGCTGAGGAACTGGATCCTCTTCTTCGAGGGAAGGACAGCAGTATTTGGAGGTATAAGGGTCAATATATGTCATATCGTCCTCAACACGCTCATCGTAGCCCTAGGGGTCTCGTTCCTGGTAACACTCGTAGGAAGCATGACAGGCTACGCGGTGTCAAGGCTAAGGTTTAGTGGTAGGAAGAAGTTCATGGCGCTCCTCATGCTCCTCCACGCATTCCCTGGAAGCGTGATGGTCGTAGGCATTTATTTCCTATACCTAATGTTCCTGCCCTCATACCAGATGGTGAGACTATACAGTTTCTTCTTCGTGATAGTGGCCCGCGCAAGCCTCGAGGTACCTATGGCCACGTGGCTGATGAAGGGCTTCTTCGACATGATCCCATGGGAGGTCGAATGGGCCGCACTAGTAGATGGCGCTTCAAGGCTCAAGGTATGGAGGAAGATAATATTGCCGATGGTAAAGCCCGGCGTCGCGGCGGTGATGCTTTTCGGCTTCCTAGCAGGCTGGATGGACATAATCTATGTTAGGACATTCCTAGTAGACCAGACACTAGCAACGTGGATAGAGTCCAATATCAACGCCGAGTATAGCTACCTACCACTCGTAGCAGCTGCTGGAACATTCTATCTCCTCCCAACAATAATCTTCTTCCTTCTCGCCCGGAGGCTCATCTTCACGATCAGCGCGACCGGAGTTAAGGGGTGATCATACAATGGTGGTCGTAAGACTGGTGAATGTGACCAAGGTGTTCAGGACAGGTGTCGTGGGCGTTAAGGACATTAATCTAACCGTGAACCATAAGGAGTTCATGGCCCTTCTGGGGCCAAGTGGGAGCGGTAAATCCACAACCCTCTACCTCATAGCGGGTATCTATAGGCCGAGCTCTGGCAAGATATTCTTTGATGACCGCGATGTGACTAACGTGCCACCAAAGGACAGGAACATAGGGCTCGTGTTCCAGAACTGGGCCCTTTATCCTCACATGAGGGTATACGACAACATCGCCTTTCCCCTCAGGATAAAGAGGCTTCCCGAGAACGAGATAAGAAAGAAGGTTTTAGAGACTGCTAGAATGCTTAGAATAGAGAAGCTCCTCAACAGGTATCCCTGGCAGCTTAGTGGTGGTCAGCAGCAAAGAGTAGCCATTGCTCGCGCCCTTGTGAAGGAGCCTGACGTACTATTGCTTGACGAGCCACTCTCCAACCTGGACGCCCAGTTGAGAATAAGTGTTAGAGCTGAGCTCAAGAGACTACAGAAGAAACTAGGTATAACAACGATCTATGTTACCCACGACCAGGCTGAGGCTCTGGCTATGGCGGACAGAATAGCTGTGATCAACAACGGTAGGATCATACAGATCGGTGCCCCTGAGCAGGTCTATACGAAGCCAGCAACAGTATTTGTCGGAGGATTCCTGGGCAACCCACCTATGAACTTTGTAGAAGGAGAAATAATTGAGGATAAGGGTAAACTCTACATAGTCATTGCAGGCCAGAAAATCATTTCCCCCACACACTATGAGCCAATAGTCAGGAGAAGAGGATTAAGGAAAGTTATAGTTGGGTTCCGTCCCGAGGACACGATGATACTGCCAGAATGCAGGGACAGAAATGAATGTGTTAAAGGGATGGTCTATGCCGTTGAGCCCATGGGGAGAGAATACATAGTTGTCGCCGACCTTGGCGGGGAACTAGTTAAAGCAATAGTGCCCAGAACACTCGTGCTGACCGACGATCAAGAGATATGTCTTTGCCCATCCCTTGCTAAGATAGTGTTATTTGATCCTAAGACTGAAAAGAGCCTCGAATCACTAGCTGCTGAGAAGGATTGAGGTAATTACTTCTTATAGCCATACCCTATTCTAGCCCATATCCTCTCGAACAAGTAGTACGCCGGTATTTTTACCAGGACTTCTAGTGCACCAAATTTAAGTCCTAGAACAGGATTTCCCGTCAACACCCATATAATCAGTGGAGATATTATAAATGACTGATAGAATCTGTATGATACTGCTTTGATAAGGCTGCGCTTGCTGTTCTCACGTGGTTTTGCAACAATTCTCATGCTATCATCGCTGTTTACAGTCCTTAACTCCAAGCCTATTTTCTCCGCGTAGCGCCAGAGTTTTTCTATTTTTTCTCTTGAGCTGTTCTCGATAACTATTGTTATGGTCATTTCTTGCCCCTTTAATTATTTTTAATTAATAGCCTCTTAATTAAACTTAATTAAAAAACCATATAAAAACATAGTGTTCCTAGTATTACAAGTACAAACAATACATTATCCTTTATAACACCGAGGAATAGGCTATGATTAGAAGAAAAGGTGTATTAATGATAGGAGGTAAAATTACACTCTACATATTATCGGCGAGAGCGATCTTGGCCGCGGTAGCCATAAGCTTATTTGCTTACAACGCATAACTAGGAACATACATAAATAAAACCAGTAATAATATAGCCTCAACGACCAACAACAGTGAAACCTCACTGACCGGCACGAGCACTGAATTGACTGAATTGTCAGGATCCTGGCATGGAAGTTATAGTAGTAGGTTCGGGAGCGATGAATGAATGTTTACATTAACAAAAATTACAGGAATCATTACATAGGAGAACTAATAACAAATGGTCCATACTCAACACAGGGACAAAAGGTCCCAATAACAGTTCTTGTTTCAGGCGAGACAATACTCATCTATATACCGGCTCTCGAGATGAATATTACCGGGAGAATAGTTAACGGTGAGCTTCAGGGTACATGGGGCTTCTCCAATGGCGAAGACCATGGTGGATGAAGAGGAATAAGAGGTGCCACAGTAATAGCGGATACAAAGACAACTACAACCACTGATTACACATCAAAGGAGACCAGGACAAACACGTCTAATCTCTTCAATAACGCAAAAGAAATTAACCCACCTGATCGCGAACCATATAATAAAATCGTAATAGATACGAAAAATGTATTGACGAAGATATTTGGAGGAGCAAAATTAGCCCATATGGTTTCAAGCAGTGGCGGTAAGATGTATATCGAGTACATTGTCAAGACCGAAATAGTTCCTGGGAACTATAGCCTAGATAAAATGAGCTCAATGTACACAGAAATGGGCTACACAGTAACAATGAAAACTAATACGAACGATGAATTCGTGATCGTGCTCACATTTATGTACGAGGACAGGACAACGTATATCACAATAGCAGGTAAAATCTACCACCAGACTGTATCTTTACTAATAAACTATACATGAGATTAAAGCCATGAGTATCATGTGTCCCGCTACCAAAATATTTTGTTTTAGCTCTCTTCTACCATGAGAAAATTATTAGATCTTCAATCCCACCCTGTACTCCTTACCCCTATATCTTACTATAAAGCCTCCTGGCACCTCCTCGATCTCGACCAGCTTTTCAACGCCTCCGACGCTGATTCTTAATTTTGCTCTAAACGCTAATCCTGCAACGTATAATATATTCTCTAGGCCTGGGAGTTCCCTGAATACATCGATCTTTTCTAGTTTCTTCCTCTTGTACTCGAGGAAGCCGAGTACTGCTGCTGTAAGAACACTTATTTCTTCGGGAGAAAGGCCCGGTGGCAAGGCGAGTTTTTCTTCCACTGACTTAGCTTCATGGGGTTTCCTGACCTTCTCTCTAGTCTCTGGAACTATCTTTACTGGTTTGACCCTCTTATAGAATAGAGGCTTAAAGCCGGCCATTATGGCTGCAAGTATGCTTAGTATTATGAATACTACCGTTACCCCTATCACTGTGATCTTTAGGCCTTCAAGCACTTCTGTTAAGATGGTGAGGATCATCCTTTATCACCCTCCTAGAAGGCTCAAGAATACACCTGCGACAACCGCTGTTCCTATGACTCCGGCCACATTGGGGCCCATTGCATGCATTAGTATGTGGTTCTCGGGATCCTCTTCTAGTGCTAGTCTCTGTACTACTCTCGCGCTCATTGGGACGGCAGATACTCCAGCGGCACCAATCATCGGGTTAATCTTCTCTCTGATAAATAGGTTCATGAGCTTAGCGAACAGTACTCCTCCGGCAGTAGCCGATGCAAAAGCAACTATTCCTAGGCCCAAAACCATGAGTGTTTTAGGTGTTAGGAACGTTTGAGCTTGCATTGTGCTTCCGACGCCTATGCCCAGGAATATCGTAACTATGTTCATGAGTTCTTCGCTGGCCGCTTTCCTAAGCCTTTCAACAACTCCTGATTCTCTAAATAGATTACCTATCATTATCATCCCTATTAGTGGAGCTGCGCTCGGTACTAGGAGACCGACAACTATCATTGTGACAATCGGAAATAATATCTTCTCTTTCTTCGATACCGGGCGTAGCTGCTTCATCCTAATCATTCTCTCCTTCTTTGTGGTCAGGAGCTTGATGACGGGCGGCTGGATCAATGGGACAAGGCTCATGTAGCTGTAGGCAGCCACCGCCGTCGCTGCGAGAAGATGTGGCGCAAGCTTGATCGTTAGATATATTGTTGTAGGACCATCTGCTCCACCAATGATACCTATGCTGGCGGCCTCCTTGACATTAAACCCCAACAGCAGTGCAAGCAGCATCGCCACGAAGACTCCTATTTGTGCGGCGGCGCCGAGCAAGAGGCTCTTCGGATTAGCTATGAGGGGGCCGAAATCAATCATTGCGCCTAGGCCCAAGAATATGAGGAGCGGTACGACCTCGGTGTCTATGAGATAGTGCTTCACGAGGTACAGGAACCCTGTCGGGGGCTGCGTGAGTCCTGTTAGGGGCAGGTTTACCAGAACGGCTGTGATGCCTATCGGCAGGAGTATAAGTGGTTCATAATTCTTCTTCACCGCAAGATATACTAGGCCAAGGCCTATCAGGATCATCACTATATTTCCGACTGTTATGTGTAGTATACCAATATTCTGTGCTAGTGCTGTGAAGACATCCACATCGATCACCGTCCAATGACGTGTTGAACATTAATTGAATATATTACGGAGAAATTAAAGCTTTGAGTTAAATCGGATCACAAATAGTTTTATCGTGGTCAAAACACATTCTTCAAACTGGGAGACGGCGCTGGTGATCTGCTTATGTTCGACCCAAAAGAAATAAGGAAGGATTTCCCCATTCTAGAAAGAAGAATACATGGTAGGCCGCTGATCTACTTCGACAACACGGCCACGACGCAGAAGCCACGCCAGGTCATAGAGGCCATAGTTGACTTCTATACTAAACACTATGCGAACGTGCATCGAGGCCTCCACACGCTGAGCCAGGAGGCTAGCCAGCTGTACGAGGAGGCCCATGAGGTTCTCGCCAAGTTCATCAATGCTTATTCATGGGAGGAAGTAGTATTCTGTAGCAATACAACAGACGCAATAAACATTATCGCTTACGGGTGGGGCCTTAAGCATCTCCGTGAGGGAGACGAGATAGTAATAACGGTAATGGATCACCACAGCAACATGCTTCCATGGAGGAACGTGGCAAAGCTAACCGGTGCGAAGATAAAGTATGTGGACATAACCGATGAGGGTTACCTAGACTACGAGGACCTCGAGAAAAAGATAACGGAGAAAACAAAGGTAATGGCTTTCCCCGTCATGAGCAATGTCCTTGGAACGATAAATGATGTTAAGAGAATCGTCAAGCTAGCCCATAGTGTCGGAGCAATAGTTGTAGCGGATGGTGCTCAGAGCGTTCCCCACATGCCAACTGATGTTAGGGAGATGAATGTGGATTTCCTAGCATTCAGCGGACATAAGATGCTAGGACCAACAGGGACGGGTGTCCTCTGGGGTAGAATGGATATTCTCGAGGACATGATGCCCTTCAAGGTAGGAGGAGACACGATCAAGGATGTTACACTGGATAACGTGATATGGCACGACCTTCCATGGAGGTTCGAGGCAGGAACACCCAACATTGCTGGCGGTATAGGGCTCGCGGCAGCTGCCAAGTACTTGATGAGGCTTGGGATGGAGAATGTTAGGGCTCACGAGAAAGAGCTCGTAGCATACACACTCAAACGATTCGAGGAGCTCGGAGACGAGGTACTGCTGAATGGGCCAAGGAACCCAGAGCACCGCGGCGGAGTAATAAGCTTTAATGTCAAGGATCTACATCACCACGTCGTGGGGCAGGCTCTCGACTTGTTCGGCATAGCTGTTAGGACTGGTATGCACTGCGCTCACCCGCTACACTATAGGCTCGGGCTGAAAGGCACAGTTAGGGCGAGCTACTATATCTACAATACCAAGGAGGAGATCGATATATTCATCGACGCATTAAAGGAGATCATCAAGATGAGGCCCAGCCTGAAGAAGATGGAAGAGGGGATGACCGACCTAATATGTACCGGGACATAAAGTTTTTCACATCTAAAAACCATGAAGAGTCACAGGCTCTTACTCGGGCTTGATATATAGTATCGGCTGGCCAGACTCTAGGTTTTCTCCCTCCTTAGCCGTAATGGCTGATACCACGCCATCAGTAGGGGCGAGTATGTCTGTCTCCATCTTCATCGACTCGAGGACTGCCACTTTCTGGCCCTTCTTGACCTTGTCTCCAGGCCTAACAAGGATCTTCAATACTTTGCCAGCCATGGGCGATGATACTGGTTCTCCCTCGGGCTTACCCGCCGTAGTTCTCGTCTTTTCTTCCGCCTTGAGAAGCTGAGCCTGGATTGTAGGCTGTACTAGTGGTAGACTGGTCTTCACAGTCTCGAGCTCGACACCCTCTACGCCAACCCTGTATTCTTTCCCGTTGATTACCACTGCTATTACTTTGCCGTAAAGCCTGGGTTTCTCGGGCACTTCTATCTTGCCCTGTTTACGTAGCTCGAAGAATTCTTTCGCCACCTCTGGAAATAGACAATATGTCAGTATGTCTTCTTCCTTCTCGAGGTAGCCATGGGTCTCGACCCACTCTCTGCACTTGTCCAGCATCGGCTCGAGTAGATCGGCCGGCCTAACCGTGATCGGCTCCTCGTCCCCCAGTATTAGCTTCTTTATCTCGGGCTTTATCGGAGCTGGAGGGCGGCCATAGAGTCCTTTAACGTACTTCTTGGTCTCCTCCGGGATAACCTTGTATCTCCCCATTAACACGTTAAGGACTGCTTGCGTACCTACTATCTGGCTCAGTGGAGTAACTAGTGGTGGCCATCCAAGCTCCTCCCTGACCCTTGGCACCTCCTCTAGAACCTTGTCGAACTTGTCGAGGGCATTCTGTTCCCTGAGCTGTGCTATCAAGTTGCTGAACATCCCGCCTGGGATCTGGTGGATTATCACGTCTGGGTTGGGCAGGAGTATTCTTGGGTTTAGGAGGTGGCTATAGTTCTTCTCGATTACTTCTTTGAGGTATTTCGATATTTTGTTTATGACCTTCATGTTAATGCTGGGCTTATGCTCTGGGGGCAGCGCATAGTAGACTGACTGTATTCCAGGCTGGGCCGTGCCGAATGCAAGGGGGCTTATCGCCGTATCTATAAAGTCTGCCCCTGCCTTCACGCTCATAAGATAAGTTGCTACCGCCAGTCCTCCAGTGGCGTGTGTGTGGACGTTTACGGGTACTTTAAATCTCTTCTTAAGCTCGCTGACAAGCTCATAGGCTACATGGGGCTCTAGTATCCCGGCCATGTCCTTGATCGTAATCATGTCTACTTCTAGGCTCAGGAGCTCCTCGGCCAGCCGGATATAGTAGTCTACATTGTGGACGGGGCTTATAGTGTAGCACATAGCTCCTTGCACGAGGGCTCCCACCTTTTTCGCGGTCTTTATGCTGGCCCTCATGTTACGTACATCGTTTAGGGCGTCGAAGACCCTGAATATATCTATACCGTTCTTGTAGGCCAGCTCAACAAATTTCACCACCACATCGTCCGGGTAATGTTTGTAGCCTACCAGGTTCTGGCCTCTTAGAAGCATTTGTAGCTTGGTGCGCTTGACACGCTCACGTATAAGCCTGAGCCTTAGCCATGGATCCTCCTTTAGGAAGCGGAGGGGTGCATCAAATGTTGCTCCTCCCCATACCTCAAGGCTATAGAAGCCAGCGTCATCGATCATCTCTGCTATGGGTAGTAGATCACGAGTCCTGAACCTGGTAGCAAGAAGCGATTGATGAGCATCACGCATTGTAGTATCTATGATCATAACCAATACTATTTCATCCCCATAACCCTGTTATCAATGAAGCACGTTATTCAACATAATACTCTAAGGATTATATAATTTATTAATTGAATACATTTACCTCTCTACGAGACTATAGGTTTATTTTGGCTTTGATACAGAGGAATAGTCATACTCTTCACCTATGTATAGGGTGCAAAAAGATATGCATATTAGAGGCTTTACAGTAGCTGTTATTGCGTTCTTAGCATTAATACTGTTATCAATAGGTACAGCCGCGTCAAGCCCACCCGTATGGGCTAAGCCTGGCGCCTTCATAGAGTACAGACTCACAGGTATCATAGAAGCAAATCCTCCAACGAAAGATCTACCTCCACGCTACTCTGCATATAGTATTGTCAAATTTGAGATCATAAGCTTCAATAATACGATGGCTGAGGGAAGATTCTCCGTACTAGAGAACAATGATACTCTTCACATATTCAAGTCATTCATGGGCTACGAAGGAATGGAGACGAATGGATACATTAGATGGGATGAAAATTTCACAATAAGATTCCCGCCCCTCTATCTCTCCCCCTCAAAGCTCCCGAAGAACGGGCATGTTCATTTACAGCGCATAATCACTGGTAACACATCAGTTACACTACAGGTCAATGATGCATGGTACGATACAAGTACAGGTGTGCTATTGAAAGCCAATTATATAATAGACACAAATGTGACCGGGGGAGAACAAAATGGTAGATACTTTACACATATTATATTTGAACTCGTTGGCAGCAATTTCGTTCCCGGACACATAAAGAACTATACGGTAACAGCCACCACTTCAACGACCACATCCAGCCAGGCCGAAACCTCTCCAGAGCTCGTGACTACGAGTGGCTCTCATAATAATACCGTATACTACCTTATCGTGGGATTCCTTGGACTGGGAGTTATAGGTCTCATAGTTTACTATGCTAGAGAAGGACATGGGAAGAAGAAATAACGTCGGGCTACAACACATCATCAAATATTTAGATCTAAGGGTTTTTATTCTATGATTACAATGTAATAATACATGAAACAACATTATCGCAGCATTATCAGAATAAATACAGAATGCATACATCAATCGTATGGGTGCCTAACCTTGAATGCATTAGTGATTAGTTTAGCCAGTGAGCTACATAGCAGGGAATATTATTCGAAGCTGTACGAGAGCTTCAAGAGGTTCTTCCGAAGCATTGAAGAGGTCGAGATCATTGAAGAACCACAGTATGATGTGCCAGAAATACCGCGGGACGAATACGACCTAGCATTCGTGATCATACTAACAGGAGGTACCAGCAGGCTCGCCGAACGGGTAGCGAGGAAGCTGAATGTACCAATTGTACTTATAGCTCATAATAGGCATAATAGCCTGGCCTCAGCCCTGAGTGCTAGGGAGAGGATCAGGAAGCTAGGAGTTAAGGTGCTGCTTGTCCTAGCCAATGACGAATACACTCTAGCCTCTAAGCTAACACCGATAATCAAGGGAATAAGTACGGCCATAGCGTTGTCTAGGCTCAGAGTCCTAGAGATAAACAGGGAGGGCCTCCCCAGCCCGAGGGCCAAATACTTCATGGAGGTAACTGGCACCAAGGTAGAGGCTGTAAACTATAAAGAAGTATTGGAAAAAGCAATGAACGCTTCCGAGGAGGATCTCAAAGAGATAAGGGATTCCGTAGCATTACACATCGATACATCGGGGGTGGACCAGGATTATCTCGACAAGGCACTCAGGATATACTATGCGTTAAGACGCATAGTCCTAGAGAAAGGATATAATGCTGTCTCTATAGACTGCTTCCCGTTTCTCATAGAATATGGTGTAACACCTTGTCTAGCCGTGGCAATGCTTAACAATGACGGCATACCTACTGCTTGCGAAGATGATTTCTACAGCCTCATAATGTTGTTCATAAGCCTAAGCTTCACCGGTAAGCCAGGATGGATAGCAAATCCGAGCGGCGCAACCGATGAGGGATATCTCAGGTTCGCTCACTGCACAATAGCGCCGAGCCTAGGGAAGAGCTGTTACCTCGTTCCACACTTCGAGACGGGTAAACCATATGCTGTCACATGTAGGCTTTCGGGCAAGAGGTACGTGTTCGGGAGAATAACAACTAATTATACTGGTATAGTATTGTATCGGGGCAAGAAGATCAATAGCGGCCTGCTCGAGCCAGGATATTGTAGGACACAACTTATACTCGATACTGGTCCCCTCGATGCGGATAAGTTTATAGAAGGAGCCGTGGGTAACCATCACGTGTTCATGGAGTGGACCAACGATATAATAGAGGCTTTCAAGGCCCTGGCATGGTGGATGAATTGGCGTTTAGAGATAAGAAACTAGGGGAGATCGGAGAGGAAGAACTGGTAGAGATTATCATCAAGTATCTCGACCCGCCAAAGCAATATGAGCATCTCCCACCCGGAGATGACGCACGAGATTTTTTACCTACTGGCCCAAAGCTTGTTTTCTCAAGCGACGCATACAGCTTCTCGTCTCTGAAACTGCCTTGGAGAACATGGCGTGACGCTGGATGGGCCGGAGCAGTCGGATGTATAAGTGATCACTTCTCTAAAGGATCAATACCCTATGCAGCTATGATAAATCTAGGGCTCAGCTCGGAGATGAGGCTAGCGGATTTCATTGATCTGATCGAGGGGGTTAGGGAGGCATTATCAGCCTATAATATAGTGTATGCTGGCGGAGACCTCAACTCGTCCAAGGATCCATGGATATCCACTAGTATAATAGGCTATACCACGGCCAAGAAGCCTCCTAGGAGAAGCGGTGCTAGGCCAGGCGACAAGATAGTGGTCACTGGCCTCTACGGAGCTATGGGCATAGTCTCACTGGATGGGATAGATGAGGCTTCAAGACATGAATGGATCATTGAGGCTACCAGGAGGCCTAGGCCATGGATCGAGGCAAGTATAGTTGTGGCATATTATTATAGATGGATAGATGCCTCGATGGATGTGAGCGACGGCCTATCCTATACACTATACGTGATGGCTAGAGAAGCCGGGTTATCGGTACGGTTAACCTCTCCTCCCCGATACTTCGGTGAGCTCAAAGAATACTGTAGAGGAAGGGGAGATCCGGAGAGATGTATTATTGAGAGGTGCTTGGCCGGCGGCGAGGAGTACGGCGTCGTAATGGCTATTAATGAGAAATACGTCGGGGAGGTAACCGAGATGCTCGAAAAATTTGGTGTCCCCTACGCCATTATAGGGGAGTTTATAGAGAGAGGTACCCCTGGTGAGATCTTCTGGCGCGGAGAAAAGATCGGGATTGTGAGATGGGATCAGTTCCTTGGCTGGAGGAAAAAGAATAGTTAGCTGTAAAACAGTATATGTCTAGGATCTATGCCCCCGAAGATTCTTGGACATATATCACAGGTTGAAGGATTAACATCATCTATCTCCGCGTGGAACTTGCATACATATTTTCTCGCCAGAACATACAGTGTGAGAGCCGATAACAAAGCGACAACATCTTCAACCCCGATCCCGTTGTTCATAACGGAGTCCGCGATATGATCCAGAATCCTCACCACGTCGGGATATATTGAGAAATCTATGTATTTTCCTCGTTCGCCCTTCAAGTACCTCGTCACAAGTGATCTGGATAGGCCTAGAAGCCGCGCTACTTCTGCTGGTCTAGCACCCTTGTATCTCAGCCTGACCACTAGGAGCCTTCGTAGGCTCGGATATACATATTTGTCTGCTATGGTGAAGATACTCTTCAATTAGAGCACCATTATCTTCTCCTTTATCTCCTCTGGGTTTGAGACTATTTCGGTCATGTCTTCAACTATCTCTAGAGTACCCATGTATTTACCCTTATCATTCCTCACGCCGACTATTAGCACTCTTATTATTCTTCCTCCCATCCTTGTCCAGAATTCTCGATAAGTTAATCCCTGCTTCTTGAGGAGCTCGACATTCTTCATCACATACTTCTCTAGTCTCGGTGGGTGGCAGTACCCTATCTTCCTCCCGATAATGGTTTTGCTACGCGGAAATCCCATTGCGAGCTTGCTCATCGTGAAGAATCTGACCCTGTCATTGTTGTCGGCGTAGGTAATCTCGAGCGGTAAATGTTTAAATATGCTGATTATTTCTTCTCGTCGAAGGAAACCTGTCTCTAGGTCTATATCGTCGTCCCTCACAACCCTGTATTTATCCGGAATAATTTCTCCCACCACCTTCTTGATCTCCGGCGGTAGTTTCTCGAATTTATCCACTGGTATTTCTCCCGCGATCATGTATGGGTACACCGGCTTTGAACGAGGCACCCATTTCTTCCCTGATGATACTATGTATCCGAACTCCTCGGCCAGCTCATGTATTGCGGCCCACTCTCCCTCGCCTAGTAGGGTCCAGGCCGTGGGATACAGGATCTTATTCTCTCTGAACGCTATATCGGTTACATCCATGGATATTTTTACGAGGGTTTCAGCTAGCTTGTCTATTTCTTCTACCGTCCCGGGCTTCTCGCCGAGAATCTTCCTTATCTCCATTATTACTTGGTCTTCCCTGCCCCACAATACTCTAGGGATAGCGTCTATTCCTCGTTTCTCGAGGTAGGGGAAGAGGAGCATCTGGTTCTTCCTGTAATGTTTCCTGATCATGCCTTTGAGATTGTCGAGGATATTGAAAATTATGCCGAGATACCTTTTCTTTTCAGCTATACTCTGAGTATTCTTAATGGCCGAGGCATATAGTGATAAAGCTTCCGCTGTCTTCATTATCTCTATATTTTCTCTTATTAGTAGATCGAGCGGGTGTCCTTCCGGAACCCCTTCCAGTTCCTGTGTGGCGAGATATTCTCGGAACATGTCAACGTGGATATCGCAGACTTTAAGAATGTCTTCTGGCTTTACTCCTTCACGCATGAGCTGTTGTTCAATGAGCGCTATTTCGAAGGGACTTATATCCCTAAGTATCTCCCGGTATTTCTGCTTGAGTTCCTCCGGGTCAGCGCCCATGGTTATTTCTTTGAGTATCTGTTTTACCAACTGGATTTTCTGTTCTCGAGTCATAGTTGACACATGTCAACACCATGACTGACTCTATCTATAACCCCTATTAAACATACCTAAACCTATAGGTAAACCTATAGAAGGAATGTGTCCCCAGGGCTTGGTAGTTCTCTGCGTGCGTTCTCAAGGAGCTCCAAGTAGTAGTCCCGATCATATGATCCTCTGTACTCGAGCGTGGGGATAAGCTTTCTTCCTGGCCCGACAATGTAGGCCGTCTCCATGGCCTTGCCCGTCATAAGTACAGTTATGCTACCTGACTGTGTTGACGGTTTCTTGGAGGGACGCGTTATCCTTCTCCTTATGACGAGCTGCCATGCTTCGACGTCTCCATTTCTTATCTTTTCTGCATACTCGTCGAATACATGGTATGCTTCTCTCAACATACCCCTGAACGTTGCGGGATCCTCTGCTCCGCTCAGAATCCCTATTGCCTTCTCTTGGGCCTCCTTAATTATTGGTGGCGTATCCTTCCTCGCGGCCATAACCCCCTTGATCTTCACGTCGCCGTTCTTCAATGCACCATAGTACCTGTTAGCTGCTCCGAAGCCTTTCTTGGTTAGGGGTATATAGAGCCACTTATAGTCTGCCTCAACCTTTGCCTTGAAATCGGTTGCTTTGACCACTAGGTCTCTTATTTCTTCACAGCTCTTATCCTCTGGGTGTTTGACGAATAAGCTGTCGACGAGGACATGGATCACTGTGCATCCATTCTCTTCCAGGATCTTTCTGGCTGTACCTATGATGTACCTATCCATACTGGTCACTGTCTCGTGGGCCATTATTGATCCGAACATGCTTTTCCTATAGCCAAGATAGCCGAAGCTTGCCACCAGTATCCATTTGATAGATGACTGCCTCTCGTCCAGCACCTCTTTTAGCTTTGGATCACTTGTTCTCTTCATTTCCTCCTTTATCTTCTCCCTGAGATCCACTAGTCTCTCGAGAACAAGCGAGACTATGCCCCGGCGCTCAAAACATATCTTGTGGCCCGTGCCGGGTAGTCTGACGGCGTCACGGCAGGAGGGATCATCGACTGTTTCTCCACTAATATTATACTTGGCTATTATGCTGGGGTAAAGGCTGTTGAAGTCTATCTGGCAAATCCCCCAGTATAAGCCTGGTCGTGGGGTGTAGACTGCTCCCCCACGATCATACTGTAGTAGCTCTCGTAGGGGTCTCCAGGGCTCGACCCTGCCGTGCCCGGGGACTGCTAGGTATTTCTTCTTCCTTGCCTCGAGGGCCTCTATTGTGGTCAGTACTCTACCTATACTGGCGCCGCTGAGCATTCTCAGAGGGGTATAGCTCAACCTGCTCCACATGACAAGGCCGTGGTAACCAGTGAATGTTGTCGACCTGTCTATTCTCACATGGGATATCCTTGATGCCTCGAAGCCTCTGGATACGAGCTCCGCTATCGTTGGGGAGGAAGCTATGAGTACATCGTAGTGTTTCCCGCTTAGATATACTGGTAGCTCTTCCACTGCTACCCTGTCTTCTCCCCATTCACCTCTTATGATGACATGTGTAGCGAAGCCGAGGCCGGGTACCTCTATCTCTCCATAAACCTCTATTATCTCGGCCCACTTGAACGGGGGGATAGACTCATCATCGAGTACCTCGGCCCTCCTACCATTGATGCTTATGAGCGAGGAGGGCTTGGCCCCGAGCCTCCACAGGGCCTCAACGAGGGGGTCTGGCACAGTATTCACGGGTTCGCCAGCCCCCAGCCTCGGGGCCTGGGAGAGCATCTTCTTCAACGCATAGTAGTCACTCGTCTCAAACACAACTATGTCTGTACCCCTACGGTAGTAGGGTGGCTCGAGCCATTCCTCAACCCATGCCTTCCTGACGTACCGGGAGCTCATAAGGTCTCTGGCCAGGTTCTCCGGGGAGACCCATGGCCTAATATATCCTCTGAACCCTGGGTCTATTCTCGCACGGATAATTCTATCCCTGTCTTTCAGGACTAGATCTAGTCCGCCCCCATGCAGGGGGAACGCGTCGAGGAGCCAGCCCCGGGGCATATTTCTTCCTCACTGGTATTATTGATCATTCATCCTATTATCATTTTTCATCAGCCATGTTAACGCCCTGAAGCCCGGCAATCCTCCTAAGCATGTGGAGGACTATTATCTCGAAGGGGTCGGGAGGAGGCGAGACGTGGAGGTAGGCCGTGATGGTCTCCTCGATACCATCGAGGAGAGATTCGAGGACTGTTGCCTCGCTGCGGGGCAGATACCTGATCGTCTTCTTGATCCTCTCTAGCTCCCTATAGACAGCCATTCTGTAAGACGGCGTTGTACGCCCCACGGCCCCCACCCCTCAAGCAGTTCTAGCGGAAAAGAAGAGCAGATCCCCTCCCGTGGCCCAGGATACTTCCTCAGGTAGAGGTAGCCCCTATCACCCCTCCTCCTGAGCTCCACCAATACATGGACGCTATGGCTATGATACTTTCCTCCCTCGGCGATTCTTCCTAGCCTGCTCCTCGTGTTAAATAATACTATTCTGAGCCCTCCCGATAATCTGCGGAGAACCCCCACTATCCTAGTAGCTTCGCAGTAGCCTCTAATACTCTGAGCAATGAATGTGAACGGGTACTTGACCACGAGCGTCCCGGAAGCATTCTCGAGAGTCTCTAGAACGCCTATCAGGTCATTAACACGGAAAGCTCTCGAGACCATGATGTTATCGATACTGCCCCCGAGCCTCCTAGCGAGCCTGGAGACGAGGTAGGGGTCTAGGCCGCCGAAATCCGTGTTGATCACAAGATATACTGTATCATACCTGCTCCTGAACGCCACGGTATAATGCATCACTAGATCGACTATTCTATCGTCACCGTAGAACTCTATCATCCAGTGCCTCGGCACAGGCCCTAGTGCATCATCAATGATACTGATACCTGTAATCACAGCTTATCCCTCATTGATCATTAAAACACTATAATAGGAGGAGAGCATGCCGAAACTATTCTTTCACTATTATTTGCATAATTAATCAGATAAATGATATAATCATCTAAAATCAAGAAGAACATGAGGGGAAACACTTATGAATAGTCAGGAAATAGCGGAGCTCTTAAGGAATATGAGTGAAAAAGAGAAGAATTACTCCGAAGAACTCAATAATCTTTCGGAAAAGTTCAGGCATCCAGTCCTTCAAGCACTGATCAGAGGCATAGCCAAGGATAGTGAGAAGCATAGCATTTTCTATGCTGCACTAGCCAAACTGGTCGGGGAGATACAGCCGATGATAACCGAGGAAGAGCTAGAGATTATCAGGGAGGGACTTGAGAAACATATAGAGACCGAGACGGAAATGATCGAGTTCACACGCAGACTAGCAGGAGAAACAAGTGATCCTAGACAGAAACTTATTCTCCTAGCCATATATGAGGATGAGGTCAAGCATCACAAGATACTGCTTGACATACACAGGAACATCGCGGAGAAAGAAGCGTTCACCGAGGAACAACTATGGGACTCTGTATGGAAGGATAGCCCATGGCACGGTGCCCCCGGGGGCTAGGGTTCTAGGGCCCAGTGTCCTCCCATCAATAATTTTCATCGCTAATAAATGCTAGTAGGCAAGACCTTAAGTGCTTTTACTTGGTTTCCAATTTCTAATTCCATAAGTAGAGTAGGGCTAGCCTTGGTATGGGTACACTAGCTTCATATACACCTCATGGAGCTCAGTCAAGGACGAACCTCCTACTTCTCCCATTTGAGGGGAGATAACTTAGCCTAATGTTTATAGCACAAATATCATTTGCCCGGAATTATCCTACTACCTAGCTTAGCTATTCTTAGCTGGATTTTTAATCGTCCTTACTTTTAAAAACGTATATCTGTGAAGGTTCGCTTGTAAATAGATCTATTGAAAAGGAAGAATTCCGATTACCTTTATTTGATTCTCTACAGTCTATTGACGAATCCTGCGCCTTGAAGTACTCTTCTTGGTCTTTTTCAACCACTTTTTCTCATAACATCTACGCGCATTCCCTATAACATAGACATAATTGCTTCTCCCTGTAACTTCCTCAATTATTTCAGCAGTTTTATAGATGATGTTACGGCTTTGAGTAGTGCTGGGAAGAGGGATGTATGGTTTGTTTCAGCCCTTACACGGTTCTTCATGGCCCTTTTTAGGGGTGGGCTCTGCCCGGGGTCCTCATCACTTTCGAGTCTATGCTATTGTTATCCTTATCCCCTGTTATTTATGGTTCTTCTACAATGTAGTTAGGAATGATTTCTGGTAGGCTTGTTTTTGTTGCTGTTATCTTGTTCAGGATCCTATGTGTTATGACTAGTAGTGCTATTCCGATTGGTAGCAGTATTGTTGGGCTTGTGATTCCTACTGCAAATAATATATAGAGTATTATCCCTATGCATGCTGCTGTGATTGCGTATGGTATCTGCGTGTTTACGTGGTCTATGTGGTCTGCTCCGCTGAACATTGATGACATTATTGTTGTGTCGCTTATAGGGCTGCAATGGTCTCCGAAGATACCTCCACTGAATACTGCCGCTATTGATGCGTAGACTATTGTCATTATCATGGGGTTGCCTGCGTCTAGCTGGCTTGATGCTAGCTCGTAGGCCATTGTTATGGCTATGGGCATCATTATGCCGAAGGTTCCCCAGCTGGTCCCCGTTGTGAACGATATGAACATAGATACTAGAAAGATCACTAGCGGCACCAGGGGTGCTGGGAACGCTATGCTCTTAGCCGCGGCGACCACGTAGTCGGCTGTGCCTACCGCGTCTACACCGCTCTTAATGCTCCAGGCAAGAAGCAGTATCGCGTTAGCGTATACCATGAGGTACATACCCTTCAGCGTGTACTCCATTGCCTTCTCAAAGCTAAGGCTTCTATAGAGGAGGCTGGCCGTCAACGCTAGGAGGTATGCGGCGAAACTGCCCCATAGCAGTGCTGTCGCGCTGTCGCTCTCCATCAAAGCCTCATTGAACGGTACTTGCAACCATGTAGTGCTGAGCTTTGAGGCCTGAATAACAGCCACGGCGCCAGTATACCATATCCCTAGAAGAGTGACCGTTACCAAAGCTATTATCGACGCTATGAAGACCCATCCAGGGGTCTTCCTCGTGCCCGACACGACCTTAAGAACCTCCTCGGTAGGCATAAGCGGCTTCGCATTGTCTCTTAGCACCTTGCCTTCCTGGACGGCGCGGTGCTCAGCCTTCAACATAGGCCCTATGTGTCTTCTCGTCATAACTGCTAGGAAGACCAGTATTATCGCGAGGATCGAATAGAACCTGAAGGGTACTGATTGTAGCCATGCCGCGTAAGCCGCCATATTTACGCTGATGCTTCCAAGGCCTCCCTTGATCAAGCCGACCTCGTAGCCTATCCATGTCGAGACAAGAGCTATTCCAGCAACGGGAGCGGATGTAGAGTCGACTATATAGCTTAGGAGCTCCCTGCTCATCCTTGTCTTATCTGTTATCGGCCTAGCAGCGTTCCCAACCACGATCGTGTTTGTGTAATCGTCGAAGAAAATGACTACGCCGAGGACTGAGGCGAGAAGACCGGCCGCTCTTGAAGACCTTATCTTCGTAGATATGCTAGAGGCTAGGCTATGTATTGCCCCCGAGGCGTAAAGCACTCCCACGAAAGCACCAATAATAAAGTCGAAAACCAGTATCGTCGCGTTCCACGAGTCAGAAGCACTCGCCACTATCCATCCAAGAGTCTTGCTCGTAGCGGCTACAGGATTATAGCCTGCCACCATGAGACCATCGACCCATACCCCTGCAAAGAGCGCTGGGAGAACCTGCCTCGTCGCTATAGCGAGCACTATTGCTAGGAGGGGTGGTAGTAGTGGAAACAATAATGTGCCTGTAGGCCCAACCTTGTATGCGAGCAAACCGATCACGAGCACAGAAACTACTATTATAGTTTTCAAGGGCTTCTGAGCCGAAACCATGCGGTTTCACCCCTGTACTAACCATTTATTTGCCATAGGAAGCCTGTGGCAGGGTATTTACTAGTTTGGTATGAATAGTTCCAAACAGATATCCTTATGTACTATATAGGACATTTTAGTCGTAGGTGGTACCATGGAGTACAGCGTCGCGGAAGCCGTTAAAAAACTAGTAGATGCCGATCCTAGCCTTAAAGAGTGCCTAGAAGCAGGGATCATAAACTATACGAGGATGGCGAAGAAGCTTAAACCAATAATTGAAAAAATACTCGAAAAAGATGTTAGCGTCGAAGCGATCAAGGCTTCGCTGATAAGATACAGTAAAACGACAAGCAGGCCCAAATGGAGGCCGGGTGTACTCAGAATACTCGCGAGGAGCGTCCTAGAGATAAGGACCGGGATAAGCGCAGTGACTGTAAGGCTTCACATGATGCCATACATAATAAACATTGTTAATAAACTACTAGGCCAAGCAAGATTCCTAGCCGTTATCCAGGGACTAAACAACGTGACACTAATAGTAAGTGATGAGCACTACGGCGAGATACTGGATAAGCTGAGCAAAGAAAACGTTGTTGAGGAAATAAGGGGGGAGTCAGCTCTAGTGATCATAAGCCCCAAAGAGATAATCAGGACGCCGGGATTTCTAGCCTACGTAATGGATCTTCTCGGTAGGAACGATATAAACGTATTACAGGCAGTATCATATTATACCGAGACAATGATACTTGTCTCATCAAATGATCTCATGAGAGCCTTCAAGATAATATCGGACGCTATACAGCTTGCGAAATACTATGCTGGGCTGAACGAGTAGTGCTTGCATCTAGTATTGACAAGTGATAGAGATCGGCGACCGTATTCCTAAGCTCCTGGATCAACTTTTCTGGTACCTCACCGCTCGAGATAGGATTTACCATTTCGTTTAGGATATCGGCGATCCTGTTTAGATCTTCTGCGATCTTCCTGACATCGCTTGGATCAATATTTTTGCCTGCCATAAGATTACTAATCCTTATAAGACGCTCCTGCACTTCATCCACAGCAGTCATAACCTTAAACATGTCTTTCATACCTAGATCATAAAGATGATAAGCTATTGTTGAAGCCCATGTCATATCATCTACTGATCTAGTGAGAGTACCAATTGTTGTCGCATATAATCCGGGATGCATTAGTTCGAACATGGTCAAGTTACCATTGAAGGGCTTGACGCAGTATTCGTTAAGAAAAAATGCAACAGCCCCTATGTCTAGTGAGCCCTGCTTTAATGCTTTCCCAAGATCCCAGATCAGCTCCTTACGAAGAGTGTCCATCTTATCTAGGGCATTAATGTATAGGAACAATAGACTGATAGAGGATATGATCAAAGCAAGTAGAATAACTGCAATGATCTTATCACGCCTATTCATGATAATCACGCCTTGTACAGTATGAGCGGATCTCCTTATTTGGCCTCTATCTCAACTATTATTTCACTATTATATGGAGAATGCCTTTAAAATAATGTTTGCTTTAAGAAACCTTTCTTGTTGGATCAATTAATTAAATCAAATTATATATGGTACTACCTGCTTTAGAACATTTAAGACAATTTATATATACACATATCAAGTAAATCTACTATGTCAATATATTTCAGGGAGGGAGTAATGTGGGTATGAAAATTATATACGTAAGTATATTTCTCCTAGTAGCAATACTATTATCATCGGTCTATGCATATGCCAATATAATACCACAGGGTCTCAGCACTATAGCCTCCTCTTCTGCAGTCCTCGCTATACCCCCTGGTTCATCTATTTATATTAAGGTAGACCCGAGAACAGGAAGCATTATCATACCGAATCAGAGCCAGCTCAAGCTCCCAAGCATAGCCTATGACGCACTACAACATGTCCCTGCGTGGATAAGGCCTCTGCTCAAGAGACAATTCTATCTCCTCCTACAAGAAGACATGGGTGTCCCTGGAAGGAGCTATCCCTCAATACGTGATCTCAATCATGATGGATTACCAGACATCGTCGTAGGTTCTAGGGGTGGAATAATATACGTCTACATAGATGTAGGGAAGAAATATGACCCTATATACAAGCTGTTAACAGTAATCAATGTAACAAAGGATATAGGCATAAATAGAACGCTAGACTATGTCGGTGTAGCCGCGGGCGATATCGACGGCGATGGCCTCCCCGATATAGTAGTCGGCCTGCCAAACGGGACCCTGCTCCTCTATAGGAATACCGGTACGGAGAACCAGCCCTCCTGGACTCTTGATACATCGTACTTCAGGGGAGTAAAAGTCGGCGGATACGCGGCTCCAGACATATACGATGTTAACGGAGATGGTAAAAAGGACATAGTTGTAGGCAGTAAGGAGGGGATCATCTACTGCTACCTCAACGAGGGCACGCCCGGAAACCCGAAGTGGGTTTATAACCCACAATATTTCCCGGCCTGGCTTGAGAACTGGTACGATGGACGTGGATGGCACTATGAAGGGGTATGGATTGGAAACTATAGTGTCCCATATCTCTTCACCCATGCAGGCACACTATACATGATAGTGGGTGATTGGAACGGCACCCTCTACCTCTTCAGGAACACCGGGTACTCCAGCCACGGCTATCCTTCATGGGAGAAGATCGGGCCTCTCCCCAACCTCGGAGTATCCAGTTATAGCGCGCCAGCCATTGGCGACCTAAACGGTGATGGACAGGAAGACCTCGTCCTAGGATCAGGTGATGGTCACTTATACTTAGTCAAGAACTTCGGCTCACCTATATATCCGTACTTCAAGACCTGGCCCAGCGGCGCCGAGAATTACTTGCTGGCAAAGTGGTTCTGGGGACCAGCATATTATCCACTCATGGACACTATTCCGGTGTTGGGAACCGATTACAAGTATGTCGACCTCTACGCTAAGCTCATCCTGAACACGACCGCTCCATATATAGACGAGGTGGCATACGCAATAGCTGTTGATAGACCTGCGAATCTGAAGATGCTGGCCGACAGGAATGGTAGTTGGCTATACGTGCTAAATGCTAAGAGCATATATGAGATGGCGAAGAAGCTCCCATATGTTCAGGTAGTTGACTTTAAAGACTACAGTACGCTCAAGTATAAGACCGAGGACGGCTGGAAAACACTACCTGCGAATATCTATTATAAGTACCTCGTCACGTTTAACAGGTATATTCTAGCCCCATGGGGCTGGCCGACGAGATACAATGGTAAGTTCTTCCGCACATTCCTCCCGTTCGACAATAGGTACAATGTGACTCTCTACCAGATGGTCGAAAACGCCACTACGATGTACCAAGCAGCTTACAGAATAGATTATTGGCTAAGAGCGGTGATCAAGGCATGGTGGCACATGGGGCCGAAATGGAAGCCCTGGGGATGGTACAACATATACCTTCACCTGACCGATAAGGAGTACGCGATATTATGTGGAGAATTCTCGATCATATACGAGGCGGCGGCGAGAGCTGTCCTAATACCTACGGTCGTGGTTGTGGATATAGCCGAGGACCACCAGTTCAACAACTTCTGGTACAATGGTACCTGGCACCACGTAGACGCCTCCTCCGGCTCTTCAGGACCAAACGGTACGTGGAGAGAATACTTTGACCCACCAAGAGGCCTAGCTGGATGGTATAAGAATAAAGGCTTCAGCTGGGTGATGGAGTGGGAGGAGGACGGAATGTATGATTGTCCATGGAGAAGCCCAATACCCTACGCACCAGAAGGCATGCTAGCCAATCTGACCTTCCATGTAGTCGATGAGAACGGCAAGCCAATCGACGGTGCTAGGGTCGAGGTTTGGAGCCACTGGACGATCGAGCACCACTACGACACGGCCCCATACATAGCTGGCTTCGTGTTCACCGACAAGAACGGCTACGCACTGTTCCCGATGCTAGGGCTCGGGAGAACCCATAACTTCACAGTAATAGTGACCAGCAGAATAGGCTCAACAATGTTCGAGATCCACCTAACCCACGGAGGTATCTACAACTACACGGTCATAATACCCGGCAAGCTACCGGAATTCGCCGGGCCATCGAAGATCATAAGCCTAGGAACATCAAAGAAGTACATTAAGGTCTTTGTAGGAGTGCTACACGGAGAACAGCATCCGCCGGACTGGATAGACATACTGTACAGGTACTTCGGCTACCGCTACTACATTGAGTTCTACAAGGGAGTGTGGATAAACGCCTACATAGTGAATAAGAACGGGCTCGAGAAATACATGAAGAACACGTTCTTCCCAACATACTACGCAGCAATAAAGACCAAGGAGTTCGACACGGGCTTCCTCCCGATCAACAACACTGTCTACATTATACTCTCAAACAGGCAAAGCCTAGTAACCACAGTCTACGTCTATGTATCAGTAAGCCTCTATGAGGATAAAGTTGCTCCGAGTGTAAAGATATTATCTCCGGCGACGGGCTCGTATGTTAACTCAAGTACTGTGACGATAAAGTATACCTCTACAGCCGAGGATGTCGCCTACTACCTTGTAAGCGTGGATGGAGGGGGCCCGGTTAAGGTATCCGGGACGTCATTTACTGCCAAGGGCCTCGCAGATGGAAAACACGTCATAACAGTTAGGGCAGTAGATATATCAGGAAACATAGGAGATCCTGCAACAGTAACCATAACAGTTGATACAAAGCCTCCGGTTATAGAGCTGGAGAACGTAGCTGATGGTAGCCTAGTTACAAGCCCGACACTGACTATTAATGGTAAAGCTGTAGATGCAGTAAGACTATGGGTGAACGGCGAGCAGGTAAAACTTGAAAGTGATGGATCATTCTCCACAACAGTTAATCTCCAGACAGGCATGAACAAGATAGTATTCAAAGCCGTTGATGAGGCTGGCAATACTATTGTTAAGGATATCCGTGTCTACTACTACCCAGAGCTCGCCACGAAGCAGAGCCTAGAGAAACTAGCCAATCTTATCCTCTCATCTCTGAGCCAGGAGACCCAGAAGATACTGGGCAGCAACCAGGAAGTACTAAGCGAGATGAGCAAGGCCAACACGATGTTATCCACTATAAAGACGACGCTGACAAGCCTACAGGACACCATTAACTCTAAAACATCAAGCCTGGAATCCCTAATAAATAATGTCGCCAAGGAGATCAAAAACAATATAAAGACAAGCAGTAACGGTATTGTTGGAAACATAACATCCAAGATAAGCGGATTAACGCCGACCCTCTATGCTGACCTGATCATATTACTGATAGTTCTAGGCCTAGCCGCCGTCTCGGCCTACGGTATATTCAAGAAGAAATGATTAATCCTCACACTTTTTTCTAAATAAACACACCACCTATATCCTCATGAGCTCTAATTCCTTGACAACTTTTCTCAATAACTCTCTTGCCCAGATGATCACCCTTCTTCTCTCTAGTAGATCGTTTTTGAGCTTCCTCATAAGACTCTCATCGTCGCAGTAAATATACATGTATGGTAGCTTTAAGTTTTCATAGTACTGGGCAAGCCAAGCAATATAGTCGCTCACCTCCTCGAGTAGCTTGAGACCGTCCCCTGTATCGACCAGTATGTTTTCAGGCTTAACACCATAATACCTGATATGAGATACTATTAGATGCCATCCCCTGCTCTCCTCCTCGAACTTCTCCTCAACGAGGCCACGGTGAGTGAGTATGTATTTAGCTGCGTTTCCCAGAGATTTCATATAGTTTCTGATCTCAATGTCTCTCTTGAACAACGTGAATGGCATAAGCTCCCTATCAATGATGGCTCTAGTGTAGTATCTCATCTTAGGATCCCTTCCCTGCCTTGATGCTCTCAGCACTATTCTCATTATGAGCTCATCTGTCATGCTCAGCGGCTGATCCAATAGGTTCTCAACGTATTTCTCCAGCAATAGCTTTCTCAGTGGTTTATCGAGCAGGTTCTTGCCTGTCCGCTCCTCATATAGAAGAGCTCTCTCGATGAGTCTTCTAAGTAGTTCTGAGTAGAGGACGACTTTGTGGTGATAGTATACCTGGCGATACATGAGGAGTCTTCCGCTCATGAAAGATTCTAGGGCTGGCAGGGCCTTGGCGTCGAAGACTATGTTTTGTCCTTCATGATCTATTCTCATCGAGTATATTATTCGTTCAAGCTCTACTTCTCCATAGCTGAGACCAGTCATTAGAGCGTCTCGTAGGAGATAATCTAGCCTATCCGCGTCCACCGGCGATGATATTATCATATGGAGCACACGGTAGGCGTTCTCATTGAACAACAGGCTTTCCCTTAGTTCTCTATACCTGTCTGGCTGTAGCACCGCGACAATGTGCTCGGGCGTCAAACCCATACCATCTTCTGTCATTATGTCTGCCTCGACAAGTATTTCCTTCAGCCTCTTCCACGAGAGGAGCAGCTTAGCCCCCATTTCTTCATGTAGTCCCTTACCACCTATCGCCTCCTCTACGGTGTGGCTGTAGGGATAATGAGCTATGTCGTGGAGTAAGCCTGCCAGCCTCATTGTCTGGACATATATGGCTTCGAGAAAACCTTTCCAATTCCGTGCAACATATTCTCGGCCACGGAAGATCTTGTTGTCTTCAACCAGTTTTCTCAGTAGGCCCAGTTTTTTCTCATCAAATAATTTCTCTAGATCTAGGCTTCGGAGCGTAGCCTTCGCGATCATTCCTGCCACATGCATCGCTCCTAGACTGTGCTCCCACCTACTATGCTTGGCGGCAGGATAGACCATGTATGTGGCCGACAACTGTTTAATATGATGCAGCCTGTTGAAGACTGGTGTCTCTATTATCCTGTACTCTATATCGTTCACAGGTATCTCTCCATGGAGATGATCATGTATGACCGCTCTTATCTTTCCTAGGCCCACTATGCTCTCAACATACAAGCTCTGAACACCCTGGTAGCACTGCGTCTTGTTTAATAGGTTCTTCACCTGATCAAGATATTATAGTATTGAATAGAATAAATACTGTGTAACGGAGTTGGAAGAACATATGTCGATGCTTGACAGGGTATTCGCTAATAAGTGGCTCAGGCTCTTCGAGGGGGTAGTTCTCTTCTTCTTTCTATACATACTCGTCTATCACTCAGGGATTCTCCGGTGGGACATAGGGTTTCTTAGCCTCCTCCCGGCTACCCTTCTCATAATCTATCTGGAGACATCGTATCATAGTCCATGGCCACGGATCATTATTCCTCTCGGCATGTTCAGCTTATCTCTTCTTGCAGAGAGGATGTTCTTCCTGACGCTCCCGATGAACACCTATATTGCTGTCATTATGATCTATAATTTCGCGGCCCTACTTCTATTCCTTACAGTATCAAATATCACCTCTATACTGTTATGGGAAAGGAAGAGCAGGTTCGAAGACATACTGAATGGTATAAAGATAGACATGTATTTGTTCCTTGCTGTCCTACTGCTTCTATCATTGATACTACTCTACTACCACGCGGTCAAGCCCTTCTACACCTTGGCGCTGCTAGTCCTCTCCTATCTAGCCTGGATACTGACACCCTACATCACAGACAAGTATATTATACCGCCCCTCCTTACTGGGGGCTCGAGGAGCTTCGGCTTCGCCCACCCAAAAGAGCCTGAGGCCGAGAAGCTCCACCTATCGATCTCAATGATCATAGCTTTGCTTAGTCTACTAATCCCCCTCATATTCGCCTATACAGGCAATACCCTCGTCCGGAGAGCGTATGTTCCCCTAGCTCTCCTCACGGCATACGAGGGCTTGATAATACCCCTTTATATTGTGACCAGAATAACGGGGATGCACGGTGCTCTCCTCGAGAGCCTTATGGGGGGCAGGTTCGTCCCGATAGAGAACTATCGTGGCTTCAGGGGCTGGAGAGACATTGTATGGTTTCTGAATAGGGGTTCAGGATATTTTCTGAGGCTTAAATACCTGTCTGCCCTCTACATGCATTTCCAGGGCCTTGAGATCCTAAGCCTAAGGAGTGGTGATAAGGATATCTACTATGGACCCATTCATCACATCCTGCATGAGGGCTACGAGTACCTTAGACAGCATCCCTCGGCTTCGAAACATGTTCCATGGAGGGTTGTGGATGATATCCTCGAGAAGTTTAATCCCGAGAATATATATGTCATCGAACCAGATACCTCCCGACTTGAGGGAACAGGGTACGAGGAGCTCTATAAGAGAGCTTTTAGCGGAGTCATTAATCTCTATTGCAAGCTCATCGAGATACCCGAAGATGCCAAGAAGGATGCAAGAAACCTCATAATACATTCTATCGATAAGCTAAGAGTCCTCGCCAGGCGCAGCAGAGGAGAGGTGAGGCTAATAATGGACTCCACCGCGGACACGCTCGAAAAACTACTAGAGAAAACAAGAGGACATATAAGCAAGGATGACCTAGAGCCTTTCCTTGTTAAGAAGCCTCTAACCGTAAACATGCTTAGAAACTACTTGGTACATGGCCAGCTATATAAGAACGCAATTGTCTACAGGGGCGACAGAACAGAATTCGATAGACTGATGGAGAGACCGGCGACACTTTATACGCTATACGTCCTCATCTTGTCCGCGACAATCAAGAGACACCCAGAGATCATTGAAGCAAAGATAACTGATAGGTCTTGATCCTAAATACTTGTCCTGAATAATTATATGGAAAACCATTATTTTGACTGCTCATCTATCCTTGAATATATGTGGTGTGATATATGGTGTTCTATGTATGGGTAGACGACCATGTAGCGGTCTCTCCGATGCCTAGTATAGGCGATATGGATGAGCTATCACGCGTCTTCGGCGCAGTGCTGATCCTTGTCCAGCCCCATGAGTACGGCGGGTTCATAGACATGGTTATTGAGAGGTGGATGCAAAGAGGCACGGACATTTATTATCTTCCAACACCTGATTTCCACCCTATCCAGCTTCTCGATCTGCATCGTGCCGCCGAATGGGTGCTGGCTCATGCTGAGAAAGGAGTTAATGTATTGATCCACTGCAAGGGCGGTGTCGGGAGAAGCGGGCTCGCCGCAACTGCTTATCTTCTCCTCAGGGGGATGGAGTTCTACGACGCTGTCCAGCTTATCAGGGAGAAAAGGCCCGGAGCTCTTCTTGAGGAGTGCCAGTTTCGAATGGCGGAGGACTATGCCGAGGCACTCAGCCATATCGGCAGAGAAACGCTGAACGCTATAGTTAGGGTGGGGCAGAAGCACGGATTTGGTAGAGGGATAAAGCATGCTTCAAAATCGGCTCAGCTAAGCTTAGAACTCTCACTAGTATTTGTGCCGGAGCACTCTAAACCCGTCTTCATCGCATCGGCTCTCCACGGTATCGGCTGGCCTGACAGGCCATTGTACAGGTATGCGGCAAGAGCTATTGTGGAGTCCCAAGAGCTAGGTCCTATGAGGCTCGTGGCTGCCCGTTACCTCGAAGAAATAGCTGAGAACGAGGACTTGTCGCCGGAGGCTGCACTGGTTCTCTTGGGCCATATCCTTGACGAGACCTATGATCAGAGAGTGCATTACCTCGATATAGAGAACTATCCGGGCGAGACAAAAATTGTGCTGAGGAACTGGCTTGACGCATCACGGATTGCCAGGGATGCTTCAGAACTAGCCCCGAAGATCGAGGAGTTTACCGGGAAGAAGGCCGTGTTCGAGGAGAGACTCTATGTTTAGTTTGTCTCCTATCTCTCCATCCTTACATCTTTATATCACGTTGACGAGAGAATCTAGAGTGAGACATGTATTACCCGGTGATTACTATTGGAACCTACTCTCAGGCTCAGAGGAATAATAGGTAATTTAAGAGGAGAAGGAGGCTTCGCTTTCCTCGCCAAAGCACGTGAACTCAAAGAGAAGGGCAAGCCTGTCGTTAACCTTAGTATCGGCCAGCCCGATGTGCCTACGCCCGATCCAGTGATTGAGGAGGCCGTCAGGGCATTATCGGAGGAGAAATTCACCGGGTACACAGAGACGCCCGGCATACCCGAGATCAGGAAGGCTATAGCAGAGTATCTCAACGAGAGGTATGGTGCCGATGTTAGTTGGGAAGAAGTAGTGGTGACCCCTGGCACTAAGGGAGCTATATTCCTTGCCCTGTCAGCCTACCTCGACCACGGCGATGAGATAATAGTGCCCGAGCCAAGCTACCCGGCCTACCCTGAGGGGGCAAGGATACTCGGTGGAAAACCTGTATATGTGCCTTTAGAATGGAGGGGTCCGAGCAAGGGCTTCGGCCTAGACCTAGAGAAGATCGAGGAGGCCATAACACCTAGGACCAAGTTCATCGTGGTGAATAACCCGCAGAACCCGACCGGGGCCCTGTTCAGTCCCAAGGAGCTCGAGGAGCTTGTTGAGATCGCGAGGAAACACAATGTGATGATATTGGCTGATGAGATATACGATAACTTCGTATATGACGGTGCAGAGTTCAAGAGCCTCATAAGTATGCCTGGCTGGAGGGAATGGCTGGTATACACGAATGGTTTCAGCAAAACATTCAGTATGACGGGGTGGAGGCTCGGATACGTGGTTATCAGGAAAGAAGCGGCAGGGCTTCTAAGCAAGATCGCGGTCAGCGTCTGGGGATGCCCAGTGAGCTTTGGGCAGAAAGCAGCGGTACGGGCTCTCAGGGATCCCGAGGTCTGGAAATGGGTGAGAAAACTCTCAAAACGCTATGCGGAGATGAGGCGGATACTCTACGAGGAGCTATCCAAGACTCCCGGCGTAGAGGCTCATCTTAGTAAGGGCGCATACTACTTGTTCCCAAGAGTTAAGCAGGTCGAAGAAGAAACAGGGCTCTCTACAGAGGAGATAATCGAATATATCATTAACAATTACTACATGATCATATTGCCCGGTGGAGTATTCCCCGACAAGGCCGGCAAGGACTTCATAAGGTTCAGCTTCGCCACAAGCCGCGAAGCAGTTTCTGAGGGAGGCAAGAGGTTCAGGCAAGCCATAACGGATCTTCTTGAGAAGAAAACACGTAAATGAAGAATATATGTTGTTTTATTAGTTCGTATAATAGGCTGTCCAATACTCAATATTTTCTATCAAAACGATCACTTATCACAATTTGTCTGTATATCGGTTTCCAACATTGTTATAACGGTGTATCTGTATGAAGCAATTGCTGAAACGAGTGAGGTTGGGATTATCATGGAGAAAGGACCACGAAACTGGTACCATTACTACGAATTAATGAAAAACAATGCCCCATTAACGATCTATTATCCTATTTGTGGCGGAGGCGAAGAATGTATTAGTGTATGCCCATACGCCCATGAGATATGGGAGGTCGGCCCTATGATAGCTCCCATGTTCGGCGGAAAGCCCAGAGTAAGACTTAGACCTTTCATGGCTCATCCAGAGAAATGCCGACGATGCTATCTATGTGTCCAGGCATGCCCTACTGGTGCACTACACAGATCCGATCAGGAGATCAGACACCCAATCTTCACTCTAATCAAGAACAGTGTCAAGTTGTTTTTCAAGAAACGATACGGTATTAGATGGGTTTTCAGGAGAGAGCACCGGGAAAAGTTCAGAAAGAACAATCCTAAGTAATATACTGGTGATTGAGGCACTACTCATCGATATAATATAATTGTATTTCCCAAGATATTATTTAATGCAGGACATATTTCTGGCTATGGGTGTGGCTATTGGATGTGACAGGCGTTATTCTTGCAGGTGGTGAGGGTAAGAGGTTTAGGCCTTATACCGAGATCGTTCCTAAGCCCATGATACCTATCGGTTGGCCCGAAAAGCCGGTTCTAGAATACATTGTCGAGTGGATGGTCAAGCATGGAATCAAGGACATAGTCCTCCTCGTCAACTACAAGTGGAGATACATAGCCAACTACTTCGGGGACGGCTCAAGATACGGTGTAAGGATAAGGTATTGCATAGATAATGAGAAATATACGAATACAGGTGGGGCCCTACTAAAAGCATACCGTGAAGGTCTCCTTGACGAGACAGCCTTCATATGGTATGGAGACATACTAGCCCCAGTCCCGGTCAAAGAAATACTTGGGTTCCATGAGGAGACCGGGGCAGACGCTGTGCTCGTAATAACTGATAGGTATAAGGTACCCGTTGGTATCGCTAAGCTCGACGAGGAGAACAACGTTGTTGAGATGCGTGAGAAGCCTGAGCTTAACATTCACGCAACAATAGGTATTCTGAGCCTAAGGACTCATGTCCTGGGAGAAGCCGAGGAATCCCTTGGTACGAGATTTGATATCATGGGCGAGCTCATACCATATATGATAAAGAATGGCTGGAAGGTGAAGGCATACATCTATGAGGGGCCCTGGTACGATGTAGGAAGCCTTGAGAGGTATAAGAAGATAGATGTTAACGAGATACCTGAGCTATTCGGGCTCAGGAGGGATAGCTCTTAGTTCTATCACTCTTATAGCCCATCTTCCCGACAACGCCCATCCTACGGTTATGATCCCGACAACAGCATTGCTTATAGCCATAGCTATCCATATGCCGTCGGGGCCCCGCATAAGCCATATTGCTAGTATGTAGGATAACACTATTCTGAGTAGCCATAACCTTATGATCGATAGTGTCGCGAAGAACTTGGTATGGCCTGAACCACTGGCAATTGCTCCTCCTATTGCGAACAAGCCGAAGAACGGTATGCTCCATATGAATATACTGATTAGCCTACTACCAACCGATACGACTTTCGGGTCTGCTATGAAGAATGCAACAAGCGGTTGTCTGAACAAGTATACCATTAGTGCACCTGTTCCCAGGAGGAGAAATATTATTGTCATCGTTGTAGCAGCTATTTTCTTAGCCCTATCATACTTCTCGGCCCCTATGTTCTGCCCAATCATAACGGATGTTGCCCTATTTAGACCCCATGTGAATGAGCTCATAATGTTTATGACACGATTAGCTACACCGTAGGCCGCCACTACTGCTGAGCCATACACCGATACCAAGCTCATCATTATGGTGAATCCTAGAGAATTGGACGATCTCTGGACGGCCATAGGGGCTCCTATGCTGACGACTTTCTTTAACCACCACTTCTCTATTCTAAGATCCTTCATTTCTATCTTTAACCCGTGATATCCCCGTCTCAGGAGTCTGAGCCCTGCAAATGATACTATCGTCCTTGAGAGTATCGTTGCCATGGCTGCTCCTACCACTCCCAGCATTGGTATGCCGAGCCAGCCGAAGATGAATATCGGATCTAGAACAATGTTTGTCACGGATGATATGATATTGAGTATTGTCGGGGTCCTAGTGTCTCCCAGACTATTAGCTATAGTGTTAAAAGCGAAGCCTATGAAGCTGATCGGTATCCCCGCGAATATCACTCTGAGATAAGATACCGCATAGGGGTATATGTCTGGCGGGACATGCATTAGCTGTAAGAAAAATGGGGATAGGAAAATCCCTAGTGTACTCAGAACCACTGACATCATGAGCATGAAGGCGAGCATATTACCCGCCGAGCGATTCGCTGATTCAAAGTCTCCTGCCCCTATGTACTGTGCGATCAGGGATATTCCGGCCATCGCAAAGCCCATCCCAAGGCTGTAGAACAGCATCACTAGGGGGAACGAGACTGTTGGTGCTCCAAATGCTTGTCTCCCGAGTTTGCCTAGCCAGTAAGCATCCACTATATTGTATGATGTATTCACGAGATTCGCGATTATCATCGGCCATGCTAACCAGAAGAGTGTGCGTAGTATGCTGCCTGTCAATATCCTGTTCCTTAGCTTCATTAGGTCTTTCCTTGTTTTTCTTCTGAACAATATATTCCACCGGAATATATTCGGGTAAAATATATTTGAGAAGAAAATAAATATCTTACCCAGTGAACACAAATGAAGACGAGAAACAGAAGGACACCAACGAGGAAAGCATATAGGAGCGCCCTAAGAATACATGTTCTAGGCATTATTATTGGGAGCAAGAGGATCCACGGCTATGGCATCTACAAGAAGATCCTCGACAATACAAGGCTTATTAAGAGATTTGGCAAACCAAGCATAGGAACAATATATAGAGTACTCAACAGCCTAGTCGAGGAGGGACTGGTCACGAGAGAAGAAAAGAAGGTAGGTGGTAGAACTCTCTACTTCTATACACCTACGAAGAAGGGGATGGAGGAATTCGCCAAGATATGTGAAGCTTTCCTCGATAAGGCCGCGTCCGGCACAAAGATGATCCTATCATCTCTCCCAGCACTGTACGAGTCCGGCATCGACGTGAAGGGTATTATTGAGAGACTTGAAGAAATAGAGAAGATTATCAGGGAGTCATTGGTTAAGGAATAACTACTCGCTCGGGCAAGGGCTCCCGAAGACATTCTTCTACCATCCTACATGGGACGTTCATTACGAATGCCCATGTTATCTTGTGTGCTGTTAACAGTCCTTTACGAGTTAGCACGATCTTATCATTCTCTTCTCTAATATCACCCGTTAGTTTAAGGGTTTTCAGAAACCACTTGAAACCTGTCTTGCCAATAAGTTTTTCAAATGATTGGTTGAACTTAAGCTCAAACATCCCCTTGTCGAGGCTACGGCATATGAATAATCTACATGTAGTGTATCTTATTGCCCGCTCTTCCAGACTAACCGATCTTGCGAACGCAACTGGTAGTTTATTCCTCGATAAGAGATCTCCATAGGCTTCTGGGTAGCATGTGTTCTGGTACTCATAAGCACCGGTGAACCCCATAGCTCCCGCCCCGAATCCGAGGAGAGGCCCCTCCATCTCATAGTTGACGGTAACGTATTTCCAGTCCGGATGTCTACTGTACCCATATATTTCGAGCCCTATGTAGTTTCTCTGAGGTAATAGATCCTCAGCAGCGTACATCATTTGCTTAAAAACATTCATACTTGGTTGTTCCGGTAGTCTGCCTTCCTTAATCATCTTATAGCCTATACTGTTCTTGAGAACCAGTGTTGGATACGCAGTTATCTCGTCGGGGCCTAGATCGGCCGCCTTCTCTAAGTCTTTTATCCACTGCTGAAGACTCTGCCCCGGGATCATGTACATGAGGTCGATATTGATGTAATTAGCACCAGCGTTTTTCAGATTATCATATGCTTTGATCGAGTCTTCGACGCTATGCCTCCTGCCCAGCCTTGAGAGTAGCTCTGGGTGGAAAGACTGGAAGCCTAGGCTGAACTCGTTTATTCCAGCATCCACCAACTCGTAGGCGATCTTTTCATCCCTGAGATCCTCAGGGTTTGCCTCAATTGCTATGGCGGATTTTGCATCAAAGGATGATGTTATTTCTTCTATTATTTCTCTCCAGTATTTTGCAGGGACAAGGCTGGGTGTACCTCCTCCTGCATGGATATCTATTATCCTCAGATTTTTGTCCCGGAGAAGCTCGCCGTAAGTCCTTATTTCTTTCTTCAAGTACTTGACATACTTGCCTATGATCTCATTTATCTTGTTCCTAGATACCGGGTGGCGCGCATAAGGGCAGAACCAGCATGTCCCGGTGCAGTAAGGTATGTGTATGTAGGCTGCTGTTTCCCTCTCGTTAAAGGTACCGATAATATTTTTTCTTATCGATTCATCGCTCGGCCTTGTATACTTGGCCTTGAATACTCTCCTAGATATAGTGTTCCAGAAGCCTAGGCTCCTAGGGATAAGAATCACTGGTGAGCACCCTATGCGCCGTGTAATATGTCTTGAATGTCACCTTATATAGCTGGTGCTGATGTTATTTGTTCCAGGTGCACACAACTGCATCTATGCAAACTTATAACACCAAAAACAAAAAGTAAACTACAAGGTACATTTGTCCAAAAACGACTAGTGTTAGGATCTATTTTCTAAGCTTTAACTTGAGGCCTAATCTCTGAAGTCTAATGAAGTCTTTGTCTCTTGTGACAAGTTCAAGGTTATTTGCAATGGCTGTAGCGGCTATTAATAGGTCGGCATCAGGTATAATTTCTCTACTACGTCTGAGTTCCTGGTATAACTCGCAGTACTTTAGTATGGTTTTGTTATCAATTCTCAATAAGTCAAACACGGACTCAAGTAGCTGTTTAGTTTTTTCTCTTTTCTCGGGCGGAACACCTCTGAGTACTTCTATAAGTGTTATCGTAGAGATCGCTCCTTCCTCGAACACTTCTCTTCTAAGGTCATCAATCACTATTGATGTATCTAACAGTTTCATCTTAATCTGAACCTCTCCCTGAATTCCTCACTCGATCTCTTTATGGCTTCCAGGTCCTCGGGGCTAAGCAGTCTTCTCAGCTCTTCGAAGGCTTTTCTCTTCTTATAGATACTCGCATACCTGTATAGCTCGAGAAGGTACTCGCTCCAGTCTTTCTCCTTCTTGTCTTTCTCAAGTATTTCTTTAACTTCTCGAAGAACCGATATCGTTGCATATTTTCTCAACTTTATCACCATGTAGTTATATTGCTACATCACTATATAATGATTACAGCTCAGTCGTTTTTCTCGGGAAGCACGTAGATAATAACCCCTATAACGGTCAACGAGACTATTGATACTAGACCAACTGGTAATGTATATATCTCGTCTAGTCCCGGATAGGTCAGCATCATCAATCCACCGAGAGCGTTAAGGGTTCCATGCATGATGGCTGGCGGTAGCAGTGATGAGGAGCGGTATCTTAGTATGTAGAGTATGAAGGAACAAGCCGTTGTGAAAGCCGTGTATGTGGCAACTCCCAGTATATCTGGATGGTGTGGGAGGCTGTATTTGAGGTAAACTATTAGGTCTGCATGCCATAATCCCCATATGATCCCGGTTATTATTGAGGCTACTACAAGGCCATACCTGGGCGTTAAGGCCCTGTACATTAGTCCTCTCCACCCTGTCTCTTCCCCAATGGCCAGCGCTGCATTGATAGTTAGTCCTGCTATGGATGCTGATACTAGCTGGATGATCAGGTACATTATGGGAGCTGATCTAATCATTGCCGCAGTGGCAGGCCTAACTCCAGGGAGACTCGCCATGACCAGCAGAGGATTCTCGGGCGAATATCCAGCAACGTATAGCATTGCTACTCCTAGACCATAGAGAATATATGAAACTGCAAGGCCCAGCGGGATGTATTTTATTTTTCCGAGCCTCCAGCCAAGCTCCTTCAAGCCATCAATTAGCGGTACTCCAATGATCTTGAGGGCTACAATAGAGCCTAGGAACGGCATCAACATCCTAATAGAGGCAAGCAATCCGAAGTAACTCTTAGGCAACAATCCTGTGATCAATGGGGCGTCCAATAAGTAGGCTGTGGCAAAAGTGATAGTAACATATATGGATAAAGCTTTGAGAGATACTGCTACTCTGTATTGCTGATTCAATGTCCCAGCCCAGAAAATACCTCGGAGTCCGAGGTATTTTAATGTTCAGATTTCAAATGGACACCAATACGTCAGCTCCTAGATATTGATCTAGAAATAATTTATTTGACCTCCAGCATCCGGCAAAGGCTTGGTTATCTCTTATACTCTAGGCATTCCAATTAATATAGAGATTAGAAATATAACTTTAATTATCCTTTTTTCTCCCGAAAATACACGATCTCACGCCAAATCCATTATCACCGTTAAAAGATTAATAAAAAGATAAAGTCTAAATCATAATGTATTATACGATAAATACTCAGGACTATCACCCTATTAGAAAATACTATTCAATATCAATATGTAAATTGAATATGGGAGATCCTGGTTTGTACGTTTCTAATCTCTCTCAATGATTGTTATGAGATCTCCGTGCTCGTTGAGCCAGATCTCAATGAGATGTTCCCGGCCATCTCTGCGTAAATGTGTTTTTACTCTGATCACCGTATGCCGCCCTATTTTCTCGGCGTTATGTATCCGGTGCTTCTTGAACCCATTACCATAAGCATGTTCAAGGTGTCTCCTAGCTATCCTGTGAAGCTCATCCAAGGAGGAGTAAAGCTTCAATTCTTTCACCAAGTAATACTTTGTATCAGGGAAAATTAAGCCTGTCTATTTATACATGGAGCCAAATCATCAGTTTTCAAAATTGTTGTGGTTACCGATGATTTACAGTGTATCAACAAATATTTCCAGTACTGATGTTCTTGCGTGAAATAATATAGACAACGTATAATCAAAATGTATATTGCATGGATAATATGAACACCAATAAAAATAGGTCAAAAGAACTGAGCATACTATATGTCTGAACTTTTCAATAGGTGGGAAGACCCGATGCTATAGCAAGGTAATCTTGACGGATCCGATTCATTAAAGCGGTGATAAAAAGGTCTTTCATGATATTAGTAGAAGTTGCTCACTTCCCTCGCGGATTGATCAAACGGGTCACGTTTATGATCTCATTAATCGTTGTAATGTAGTCTCTGGGGATCATCGTCCTGGTCAAGTATTGTGCTATGAGGGTTGTAGCCAAAGCTAAGGCTGATGCTGGAACTGGTGGTGCCCCCAAGGTTGTTAGTGCGAGCGGAATAATTGGTGCAGCTTGATATGCCATGTATGTCTTGGCTGCGCCTGGAACTAGTTTTAGCCCGGCTATGGTAGGTATAAGTGTCGATAACGTGTAAGCTATTGCTACTCCTATAGTTCCAATACGCGAGAGGACTACTCCTAGGAGTATGAGGAGACCTAATCTAAGCAGGCCCAACAGTGAAAGATCCTTCTTCCTCCCATACCTGTTGAGCCGAGCCTGGATCGTGGATAGCATTACGAGGCTGGGAGTGAAGGCGAGAAGCAGAGATAAGGCGGGGGCCGCTGCTATTAGGTCGTGGTTTACGAGGCCTAATAGCTGGGAGGAGAAGGGAATAACTGCTACAACTACTGGGAGGGTTATACCATAAGCAAGCCTGTAGGTCTCCCCATAGGGGTCACTCTGGCTTCTCGTCCCTATGGGTAGACTAGCCGCCACAACTGATCCTGCTAGGCCAGATACGGCTACGGCTACCATGAGAGATATGTATAGGCGGCCAGTATCAATAGGGCTACCTGTAAGAAAAGCGAACAAATACACTGCCAAGGCCGTGACGAGCTGGGAGGAGGCCACAAAGGGATAGTTGGCATAGCCAAGCCTCAAGATTTCCCTGAAAACCCTGGCGTCGAAACTACGGTGGAGTAAGGGCGAGATAAGAGCAAGGCCTGAGAAAACACCAACAATGCTATAGAGGGTGAAGCCAGTAACGGCCGACAAAGCACCTAGGCCCATTAAAGCCGAGCCAATACCAACAATAAGCTTTGAAAATGATGAAAAAACCTGGATAAGAAATACTCTACGGAACATGGCAAGTCCCTGAAGAACACCCAACAAAACAACAAAGACAACATTAAGACCCGCATAGAGGCTCGCCAATAAGACGAGCCAACCACCAAAGCCCAGTAAGAGGCAAAGCGGGATAACCAATAGGGATGCCGCGGCTCCGAGAACAAGACCGGCCATAAGACCCGGTGGAACAGCCCCAGGGCCCTTAGCCGCCACTTCTCTCATGACACCGATATTAACGCCCGCGGACACAAGCACACCAGCTATAGCAGCAGAGCTGAAAACACTCGACGCCACACCAATACTACCAGCACCCGATAAACGGCTAATAACAAGCCAGAAGACAAGACCCGTAAAGCTCACGGTTATGCTTCCTAGAAACAGCCAAGTCCCTGCCCTCAATGATTCCCGAACGCTAATATCCATTGCTTACACAGCTCCATTGGTACTCTCCATGCTTCACTATCAGGCCCCATAAGCTCCCTAAAGTAGGTTCCAAGAGATAATACGCGGTTTTGGGTTTCTGCAACCATCAGCGCTTCTTTACGAAATATCCTACTGCCAGGCCTATTATCAGCAGTACTATTCCTACAGCCGCTATCATCGCCGTATTAGCTTGTGTGACCGTCTTAGTAACTGTGGTTGGACTGGTCTTGGTGATTGTTGTCGGCTTGTAGCTTGTCACGGTCTTATAGGCTGTCGTTGTGGACGTGCTCGTGACTGTTTTGGTGGACATACTAGTAATTGTTGTCGGCAGGGTCGTAGTGGTAGTCTTAGTTTTTGTCTCTGTCACAGTTGTCGGGACAGTCTTCGTAGCCGTAGATGTTATGGTCTTCGTCACAGTAGTTGGGCTAGTAGTTGTCTGGGTTACAGTGCTCGTCGCTGTGCTTGTAATTGTCTTGGTCACAGTGGTAGTTGTTGTCTCGGTCACAGTATTTGTCTCTGTAGTTGTGGTTGTAGTGGTCTCTGTTACTGTCTGAGTCGAAGTAACGGTGCTGGTCACAGTTGTTGTGGTGGTATTGGTTGCCGTTGTTGTTACAGTAGAGGTGGCAGTACTGGTCATTGTCGTCGTAACTGTTGTTGTCACGGGTGTTGTTACAGTTGTTGTCACATAATAATAGTAATCATCGTTGCTAGGAGTCACGGCTGCTAGTAGCCTGGGGGTATTACCTATCAGTGATGGTATTACTACGGCAGCCACTACTACTCCAATAATGATAATTGCTGCAATTATGTCTCTGTTCATAGATTTAGCTCACCTATTACAGTGTTATATGCTACATGATCAAATAAATCGTACCAAAAAATAATTCATAGAGAATATAATAAAAATGTTATGTCAATAGCCCGGCCAATTTGTTGGTAGATATCATATGTTGTCAGAGGATGCACTATGGAAAAAGATATAAAGCAAGTATTATTAGCGCTGGCGATCGGTATAGCGACAGCTATACTAGTAGATACAACACCCTCAGTTACAAATGTACACCCATGGATAACTATTGGACGGGTCACCTACCTGGTCATGGAGCCGTATAGCTACACGGGGAGCTCATCACTAGATATATGCATAACGATAATACTCCTGTTGTCGGCTTCACTGCTCCTCGTAAAGAAAAACCGCGTGCTCACATTGCTCCCCACAGGCTTAGCCGGCCTCATAATGGTGTATACTCAGCACGTTCTACTAGCATATATTATGGCATGGATCACAATGCTCATCTACTCGCTCCAAGCAATCAGAATATGGGGATCGACACCAGTAACGTATGGCATAACAGGTTTGCTCGGCGGATTAGGAGCATATAAGGTATTCTACGTCCTATCAAGAATAACTACCGGCTACTATCCTATAGCCACAACTCCGGTCTGGCTCGATCTAATAATAAACTATTATTCTTGGCCCCTGATCCCGGCGAGTATCACCGCCACAGCCCTAATATCACTATACCTAGTGCTCGCCCGTACACTAGGCCTAGACGCGCTTCCTAGGAAAATACATGGCTGGCTACACGGACATATATGGCCCGGGAGAGCCAGGGACAGAGGAAAGCTCCTCCTGTTGTTTTCGCTCTCCCTCTCCCTATTCCTAGGGGTTATGCCGTTCATCCCCAGCATCAACCCAGTCGGGAGGCCGATCACTACAGATTACATATACTATTATAACTGGTTAAAGGAGGCACTCCAAAACGGTGTAGGCCAGGTCATGCTAGCCCATAGTGACAGACCACTTTACATACTGTTGCTCTACACCGCCATGATAATCAGTGGTGCAAGCCCATCAACAGTATCAGCCCTACAAGATATCATCCTATTTCCCCTATATACGTTGTCAACATATCTCTTAGCGAGAAGAGCAATAAATAAGAGAATCGCGGGCTATGCCGCTCTCATGGCTGCATCATCTCCGATCCTCACGAGCTACGCTTATGGAGGGTTCCAGGCAGATCTATTCACATTATCAATAACATTCATAGCATTATCAATGATCCTAGGCGAGGAGAAGACCATGTGTGCCGTGGGCCTGGCCCTCCTAGGCACAACGATGCTCCTCCACGAGTGGACATGGACACAATACACCATAATACTCGGAGCCTACGCGGTAGCCACGGCTATCAGGGCGTGGAGGAGAAAAGAGAGTCTGGGCTGGCAGTGGAGGATGATAACGCTATACCTTGCCGTGGCCGTCCCCCTCGATCTCCTAAAAACAGCGGTTTTCGGACTATACTCCTCAGCAAGAGTAGTAGCGATAATGTCTCATTCCTCGAGCCTAATGGGTTTTGGTGATGCCCTACACTTCTACACAACACTCTATACTGGTGGATCACTGGATAACACGTTGTTCTACATCTTAGCCCTGCCCGGTGTCTTTGTGGTTCATCCACTCATACTCGTCGCAACAGGCCTCTCCCTGATCACTACCCTCATACCATACAATATAATGTACTATAGACTATTGCTGAACACACCGTTACCACTACTAGCCGGCTACACGGTCTCAAGAATGGGCAGGGGACTGAGGATCCTTGTATCACTTGAAATGATCGGCCTAGCGCTCCTCAGAATACTAAGTTTTATCCCCGGCCTCAGTCTCACCTGGTGAAGACTCCCTCAGACCAGCTAGTGCAAGCGACACAGCGATCACGAGACTGTAGTAGCCGAGCTCCGCCAACTTGTTTGCCAAAGCCTCATTCCCTACTGCAAGGTAGATGGCCGCAGCCACAAGCAAAGCCATGAAGAGTATTGCCGGGAAGGCCTGCTGGTTCTCGTTAAAATAACGGGCTATCCTTGAGCTGTGGAACCATGGATGCTTGAAGATCGTTAGTACAAGGACAACGAATAGAAGGACAATATGGATCCCCATGAGCTCATATTGTCCCCGAGAGACATATTGAGCTAAACAGCCAATATACCCCTGAACACCGATCGTGTAACCAAGAACATAATATGTCACAAGACTCGACAAAATCGTCCCCAAGAAGAACAAGTACCTCCTAGAAAACACTGTATCGAGTAGGAGATCGATAACCAGTATGATCATGGAGGCTCTGCCAAGACCCGCAAGACCTAATCCAATAGAAGCCCCCAACAACACCGAGTGAAAAACATCCCTCCTACGTAGGAGGAACAACAAGTAAGCACTTGCAAGAACGGATACCAATGGATAAAGAGGAATAATCACAATGAGGAAGACCAGGAAATACCTCTCAAAATCACTCCTAAGCAAGAGCTTGCCGCTCAAACCACGGAGATCCATGATCCATCATCGCCATACAACTAGTCAGAGAAAAATACCATGGTTTATCTTAGGGGACCAAATTTTTTAATAATATTCTTCATGGACACCAGTAATAGGGATTAAAGTAGAGTTTATTTAATATGATGACCCAAATCCTTCTCTGGTGGTGTTCATGGTTAACGACCGTGTTGTAGGTGGCGGACTCGTCGCAGTATCTGTTATAGTCATCATAGTCTATAACGCGTTATTGTTCCTCCCCATGTTCAAGGGAATAGACATATTGCTCCTCAAACTAACAGCAGCCGTAGCAGTGACAGCGGCATTCGCATTGCTTGGATGGATAGGATACACTCTAGCAACAACCCCTCCGCCAAAGCCGATAGAGGAAATAGAGAAAGAGCTTGAGGAGGAGCTCAAGAAGCTCGAAGCAGAGATCAAGAAGGGCGAAGAGAAAGAGGAGGCAAGTGGGAAGACAGGAGAGTCTGCCCAGCAATAATTGTTATGATCGAGAGACACTATAGGCGAAGATAGAGGTTTTGATGCTAGAACAATAATTATTTTATGGCGGTAACCTTCAATCTAATCTATCATAACAGGTTCTTGAGCTCGTTTATCTCATCTATCATGACGTCGGGCCTACATCTTGCCGGGTTTCCAGGGCCCCAAGGTCTTTTGATAAGTATGAATCTCATCCCAGCATTCTTCGCAGCCAGACAATCGACAAGGGAGTCACCAACATAAAGTGCTTGGCTGGGCTCTACATTAAGTTTCTCGAGGGCTCTCAGGAGCAAATATGGATCCGGCTTACCAGGCGCTCCCTCCTCATAGCACTGGATGACGTCGAAATACTCTCTTATACCGAAGTACTCGAGGAACTCATGAGTTCTATTGGCATGAGATGATGTGACGAGGCCGAGCCTATATCCCTTGTTTCGGAGATAATTTAGAGTCTCTTTGACCCTAGGGTAGAGCTTCACGTCTTTGCGCCATGTCTTCTCTCCACAAACTCTAGCCAGCCTATAAACTTCCGCCAATAGTTCACGCTCCTCCTCAGAAGAAGCGATCCTTGCCATTATATCATCAGCTGTCCTGCCAAGATAGCCATATATCTGCTCCCGCGTCACAGGTATGCCTTTCTGCCTGAAAGCCCATACCCAGCAACGAACAATATTGTCAACACTATCAATGATCGTACCATCCATATCAAATAATACAGCTCTAACGCCATCAAGCATCGCTTCAATCAATCCCGCATACACCTCTATAGCATTGGATGATTAGTACAGGATAATATTAAGCCTACGGGAGGCCATTATATATTAGAATGTCTAGCAATATCCTTTGACGAGGAGCAGCCTTGACGAGCATCAGTGCTGGATATGCGGAGAAAACAATAACGCCCAGGGATAACAACCACTATCTAGCGGGCTATATAGTACGAGACAAGCCGATGAAGGGCGTCCATGACGACATCTATGTCCGAACACTTATCCTGGACGGGGGCTGGCCCCCTCTGGTCGTAATGGAACTCGACCTGCTCTGCATAGACAAGAACATATACATGGACACCAGGAGGAGGGCCGAGAAGATCCTAGGCAAAAACCACTTGGTACTAGCTGCTTCACACACTCACTCAGCGCCATCAACAATTTACCGTGATCCTCTTCACAGGATAGGGATGGGGGAATTCCGTAGAGACTACTACGACTACGTCATGGAGAGAATCGGGGAAGCCCTAGAGGAAGCAGTCTCGACGGCCGAGCCCGTCCATGCATGGTTTACCTCTACAGTGATAAGAGGAGTCGCCACCGACAGGAACACGCCGAGGAAAAAGATCGACCAGAAAGCCGTGATTCTAGGCCTAGACATGAGGAGTAAAAAAGTACTAGTCATAAACTACCCGGTTCATCCTACCGTCCTAGGCCCAGACAACCTCTACGTAACAAGGGACTTAGTAGGCGCTCTACAGGACAGGGTAGAGGAACTCACGGGCTATAAGACAATATATCTCAACGGAGCAGCAGCCAATATCTCGACGAGATTCACGAGAAGGAGCCAGAGCTTCGAAGAAGCAGAGAGACTGGGCCGGCTCGCGGCGGAACAGATCATTGACGCCATGGTCCTAGGTAGAAAGAAAGAGCTCGTCTTCGATGATATGAGAGTATGTATTGACAGGGTCGACCTGGAGGCTAGAAACCATGACGAACTACTAAGACTAGCAGTGCTCATAGAAACCTCGATAAAGCTCAAACTAAAGGAAACAAGGGAGCCCGGGAAACGCAGGGCCCTAGGAGCCCAACTGGAAGCAATTAGGGCTATCAAGGGGTTCTCACACATGCTGAAAAACATCGGAGACATAGGGATAATCCTCACAGCTATAAGTATTGATAATGTGCTGGGAATGGTGACTTGGCCCGGCGAAATAGATAGCATGGCGTCCCTACTGCTACGCGGCACGACCGGGTACGATGAGGTGATGCTTATAGGATACACGAACGAGTATACGGGGTACCTCGTACCCGAAGATAAGGGTGAGATAACCTATGAGTCTCTAATGCAATTGTTCAGGCCCGATGCATTTGAAAAAGTAGTGGAGAAAATGAGAAACATACTGGGAATAGAGTGTAGAGAATAAGGCAATACAATATATCACCTTGATCTTCTAACCAGATATTTTCTACCCATGTATTCGATGATAGTCGCTAATCCCTTTGAGACCAGTTTATCGACAACATCCATACCTGCACCACGCTTCTCAAGGATCTCGACTACCTGGTCAAGCCTAAGGGGATGCACCGATATAATTGATAAAACCTCTCTCTCAGCGCTACCTAGAGCAGTAAAAGAGCCCTCCTCCGGATCCGTTAAGTAATAAACCTTATCACCGATCCTCTCCCTGAACCTTTCATAAACACTTAGCACAGTCTTGGTACTAGGAGGCTCAACATACTGCTCGGCGGGCGGCCTTACCGGTACCATGATGTATACCCTGCTTGGCCTGAGGGAAGCTATTGTCTCCGCTAGGAGTTTAGCCTCTATCGCGTAGTCAATGTTATTAATTAGCATGGTCTCGGTCAATAGTTCTCCGCTAAAAGTTTCTGAGAATGCTTTCATCCCATTGATGATCTCTTTGATTGATAGGTGTAGATAGGGCCTGTTTATGATTCTCCATAATCGGGGGGTTACAGCGTCGAGTTTAACAGAGACAAGATCAAATACTCCCAGATCACTTCTTACATCATCCATCCATAAGAGACTACCATTACTTATGATCGCTACTCTGAGTCCGGCCTCCTTGATAGCGGAGGCTTCACGACCAACATTTATATCTAAGGATGGCTCTCCATTAGGAACGAAGGTGACATAATCTATTTTCTCGCCCTGCTTCTCGAGCTCATCCACCCTCCTGAGCACCTGGTCTATAAGCCATTCCGGGTCATAGAATCTCCTCCTACGGATCGTTAGATCCTCCGTTCTTCCCGCCTGACAGTAGACACAGTTGTAGGTGCAGGTCTTACCTGTAACGTTGTTTACTCCAAGGCTTCTGCCAAGCCTTCTCGAGGGAACAGGGCCGAAAACAGGGCTGCTCATAATGTACCGCCACTCGACATCCTGACAACTATCGTGCCCTTAGCTCCACCCGCTGCTACTGCTACTGGTCTGCACTTGGGTACGAGGATGTAGGATATAGTCTTAATCGGGATCTTGTTTTTGACACTAGATATGTACTCGAAGTGAGCCATCCCCTTAGCTATGATGAGGTCTGACCGTTTAAGCCTGTCCATGAACTCCTCGCTGATCTCGTCGATGAATATTGATGAGGAATTAGAGCCTGTAGAAATGAGCTCGTCGGCTGCACGGTTTATTCCAGCGTATATAGCATCATCGATAGTCAGGTCATTCTGGAATCCCGGCTCCTCCTTAGCAACGGCTATGACCTTGTTCCCATACCTCCTTAGAAGATCCATGAATATGGTGTCGAGAACGGCTTCGCTAGCATTATCCAGTAAGTACATTATGGTTAGGCCGCCGTTCTTAACTAGGCTGTAGAGCTTTTTGGTGTGATCCATGCTTATCCTCGTCTGCAAGATATCTTCTATACTCAGATGCTCCGGTGCCTCGTGCTCCATTACGCCTGTGTCGAAGAGATTTCCGAGAGCCGCTATCTTCACTGCCATTCTGAACTCATCGTATCCCTCCAGACCTTCTAGCAACCCCTCATATACGGGCAGCGATTCCATCGCATGGTTGATCATTTCAAGCTTTAGTTTCTTATAATACTTCACAACCTCAGGCACTCTCTCGATCAACCAGTTATATAGCATTGAAGAAACAATTGTCCCCTCATCAATCCCTTTACGCAGTATCTCGGCGAAATACTCCATCAGCTCTAAGGCTATTCTCCTATCCCTTCTGCCCGCACCGATCATCTCCTTGATCCTTACGCCAAGTATACATGGTATACACTCCGGATAAATCCTCATATCAGATATCCTCGAACATACGTCCTTCAGTTTTATCTATCATGTCGTCCAGTACCTAATTAAAGAAGAGGTAGAAGAGCAAAGAAAACATAGATCCTATAGTCTTACTCTATATACTCTATAGCCGAAATACTCCTGCATAATCTTCACGATCTAGCGTAGCGTTTATCAATATATTTACCCAGACCCTTATTGGCCACAAGATTTCTCTCTTTGATCACGACTTCACCATTGACAAGCAGGTGTAGCGGATATCCATAAAGCTCCATTTTCTCCCATGGTGTCCAGTCGACCTTATGGTGGTGCTCTGAGGCAGATATCTTCCTGGCAACACGTGTCTCGAGCACGACTAGGTCAGCATCCGCGCCCACGGCGAGTGCTCCTTTGCGGGGATATATTCCCATGATCTGGGCCGGGTTCGCGCTGAAAACCTCTACGAACCTCCCAAAACTGATCCTACCCTTGAGGACACCGTAGGTAAAGAGATAGGGGCCCATGATCTCTAGTGTCGGGATGCCTCCCCATGCACGCCATACATTCTTCTCCTTATCAATCCTGGGGGCGGGCGCGTTATCACTCACATAAGCATCTATCGTACCATCAGCTAGTGCATGCCATAGAGCTTCTCTATCCTCCGCGGTCTTGAGTGTTGGTGCTAGCTTCAGGTATGGACCGTACTTTGCGGAATCGTCGCGGGTGAAGTGTAGATGGTGGGGGCAGACCTCTACTGTTAATTTGACTCCACGGCTCCTGAGATACCTGACTGCATCCACTCCCTCCTTGCTACTTATATGGCATATGTGTAGAGGACCCTTAGTCTCCCTAGCATAGTATCCGAGCCTCATGATCGCTGCGGCTTCAGCGTTATCACTCCTGCTCATATGATATGCGACAATATCGTCTAGATCCTTGTGTTTCGACTCACCATAATCTATCAGCGCGTCATCCTCGCTGTGTGCGAGAACCACTCCATCAACATCTCTCACCAGCTCCAGTATTCTTACGAGAGCCTTATCACTGGCCATGAATGGCCTGCAGGTGAATACCTTGAAGCCTTTAACGCCTTTCTCGGCGAGCTCGGGTATCATGCTATAGTTGTTCTCGGTCATGAAGCCCGCATGTATCCCGAAGTTGATGTAGGCATTCTTCTTCCCCGCCTCTATCTTCTCCTTGAGTATCTTCGGGTTATCCACATTGACACGTAACGGCATATCGTAGACCGTGGTGACCGAGCCGAAGGCCGCCGCGAGTGTCCCGGACTCCCAGTCCTCATTAATAGTGTACTCTGGGTCATAGACGTGTGCATGGATATCTATTCCTCCAGGAATGACGGGCTGGCCATAAGCATCCAATATAATGTCAACGTTCTTGAATTGTTTCTTAGAAATACCCGCGATAATGCCGTCCTCGACAAGAATATTAGCCTCGGTAAAGCCGTCGCCGATCCATATTTTGGCATTCCTTATCATTATAGAGCCTACCAAATAAGCACACCTCAGGAATATATTATTGTTAGAACCATTTTAAGAAAGAGCACTAATCCTTAGCCAAACTAGTTAATAGGATTACCACGGCTTTTTAAAACGCTCTTCAAGCCAGGGACTGCCACGCTCATGGTAGCCAAGGCTCTCCCAGAAACCATCCAAGTACCTATCAAGGAGAAGTATCCTTGAGACCCATTTCACACTCTTCCAGCCATAAAGGGCCGGGACAACCAGCCTTACCGGGCCACCATGCTCGGGAGCTATTGGCTCTCCCTTCATATGGGTTGCAAGAAGAGCCTGTTCATCAAGCAGGTACGGGAGCGATATTATGGCTGAATACCCATCGAGACCATATACAAGACCATATCTCGCATCCGGCCTGACCCTTGCATCATCCAAGACATGTTTCAGAGGCACTCCTCTCCACTCAATGTTCTTCACAGTCCAGCCGGTCACACAATGGAGGTCCGCCTTTATTGTCTTCTGCGGGTATCGTTCGAGGTCTTCGGGGCCTAGCTGTAACGGCTTCTCTACAAGGCCCGCTATGATTATGCCCGTGTCACTACAGTCTAGGCATGGCTGCCCCAGTATTCGGTATATGATCGGGGAAGATACAATGTACTGGCCCGGAGGCAGCTCCTCCTTGGGCCCAACATAATCTGTGGGCTCGGTTCTCGGCCTATATGATTCGGGCTCAGCATTAATCTTATTGGCTAGGGCCTCGGGTATGGTTACCACTGCTATCTCTCCATGCTTCTCTCTGGAAACTATTCTAAGGGACAAGTACTGCTTGTCAGCGCTCATCCTATACCTGTAGATCATGTGGGTTGTCCCTATAGGCTCGTTCTCAATGAATATGGGCGGGGATACCTTTAGGAATTGTTTGTTCCACTCCCATATCTTCAACGCGACGCGGTGGGCGTCCCTGATTGTCTCTATATCGTCGTCTAGCCTGCAGAGAACAGTGTAGGCTATGTTTTTGGGCTGGAGAGCAGGAGAGCTATAGATCCTGCAGTTCAACAGGGATGGCCTCACATAACTATTTTTCCAGCCATCATATTGATGATTCTATCCATGTAGCTTTTAACCTGCGGCGGTAATCCCTCCATTGCGCCCCTCAGGAATCCTCCCACTATGAGCCTTACTGCCTCTTCCTCTGTCAAGCCTCGTGTCATCAAGTAAAACAATTGTTCACCTCCTATTCTCCCTATGCTGGCCTCGTGGGTTAGTGTTGCGTTTTCGACGCTCGTCTCGAGGACTGGGAGCGTCCTCATCACTCCTTCGCCCAGTACTAGTCCCATACACTCCATGTGGCCTTTGACATTGTTGGCTTGAGCATTCATTTTAAGCTCGTTTACCATGAAACCACCACTCTCCACGACTCCTCTTGTCACGATTAGGCCGCTGCTGTTCCTTCCCCTGAGATTGATCACAGCTGTTGACGCTACTCTTGTGTCGCGGGGAGCTGTTGATGCCTTGTGCACTTCTATCCGTGTAGCCTCTTCTGCTTCGACTTCCTCGTAGCTACCTATCGACCTGACAGGTGTTGTTTTGACATAGTAGCTCCTGTAGAAGCTGTTCTTGCCTACTCGGGCATAGGTGGCGCTGGAAACATCTATTCCTGGTCTCCAATTATGGATCATTATGCTCGTGAACCTGGCGTTGTCGCCGATTTCTATGAGGCTCATAGCCTTATGTGCCCCTGTCGGGACCAAGGCCGCACATCCCTTTGCAAGCGTTATCTCGGCCCCATCCTCGATCTTTATCACATTTATTATCCGCTGGTAGAATCCCTTCTCGCCAAGCAGAAAGCAGGCATAGATGGGCGTCTCTATTCTTGTTCCCCGGGGAACGTAAACGAATACTCCTGGGGTCTTGGCCGGGTCGAAAACCTTCCTATCTCCCTGCCGTGATATTATCTCATCTATAATGTCCCTGTACTTGTCGACCGCTCGTCTTATATCCATCAAGACGACGCCGAACTTCGAGAGGTAGGAGGCATACATCCCTGCTAGGAGCTTCTCGTTCAGTATGCTGGCAACATGCCCCTCCATAACAGGTAATCCTGCCTTAGCAATAATCGATTGATCATCCAATGTTCCTGCACCGCGGCAGACAAGTTATTACGGGCTATCGTTATTCTCTAGACATGCTCCCCTTATAATGGTAATCATGAAGAAACATGTATCCATGGGATTGATAAGTATGCCTAGAGGTAAGTGCAGAGTATGTGGCCGAGAAGCAGAGTACTGGGTGCCATGGGCTAACGCTTGGTTTTGCCACGACCACTTCATAGAGTACTATGATAAGCGTGTCCGGAGGGTCTGGGAGAAGTATTTTCCACGTGGCCACCGCAAAGTGCTGGTAGCTGTTAGCGGGGGGAAAGATAGTGTGGCGCTTCTATATAGTATTTCAAAGCTACTAGGTGATAGCGGACTATATTACCATGCTCTCTTCATAGACTTGGGCATTCCTGGCTATAGCCGAGAATCATTGAGGATCGTCGAGAAGAATGCTGGGCGCCTAGACATAGAGGTGGAAGTAGCTCGGCTCTCTGATTATGGTTTCACCATGGAGGATGTATACCGCCTGGTCAGGGCGAGGAGGATAAGGAGGCCTGTATGCAGCATTTGTGGCATGGTCAAGAGGTACTTAATGAACAGATACGCTTATGAGCACGGCTACGATCTTGTACTGACAGGCCATAACCTTGACGATATGATTGGCTTCACTCTGTCAAGCATCGTCTCTGGCAGGATAGAAGACCTGGTCAAGCTCAAGCCCTACGTGGAGGGCTCAGGAAATCTCGTGGCTAGGGGGAAGCCTATCCTCTTCATGTATGGTGTTGAGAATAAATGGTATGTCGAGGCCGTCGATGCAGAGATCGTGGGGGGACAGTGTCCATTCAGAGCCGGTGAGTCATCGATTAATGTCGAGCTTAGAGACGCCGTTCTAGCCGCTGATAAGAAACACCCTGGCCTAGCCATATTGATGGCCCGAAACATCGTGGATAAGCTCATACCGAGGATAAGGGCTCCTGAGAAGAAGCTTAAGAGTTGTAGCGTGTGCGGGTACCCCTCAAGCACCGATCCATGCGGCTTCTGTAGGCTTAGAGAAAGAGTCTCTGCACTACTATCCTCCCAAGAATAGGATCCCGACTACTATCGCCATGCTCGCCATGGTCAGCACGAAGGTTGTGCTCGCGGTAAACTCGGGTTTCCAGCCATAGATTCTTGCGATCACCGTGTTGAATACCGCTGGTGGCATTATGCTTAGAACCATTATTTCTGCCTGGTAGAGGCTCGGCATGGGAAACACGTGTAGGAGGGCATAGTGGATCAGGGGGGATGCGAGGAACCTCCAGAATGTTACTGTTAGGAACTGGGGCTTGTAGACAAAGATATACTTCATGGTCAACGGTATCGTGTAGCCGAGTATGAATATTGCTCCGTAGCTGAGCATGCTATGTGTTGGGGTGAGAATTGGTGCTAGGTAAGGATAGATCGATGGGACGCCGTAGTGGATCAGTATACCGCCAGCGAAACCATAGATTATAGGTAGCTTCAATATCTTTACAACGAGGTTTTCGCCTCTTCTCCCAATTAGTCCTGGGACGAGTACGTTGAAGATGAACGTTATGAGAGAATAGGTTGCGGCCGCATCGATGTTTCCGTAGAGGAGCAGGAGCACGGGGAAGCCAAGGAACACGTTGTTCTGGAAGGTACTGATTATTATCGAGCCATAACGTACCTCCGGCTCTCCCTTCAGGGTCGGGATTTTGAAGAGTACTGCGAAGCTTACGAGTATGTATATGAGGCATGTCATGGCTATCGATAGATCAGCAACCACTATCCCTCTCCGAGCGAAAATATCAAAGTATACTGCTGGTAGGAGGATATAGTAAATGAACTTATTGAACAAATGAACAGCTTGGTCGACAAGCTTGTACTTGCCAAGAACACTATGCACCAGCATGCCTAGGCCCATGAAGCCAAAGAGAAGTATCATCGTTAGCACTGGCTCCAAGTGACATATCACCGTTTTCGTTATGACGATGTTTTACCACATAAATACATTACTTGAGAACATAGAATCTATTGAGACTAAACAAGGAATTGTCGAGACACAAAAAACCTTATATAAATATATATGAGGAGAACACGAACTCCTTTATTGCTTCTGTTCTTCACCCTCACCTTTTGGCTTGGGTTTTCTACCCTTCTTACCCTTGCCTTTGGCCATGACTAGTCCCTCGCCACCCATTGTTTGGGCGGCCATCTATCTGTGTATGTTTGGTTGGATATTGTTTATCCTCGCACTCGGTGATGATAATTGACCGGTACTTGCCAATGATGATCACGTAGTAGTGGATGAGACAATATCATCAGTAGTGTTTTTAAACCTGGCCCTACTGGTTAAAGCCAACTATTTGTTCGAGGGATAATATTTTGGGGTTGTCGGGCATTGGCGTTCCATACAGATCGCTCGTTGATCCAAGGATGGTTGTTATCGCGGTTATACGTGCTTGGAGCCTATAGTGTATGAGCCTACTGAGAGCCTCAACCACTTGTTTATCCGGGTTCTCGACAAGCACGACTGTCTTGCTACCCTTAGGGAGACACGTTCTTGGAAGATATATTAGCGATGGGTATCCATGCCCGTCGATGAAGTGCTCGACAGCGTAAACCTGTGATCTACAGAGCTTGTTGCTTGATGCGACACATAGTTTCTTCTTTAAGAGCCTTGACAACGATATACCTATCCCCATGAGCTTCTCTGGATAAACCACTATTGCGTCGGGCTTCAAGAACTGCAGTTTCTCGTAGAGGAGGTAGCCCGCGAGGTCACAGTATCCTGTCCGCCAATAACTCCTCCACTCCTCGCCTATCCTAATATACTGTATCATCGATGCCACGGCTTTCTCGATGACCTTCTTACTCCTTATTTCCTCATAGATCTTCTTAGCGGTTGGCTCCTCAGGAACCATTGATAGGCTGACGTATTTCCAGAGATTATTCTGGGGCACACCAGTCACTGCTTCTAGTTCTCGGAAAGTATAGATGTCCTTGAGGGATACCAGGAGGTTAACCAGCATACTCCTTATTCCTTTCTCCATCAAGGATCACTGTATTTAGCCATACCACTACTTTCTACTATGTATGATGCTATTTAAAAACAAGGCATTGCCACGTTTATCATCATATAAGCAGAAGAAACTATGGAGGCTCATCACCTGTTTTTCTCCGTATATGGTCAACTATAATCCTAAATCCCATTAATGACTCGTTAATCGTTGAAGACAATATGGAGTGACATGGTTTGGGCCGAGACCCCTACCTGGTAGAACCGGTCAAGACAATTGTTCCCGGCAGGAAAACCGTATCAGAGCTATTGGAAGCCATGGCTGACACTGCTTTCCAGGGAAGAGCGCTCGGGGAAGCCTATAGGATCATCAAGAAAATGATCCGAGAGCTCAAGAACACTATATTCTTAGGCCTAGCTGGCTCGCTGAGCACTGCCGGCATGTGGAGGCTCGTAAAATGGCTGGTCGAGAACAGGTATGTCGATGTACTGGTCTCGACGGGGGCCAATATCTCGGAAGATATTCTCGAAGCAATGGGATACAAATACTATAAAGGCTCACCACTAGTTGATGACGAAGATCTCTTGAAGCATAAGATCGACAGGTTCTACGACACGTATGCTTCAGAGCTAGAATACCGGGAAATGGAGTCACTGATCAAGGACTTCATCGAATCCCTGCGCGGCGACACCTGCTATTCTACCCCTGAGTTCCTCTACTTGTTCGGTGAATACCTTGACGATCATGGAATAGACTCAATAATCTCCGCGGCTTATCGGGCAGGAGTTCCGGTCTTCTCGCCGGCTCTAGTTGATAGTGGATATGGTATTGCGGGTATAACGGCCTCTCTCGAGGGTAGGAGTGTCTGCGTGGATATGATGAGGGATTTCAGGCAAATTGTTGAGATCGGCCGTAGATCCAAGAACATAAGCGCGATATATATCGGTGGAGGTGTTCCTAAGGACTATGTAAATCTTGTAGCTGTAGCACAGACGATCATGAAGCTCTACGAGGAGGGCGAAGACTATTATAAGCCATTAAAATACGTTGTACAGATAACGACTGATGCACCACAATGGGGTGGACTAAGCGGAGCGACACTCGAAGAGGCTGTGAGTTGGGGAAAAGCGATGCCCGGCCCCAACAAGAGGACTGTCTACTGTGATGCCACAATAGCGCTACCATTGATCGTGCACGGCCTAGTTGATGAGGGGATCAAGAGGGGGGAATACCCTGATCTAAAATGGGTTTTCGAGGGGATCATGTAATGAGTCTCGGGAGAGGTAAGGACTCCGTGGTTGGTAAACACGTATTTGGAGACCTATACGGCATTGATGAGAAGACTGGATATGATGAGAAACTACTTCGTGACGCAGTGGTTAAGGCGGCCGAGATAGCGAACATGACGCTCTATGACGTCAAATCATGGAGGTTCGGGGGAAAGAAGGGAGGAGTATCCGTTATCGCCCTGGTCCTTGAGAGCCATATAGCAGTACATACATGGCCCAAGTACAGATACGCGACCATAGATGTCTATACTTGTGGTGCTCATAGCGATCCAGTCAAGGCCTTCGAGTACTTAGTGGAGATTCTAAGGCCCGAGCACTACACGATGAAAACTGCGAATAGAAGCCAGGACAAGGAGGCTTACCCATTCCCCTAGGGTTCATCTCTTTATGTGCTTGGTCATCGGGGAGGAAAAAATGAGCCGATGACCAATGAAGCTCGAGCAGCCGGGGAGGCGTTCACATCCGATCATGGCGACGGCACATCTGCAAAAATACTGAATATATAAACAAAACATAACCCAGAGAAAACAAAAATATAATACAATACATTTATACAGAACCTGCAACGCCATGCATGTTTCTATATAATCTGGTGCTTTTATATACAACAATATTCTTCTATGCCAAGTATAAGAATAGTATCTCTTAGTGACATCGTGGTGTCTTAGTTGAGGCTCCTAACTTACGATGACCTGGAAAATTATCTTAGGCACAAAGACTACGTGGTCATAGAGGGTAAGAAGGTCATGCTAAAACCTATTAAGATCAAGAGGCTGACCCCGACTCCCGAGGAACTGACAGATATTAGCACTACCGTGTGGAGTTTTCCGAAGAGGGGACGATGGGCTTCTCATAGAAGCAATTATCGTGGTAACTGGGCACCCCAGATACCACATGCCTTAATAGGGATGTACAGTTCTCCTGGCGAGATTGTCCTCGATCAAATGGTGGGTGGAGGCACCACATGTATTGAAGCTAGGCTCCTAGGGAGAAACTGTATAGGCGTCGATATAAGGATGGACAGCTTAGTCCTAACCCTCTTTAGGCTGAGACTCATCGAAGAGTACATCGAGGAGAACATCGACAAACTCGATGGGGTGGAGAGGAGGGCTGCGGAGAACTATATGCGGACATGGGCAAGGATATACTTGGGTAATGCCTGTAGGCTCGACAAAATCCCTTCATCCTCAATAGATCTCGTAGCCACCCATCCCCCCTACTACAATATAATAAGATATAGTGGCGACAAACCTGTCAAAGGAGATCTATCTGGCCTGCGTCGCCTCGAAGACTATCTCAAAGCCATCGGAGAAATAGCCCGTGAAACATACCGCGTCTTAAAACCAGGAAAGTATGCAGCCTTCCTGATCGGTGACACACGTAGGCACAAGCACTATGTGCCAATTTCTCATTACGTCCTCAATAAACTCCTAGAACCAGGTTTCATCCTCAAAGAAGAGATAATCAAGATACAACATAAAATGAAGACAACTAGGGAAGTCTGGAACAGGCTTAGGAGTAGGGATTTCCTCCTCATATACCACGAGAAACTATATGTGCTGAGAAAACCCGGAGAGAACGAAAAAACAAGCAGGTACAAGTATAGCGCGTTATTAGTATGATCAGCCAGGGGTTCCTCCTCACTCTTCTCGGCCTAGGATGCCCTCATCACTGCCCATTATTTCTCTATTACCTCGTACTTTATAATGCTTGAATCAGACCTTATCTTCAACACTACACAGTTATCAGCGTCCCCGGGAACACCGACTGTTATTGGTTTGTTGCCGGAGAACACGCTTGAGTCTATGCTGGTGAGAGTGTAGATCTGCATCCCACGAGGTATACGGAGCACTAGTCTTATGTTCGACGAGTCCGTTTTGAGCTCTATTTCGTGCTTATGCCCGGCTGAGAGGTCAAGGTCTAACAATACGTTGCTACTGTCTATGTCCAGAGTCGTCGATAGCTTATCCTCGGTCTTGAACATTATCCTTGCATTACAGCTGTCCATCACGACTTCCGATGGACCAACAAGCTTGTTGAGGTTGAGCTTTATACTCGATGAATCGGCGTAGAGGCGTAGGCTTGTTATAGGGAGAGATGGAAGCTTTACTTTAAGACCCGAGTTCTCTATGTCCATGTAGATATTATCGCTGCCTATCTTTAACCTAGGCATTCCCTCCTCCTTAGTCTTCCCCTCAACGACTATTCCTCCACCCTCCTGCCTAACGCTGATGCTCGACGAATCTATCTTCATCTCTAGGTCGTAGTGGTCGCCCGTGAAGATCTTCACTATATTGACGGATATCTCCTTCGTAGCTATGCGTGGGAGCTTCTGAAGAGCGGATACAAGCTTGGCGCCGCCCAGCATCGCGGCATCCACGATCTTGTTCACTATATCCTCTATCACAAGCCCTATATCAGGTGGCGGGGGATGCCTCCCGGCTAGGGTCTTGACCCAGAAGACATCATGGCCTCTCATCATTATTATTGGTTGTAGCTTGTTTGGCGCTTCGACTATTATGACGTCTTTAACCATTTTCAGAACATGTTTTAGTTTCTCGGGATCAATGTCTTTGTCGAAGTAGGCCTTAATACAGTCCTTGACTATGAGCTCTCTTCCACTACTATATGCCTCATCAACGATCTCTTTAGTGATATAACATTTTCCCATATCACCGATTATAATAGGTGGCAGTTCTCTTTTCTTAGACGGGGGTTCTTTTCGTGCATTGGTCTCCTCGCCTGATAACAGGTACTTCAACGCCTTGTAGACTCCTTCTCCCTCGCTTGTCAGCCTGTATCTTCCATCATCAATTTTCTCGACTAGGTCTCCCAGGCTTCGTAGATGAAAGGCAAAGGTCCCGCTGTCCTCTATTCCAACGTTTTTCATTAGCTCACTATATGTCATCGGGCCTTTCTCGCCTAACAATAGTATTATTCTCCTTCTGGCCCAGTGGCTGAGCGCTCTTATCCTCTTCTCGATCTTCTCGTCTTCCCTATACTCGGCCATCCATACCACCAGTATACTCCTTTGTTTGTTGATTCTATAATAGGGAGGCTGTGGAGCCTGATTCTCCCTTACTTGTAGTGGTTGTGGAGCGTTGTTGATAAGCTTGATCTCATATGTCGAGAATCAGTTTTATAAGGCCAAAATACTATATCAAATTTCGATATATCATGAGGCGATATATCATGAGAATTATGGATACAATAGTGAAACATGCCGGAATAATACTAGTCATATGGATAATCATAGCCCTGATATCCGCACCAGCCACAACTAATTTGAATAAAATAACGGAGTTCAACGCCCAGAGAATGCTCCCGAATGGCACGGAGGCCATACAAGCGAATAATCTACTAGCCAAAATAAGGGGATCAACGGCAAACGGGATGGCTGCAATAGCCTACGACGTCATACTAGTATCTGGTGTAAACACTGATGACACGGGACTACTGAGCTGGGACAACGTGTTCCATGAAAGGATTAAACCATATGTTAAAGACTATGTGAGCCCCTTCCGTGTAGCTAATGAGGCAATAGCTGATGCCATGCCGAAAATAAATGATACTGCGAAGAAGATCTTCGAGGGAGTGAACGAGTCTTATATCATGTTGAGCCAACTCTACAGCCATAGATATGAGATCATACACGGCATTGAGATGTTGTCTAAACAACTCCACATGTTAAGAGAAACAGCTGATCAACTATATGATAACAGGACAATGATAAGAGAAAGGACAAAACAGCTCCTAGCCAACCTAACCATGCTTAAGCAAGCCTATAATGAGTCCTGCGTCGGATACAAGGCGATTATTAAAGGACTCGAGAAACTCCTGGCATACTACCCCGAGATAAGAAAAGCGCTCGTAATGGGCGACACCCTCTACCACGAACTATACATGGAGGAGCCCAGAATATATGCGTCAATGATCATGCTCAATAAGACGATAACAGGGCTTAACAAACTCATCTACAACATGAGCACAACATATGATGCAGCAGTATTTAACACCATAAGGATATACTACCTGTTAAGATACCATACAACTGCTTTTACACAGGGGCTTAGCCAAGCAGACATCATGATAGTACTTAATCTAACCAAAGATGTACCTCCGAAAATCAGTCCCGAATTGATAGCTGGTGTATACTATATAGTAGTGAAAGCATATAGAAACCCCGCAAATCTCACACTCCAAGACCTCTACGTGCTTGCATCAAAGATGCTACTAGAAGAGGCCGGGGCATCATTAGGTCCGGAAGATAAAGCCGTGGCCGAGCTATTTATCGACAGCTACTCGCCAAGCCTCTACAATTACACATATAATATGCTCAAACGAGAAAACATTACAAGCCTCGCGCCACTCTACGCTATAGAGCCGGTGAAAGCACAGTTACTAACGATAAAAACCATTATGGATGCCCATAAGTATGCATTACCAATAAGCGTCACGGGCTTTGCGAAGGAATACTCTGACCTACTTGTCAGATTAGGAATTATTAGTGAAAAAGAGAAGCCGCTTATCGAGGCAGCAACAATTGCTGCTTATAAGCTAGGAGAAAAACCAGGGTACAACAAGCTCTCTGAAGCCGTGGTCAGTATTATTGAGCCCGTGATCGCTAATCAGACGAACGGGAGACTACCAAGAGAGGCAATCAGAGCCTACCTTGAAACCCTGTACAAGGAAGGGCCGGTCAGGGAGCCAGCACTCAAAGCTCTCACGATAACATTTAGCAACATAGACATGCCTATGAACATGTCAAAACTAGTACTGGAAACCATACTCTCATACGATCCAAGAGCAGAAGGCATTATCGAGTATAACCCCTATATCGCCTACAGAGCATCAGTAGAGACACTATCAAGGATCAGTGGTCTGTCGTCAGAAATCATTGGACAAACAATCACTCTGGGACAAGACTACATCCCAGTAATAGCTGAGGCTCTGCTTGAGGAGAAACTAGCAGAGAAAACAGGCGACAAGCTCCTAGCTACAATAATTGCTGGCACAATCATGGAGAACAAGGGTAGAATGAGCCTGCAGGGATTCATGGAGCTGGTTAACAAGTTATTCGGAGCCATGGGAGGCAATGCCATGCTCAAAATGGTCCCCGAGCCACTAATAAAATACATAATCACGGGCACATGGTACGGCAACATTACAGAGACAGAGGCTTGGAAGCTTCTCCTAGGAACACCGATAGCATATATTGCGTACAAAGAGGGAGACATATCTAATCCGGTTAGACTCGTCGAGATAATCAATGAGTCAGCAATAGTCAATAGTATAATTAACAACACTTATCCCAAGCACCCGGATGAATACATTGCCAGCGACGCCCTAATGCTAGGGAAAATACTTGGTACAACAAGTAATTCGCAAATATCTCTAATCAAAAATATTGATCAGAGAAAACTAATGCTATTAGTGCTCGAATACCCTGAGAACCTGACCAGCAGAGACATAGCTCTCATCCTATATGAGATCTACTCCGATAAGTTCTCTACGACAAGCACTAATGGTTTTAACAAGACTATCATAAAAGACATGATCGTTAAAATAATAGGTGATGCTGAGCCTCCGAAACAAGCAATTATTGAAGAGACATTGTCTCTCCTACCGAGCAACATCAGTAGAACGTCAATTGAGCCAGCTATTATCGAGGCTATTAATGAGAAAAACCCTGGGCCAATCTATTCTGCACTAATGACACAGATCAATCAGACAATACTAGAGAAGGTATTAGAGGCTTTTAACAAGACATTGATAAGCCCCGACGGTAGATCATTCATCGTACTTATAGATCCTAGGGGTGATAAGCTGAACCAACTATATAGTAACGCCATAAAAGCAGAAAAGGTAGCGAATGAGACCTTATGGGCTATGGGATATATACCATCATACATTGGTGTTACAGGAGACCATGTACTGGTTAAGGAGATGAAGGATGCGAGCGAGAAAGACATAGCTACTGTCAACAGGGTATCGATGATCGCGCCGTTCATCATAGCACTAATAATCATCGGCGGCGTAATTTCGGCGGGCCTGCCCTTCATAGGCATCGGCATGGCGATCCTATTGAGTCTAGCGATAATCTATCTGCTCGGCTCACTCGGAATCATAACCGTCACGTCATGGAGTAGAATGCTGATGATAACAACCGCCTTCGGACTCGGAATGGATTATAGCAGCTACATAGTGCTGAGGTTCAAGGAGGAGATAGCGAGACGGGACAAAAGAGAAGCCGCGAAGATAGCGATCAAGCAGACTCTGCCAGCGATCATGGCTGCCGCCAGCACAGATATCATTGGGTTCGCTGTAATGCTCCTAGCATGGGACTTCCCACTTCTCTCGAGCATAGGCCAGACAATACCGTTTGCAGTCCTAGCAGTTTTACTCGTCAGCCTAACACTTACCCCGGCACTACTTGCGTTGTTCGGCGATAAAAGGTGGTTCTGGTGGCCCCACAAGGCCGAAAAGGGAGGAGCACACTGGGGTGGCTTCAAGATCAATAGGCGTAGAGCTGCCGGCCTGATCCTTGTATCGCTTATCATCATGGGTGTTGGAGCATATGGTCTAGCCACATTTAATGGTAGCCACGACTACAGTATGTTCCTGCCAGCTGGCGCGCCGGGATACGAGACCTATATCAAGCTTGAAAACATAATGCCTATGGGCGAACTATTACCCGTCTACGTTGTAGGTGTAGCCAACGATAACGTGTTCAGCAACAAGACCCTAAATGCACTGAGGGATCTTGCCTCAGTTATAAGCAGGATACCAGGTGTTGAGGCTGTTTATGGACCGCAGAATCCGGGCGGCAGACAGAAGACATACTATGTCGCCAGCGACAACAAGACATTCATGCTAGAAGTAATCATGAAGCCGAGCCCTGAGAGCAGGGAAGGAATAGAGCTCACCAAGAAGATAATCTATGTTGTGCACAGCTACCATAATCCAGTGTTTAAGAAGCTACTTGTGGGAGGGCTCTCAGTTATCGATGTCGAGATAGAGAAGATGCTAAACCAGGACTTTTGGCATAGGATATTCCCGGTCGGCATAGCGTTGATGTGGCTTGCAATGACCCTCAGCTTCGCCAGTATATGGGCGGGCATCATAGCAATGATAACTATCACGGCAGGATACATGATTGGCGTGACAACGGCATCACTCATACCAGGATTATATGGTACTCAGGCGCTATGGTTCTTACCATTAATGTTATTCCCAGCAGTGCTAGGGGTGGGTATGGATTACAACAGCTTCTACATGAACAGGTTCCGCGAAGAACTTGACAATACAAGAGGAAAAGACCCGTACGGGGCAGCATACCGTTCTATAAGAGCCGTAAGCCACCTCGTTATCGGTCTTGGAAGCATAGTGACAGCAACATATGCATCACTAATACTGGGGAGTAGTTGGGGAATCAAGGAGATCGGGATAGCTTTATCCGTGGGCATACTAACGATAACAATAATGTCTGCAATAGCATTAACCCCGGCCCTGCTGGCATTGCTTGGCAGGGCGGCGTGGTGGCCCTATTCGAGGAGGTGGAAATCGAGTGAAATTGACACGAATAAGTAGAGCAGTAATTCTTTTTATAATATATAAATACCGGCCTCATGGCTACGAGCTCATGAAGCTCATAGCAAAGATCAGTAATGGACTCTTAACTCCGGGTCCAGGCACTATTTATCCCCTCCTATTCCTCCTTAAGAAGAGAGGATTAATCAAAGAGGTATCAGAAGAGGGGGATAGGAGGAAGAGATACGAGGTAACAAAACAGGGAAAAGAGTTCCTGAAGGAGATCCTCCCGAGCCTTAAGGGAGCCCTCCTGAACTTCCTAGACGTTATAGAGTACTTCGAGAAAAACGAGGTAACAGGTTAAGGATACATTTTCTTCCCAAAGCCCTTTCTCGTCGGTGAATTATCGTATATCTCCTTGATCCTAAACAAGAGAGCGGGATAATTGCTTCTCCCACTATGTGGTTTATGGAATATGTCGTGGAAAGCGTTCAGGAACCTCTTGTAAGGGCTATCGTCGTCCGCTATTATCTCCACAAGTGTGCGGACCTCATAGCTGGTCATTGGGGGAGTATAGAAGAGAAGAGTTGCTTCTTGGCTGAGCTTCAGGTTTTCCCATGTATGATTGAATCCCATCTCTAGGCCTCCTATAAGCATTGGATCCATTTTCTCCTCGATGTAGAACTCCTGGCAAAGTATGCAGGCCGCTTTCTTGGGGTCGAGCCTCTCTTTGTAAGCGTATTTCTCGGCTTTCTCAACATATTCAAGAATGTATCTTTTCTTCGGGACCGGGCCGACCATTTTAACACTGCCGTTAGGTCCTGCTGGGCCACACGTTATCACTACTGGTGTCGCCCTCGTGAATCCCAGCATAAATACATCCATCCCAGCACGTCCTTCACACATCTTCTTTATTAGCTCTTTTCTTTCTCGGAAAAAGTATTCCCAGAACTTATCAATCCCTGCAGACATCATATGTGTCGCCAATTATTTTGTAGTGCTAATACTTGATAATTAGATGTTTCTACGCCAGTTAGATATGTTTTGTAATGATTTCAGGGTACTAATATATTAGGTTAGTACAGACATAATATTAAGCTGAGAAAAACCAAGGGGATATACACCATGAGATACAAGATAGATGAGAAAGACATGAAGATAATCGATATGCTGACGGAGAACGGGAGAATACCATACACCGAGATAGCTGAGAAAGTAGGCATAAGCGATGTAGCCGTCATAAAGAGGATAAGGAAACTCGAGGAAATAGGTGTTATCAAGAAGTTCTCGATCCTAGTAGACCCGAAGACTCTTGGATACAATGTGGTAGCCATTGTAGGCGTGGATACCGAGCCAGAAAAACTATTCGATATTATCAAGGAGCTGAAGAAGTTCAAGCAGGTAAAATACATAGCGATCACGAGCGGAGACCACGACATCATGACCGTCATATGGGCGAAAGACCAGAGGGAATACGCCGAGATACACGACAAGATCATGAGCATGTCGGGCGTCAAAAGGGTTTGTCCCGCTATTATCCAGGAGAATATCTACGGAGATATATGTCTCTAGTCATCAAAACAGTTATTCCGGTGGTGTATGGGTTGCCCGGCACACGTAGACTGTATTATGATGATCAATATATGAAGGAGTTCGACGCAATAGTGATTGATGCATGGAACGAGGATAACAAGTCCTGCATAGTGCTTGACCAGACATGCTTCTATCCAGGCGGTGGAGGTCAACCATGCGATACTGGTGTCCTTATGGGTGATGGATGGCGTCTCATTGTCGAGAAAACATATCTTGATGGCGATAGGATAGTTCACGAGGGAGTATTAGAGGGAAGGATGCCAAAAATAGGCGATAGGGTTCATGGAGCATTAGACTGGAATAGAAGATACAGGCTCATGAGGATGCATACAGCCGCCCATATTATCGGGTGTGTTGTTAAGAAACTATTCAACGCGAGATTTGCTGGCGGAGCTATAGGTGTTGATTACAGTTATGACGATTATACGGCGCGAATTAAGCGTGACGATCTGCCTAGAATTGAGGAGGAAGCAAATAAGATCGTTGAGGCTGGTCTTCGACACATGGTGCGTGTCATGGACAGGGGTGAAGCTGAGAAGTACCTAGAAAGATTTGGTGAGAGGCTTACTGAGCTCCACGAGGGATTAGAGAAGATCAGGATATTAGAGATCGAGGGTCTCTGCGCTTTCCCCTGTGGCGGAACACATGTGGCTAATACCAGGGAGGTCGGGAGAATAAAGTTGTTGAAAAGAGAGAGTAAGGGCAGAGGTATTACTCGGATAAGATATACTATTGAGCCTTGATCTTCTTGGCAGGCCATGATATAAGATCTTTGAGGGCCTTAACTATTTCTTCTGAAACGAATTTTAGTCCGCTTGTAAACCCTTTTTCTTCTGTTATTTTCACAGCTCTAGCCCAGTCTATCTTGGCCACGATATAGGTGAGCAAGAGTGATATAATGATCAGGACTGGCAATATAATATACCATGGGGCTTTCCCACCATTACCGATAAGCCATGATACCGTGTAGCCGAAATAAACAGCTGTTCCCGTTATGACTATTTTTCCAGCTAGCAAAGCTATGAAGAACTTGAGGAGATCGTATCTCATCGCGCCGAGAGGAATATATAGTATATCGTCGGGGAGCGGGAGCGCCGCGAACAAGAAAACTGCGAGGAATACGCTCTGCCGACTGATCCTTATGAATACCTCCATGTTCTTCTTCATATTATTGGGTATCAGTTTTCTTATCCCTACCCCGAAATAGTAAACTATCACTTTTCCAACTGCAGCTCCTAGGCCCCCTGCTAGGGTTATGAGGAGATTGGTTATGGGGTCTTGGACTGTTACACTATAAAGTATGATGAATATGAGGTACGGGATAGTGCTGTACGGTATGGCGTTCCCTAGCAGGGAGACGACGAATACTCCCAAGACACCATATTGTGATATGATACCCCATAATATGTTCCCTATGTCTGCCAATCTGCATTACCGTTTGCTTCTATCCACTGTTCAAATTGTAATTCAAAGTCAAGAATATTAAGCAGTTGTTAGTTAATATATGACTTGAGAAAATATGTTAGGCTAGCCTAACATTTTTCTTATGAAAAGGTGTATAAAGTGGGTGCATATAGCCGGACAGTAGTGCTGGAAGAACTGCCTAGCGGGAGTAGGGCGAGAATAGTCGAGATCATGGGTAGAGGCGGGTGGATATACAGGTTATACCAGATGGGATTAACTCCGGGCGTCATAGTTGACGTTGTAATGAACATTGGAAGAGGCCCAATCATAATCAGGGTAATGGGCGTCGAAATAGCCATTGGAAGAGGGATCGCGAGGAGGATAATCGTTGAGCCAATCAACACATAAGAAAGAATATGAGATAGCCATAATAGGACAACCGAATGTTGGTAAATCAACACTATTCAATATACTAACTGGTAGAAAAGCACGTGTCGCCAACTGGCCTGGTGTGACCGTAGAGGTTCATGAAGGAGAAACAGATTTTGATGGAAGCAGGATAAAGCTCATAGATCTTCCCGGAATCTATGGTTTCTCGACAATTTCCCTGGAGGAACGGATAGCTAGAAATTATATTTTGAGCGGACGCCCTGACGCCGTAATAGTACTTGTGGACAGCCTTAATCCCGAGCGGACAATGTATCTCGCCATTCAGACACTAGAAATGACGGAGAAGGTAGTCATAGGTTTTACAAAAAGCGACGCAGCCCACGCGCACGGTGTCCATATAAACTATGACCTGATATCAAAAAGACTTGGCGTTCCAGTGGTTCCGGTCTCGGCGGCGACACTACGCGGTATTCGTAGTTTACTAAGAACAACTATAGATGTTGCGCGGGGGAGAGCAGGTAGGAAGAAACCGCTTAGAATAGATTATGGGGAGCTAGAACCCTATGTATCTTCTGTGGAGTCTCTTCTCAAACAGTATGAGGAGAGAATGGAGTATCCGATCAGGTGGATGGCTCTGAGATTATTGGAGGGAGATAATGACCTCTACAAGTATGTCAGAGGAGTATGTGGCGATGATATTGCTGAAGAGATTGTGAAGATAAGGGAGGAGATAAAGAGGATCTTCCGCCGTGACCCAGCTGAGCTCCTAGCTAAGAAAAGATTCGAGTACCTCCAGAGAGTACTGGGAGATGCCATTGTCAGGCTAGAGATAAAGAAAGGAGGCTTCGAGCGATTTACAAGGCTATTCTACAGGCCATTCATAGGCCCGGTTCTCAGCCTCATCATACTCCTAGGCATGTTTATGATCGCGTTCACAATCAATACAGGGTTTCCCCTAAATATCCTGCTTGATTCCCTAGGAATGCATGACGCGGCCTCAGCCGTCGAGGAGTACAGTATTGGGGGACTCATGGAGAAGCTCTTCTCATGGATCAGCTCCTGGATAACCAATAGCTTTGGCGAGTCATGGCTAACAGACCTCGTGGCGAACGGGATAATCAGCGGTGTGGGTAGCGTCCTGATATTCCTACCCCTTATAATGATTGTCAGCTTATTCCTAGCAATACTGGAGGATTCAGGCATTGCACCCCGCATGGCTGTCAGCCTCCACGGTCCACTCTCAAAGATAGGCGTGTCAGGCCACGCAATATTCCCCATGACTATGAGCCTCGGATGCAATGTCCCCGCCATACTCGCTACAAGAGCTATTCCAAGTAGGTCCGAGAGACTACGATTACTTATGACACTACCATTCATACCCTGTCAAGCCCGACTTGTTGTCATACTTGCATTCGCGTCAAGCCTTGTAAGTGGTTATGGGGCACTACTTGTGGTTCTCGGATACTCCGCAGCATTTCTTGCTTTTGCAGTTGTAAACAAGATCCTCTATATATACGAGAAGAAAAAGACTGGCAAGAAGGAGCCCGAGATAATCCTAGAGCTCCCACCAATACATAGGCCTCTCGGGAAAGTTTTATGGTGGCATGTATGGGATAATAGCAAGCATTTCCTGAAGAAAGCAGGTACAATCATATTTAGCCTAAGTATTCTTATCTGGTTCCTCGTCAATGTTTCTCCAAGCCTAGCCATTACCGATAATCCCAGTGATAGTATAGCAGCTGTTTTCTCTCACTACTTATCTCCAATAGTATATCCTATTGGGATAGAGCCGGGCAAGGCTTGGATAATTGCCTTCGCACTACTCATCGGATTTATCGCCAAGGAGGCGGTTATTGAAACCTTGACAATCCTGACGAGCACTGCTTCACCACAACAAGCGCTTATGCTCCTAGGTCTTACAGCGTCACAGCTATCAGCTCTCACTGTTTTCGTTGTTCTCTATGTTCCTTGTATAGCAACAATCGCAGTGATATACAGCGAGTCAAGAAGCGTCAGGCACACACTAGCCACTATTGCTTTGATGCTGGGCGTCGCCTATGTCGCCATGCTGATCACGTATGGTTTATCACTGATCATATAGAAGAATTATCTCTTAGACTGAGAAACACCAATCTAAACAATAGTATGGATAGGGCTGATAATGTCTTGACAAGCAGGAGGAGGAGGGGATTTAGTCACGAAAGAGACTTATTAATGAAGCTGTGGAAGAAAGGTTTCGCCGTAATGCGTGCACCCGCTAGTGGTGCTAGGGCGAGGAGGTTCGCCGTTCCGGACATCGTGGCGATAAGGAATGGTGTCGTCTTAGCGTTCGAGGTCAAAACCATGCGTGAAGAGCGTGACCTCTATGTACCTGGAAACCAAGTATCTAAGCTTATGGAGTTTGTCAAGAGGAGTGGCGGCTATGCCTTTATTGCTGTTAAGGTCGTTGGACATGGGACGGGGTGGAGATTTGTACCTATAGATAAGATCGAGAAAACCTCGGCGGGGAACTACAAGGTTTCTGTTAAGTTATTTTCTTCAGGGCTAAGTATCAGGGACCTAGTAGTATTAGCTGAGAAGCACAAGAGTATTGATGAATTCTTCTTAAAATAATTGTTTCAATTCATTATATGCATCCATAAATTTGTGACTAAAACCCTTACAATTTCTCGTATTAAAGACTGCTGGATAAGGTTTTTATAATCTGTGATAATTTCTTATAATGTATTTAAGCCCACGAGGTGGTATTATCGTGGGTGAGATCGCAGCTGAGTATTGGAAAAGAAGGAAAGGGTTCATCTTAGCAGCAATAGGCTCAGCAATCGGTTTAGGAAACATATGGCGTTTCAGCTGGTTGACGTACCGTAATGGTGGAGGAGCATTCCTAATACCATACTTCATAGCCCTCCTGATCGTCGGTGTGCCATTACTGATCCTGGAGTTCCTGCTCGGCAATTATTTCGCCGGCTCATCCCCCAAGGTGTTCAGGAAGATAAGGGATAACCTCGAGATCATAGGATGGATAGCAATACTAGACGTATTCATAATAGGCACATACTACGCAGTGGTATTGGCCTGGGTATTCGACTACATATGGCTATCGATAATATATGCTCCACAGCTGGCCTCCGGTACATTATCTGCCTCCCGGCTATTCGGCAACCTAGTGACGAACCCATGGCTGGTCCTACTAGGCCTTGCTGTCACCTGGTTCATAACATGGTACACAGTGTTCCGCGGAGTGTCAGAGGGTATCGAGAAGGCTAGCCTAGTAGCAATACCTCTTCTATGGATACTCAGCATAATACTAGTCATAAGGGGAGTAACGCTACCGGGAGCAGATACTGGTATCAACTGGTACTTATCACCAGACTTCTCCAAGCTAACCTCAGGATCTGTATGGATCGATGCGTTCGGACAAATACTGTTCACACTAAGCATCATGGCGGCGCCTCTGATCGTTTATGCTAGCTACATGCCAAAGAAGTCAGAGCTACCCAATAGTGCGTGGATAACGGCTTTCGCTAACTGTGGCTTCAGCTTCTTTTTCGGCTTCGCCACATGGGGCATCATAGGATACCTGATGAGCCTGAAGAACGTTACCAGCCCTGCAGCCCTTAACATACCGCTGGGCGGTGGCGGCCTCGCATTCATCACCATACCAACTGCCATGAGCCAGCTACCGGGAGGCCCATCGGTAGCGGCCGTGTTCGGTCTAATATTCTTCCTGGTACTATGGCTAGCTGGCTACACGTCGCTGATCTCCATCATCGAGCCCGTGTACGCAGCACTCCGCGACAAGTTCGGTGTAACTAGGAGGCAGACCGTTACCGCTGTAACGATCATATCATTCATAATTGGCCTAATCTTCGTGTTTGATCCAGACATGATCGACCCCGTCGACTTCACCGTAGGCTCAACGAACCTGGTATGGATAGTAATGCTAGAGGCAGCTGTTGCGGGCTTCTACCTAGGTGTCAAGAAGCTGAGGGAATACGCGAATCCGTACGCGGAGCTCAAGCTCGGAGCATGGTTTGATTATCTAATTAAATACGCGGCGCCCATCAGCATGGCTGTTATACTGTTCTACGGGCTATGGTATGCTAAGGCCCAGGTAGTGGTCTACAGCATCGTCCAGGCAGGCAAAACAGTGATGATCAATGCTCCCGGTACCGTAAATGGTGTACACCCGGTATCACTGATAGTCATGGTGGCACTCCTGATCGCAGCGATCCTGGTGACGGGATTCAAGTGGAGGACAAAAATAGAAGAAACAGGCATAGCGGAGGTGTAAGACCATGTTATCTATGGAAGCCGTAGGTATGTTGATCTTCGGGATCGTCGTCCTCTACGTGTTTGGCCTAGGCTGGGGTATCTTAAGAGCTTGGAAGAAGAGTAAGGAGAAGAAAACCTAGTATCTACTATAACTAAAGGGTCGGAAAATACTAACATTATTTTTCCTATCTCTAAATAATTGCTAAGTTTTGATCTAGTGGATTGTTATGCGATCCTTATTTTTATCGATACATTATATTTGTCCTCGAGCTTCCTAAGCCTCTTCAGCTTCCTATTATAGGTTCTTATCATATTCCTCGGTATCGTCACTGTTATTACATTCCCGTCAACGCTTATGTCTGCTCCTGGCAATATGCGCTCAATAGTCCTTACGACCTTATCTATTGTGCCGAGCCCTGTCTTGGCCTTGAACTTTTTAACTGGGATGACTACTGTTTGTTCGCCGAACGTATATATCTCGTATTCCAGCTCATCCGTTAGAAAGTCCCTAACTTCTATGACTGGTCTGGATAACTCTGCTTCTTTAAGCCCTGTTGGTAGCTTGACGGTCATCTTTACTTCATAGACCTTATCCACGTAACCGTTCCTGATGAATATAACTGTGTCTATTAGGCTCGGTATCATTCCTAGCTCTACTCGTCCTATGAATCTCTGGATAGCATCTATTGGTGTTGTCGCGTGGACCACTCCTATCATGCCTATACCTGCTAGTCTGAGGTCAGCATATAGTCTGAAGTCCTCATCACTACGCATTTCATCGAAGACCGTGTAGTCTGGCCTCGAGAGGAGGAGGATATCGTGTAGCTCTCCTAGATCTGCATAGTTCTTGCTGTACTGCGTTATCTCGGGTGGCAGGTTCATGTCTCTCGGAGACTCTATCGTCTTGACAACCTTTCCTAGACGCATATAATATTCCGCTAGCGCTTGTGCAAATGTTGTTTTACCCATACCGGGAGCCCCCGCGATCAGTATGCCCTCGGCACGCTCATTCAGTCTCTTGATGAGCTTGGGCGGTAGATTATAGTCTTCTAGGCTCAGCTTCTTTAGCGGACGCACAGCAGTTATCTCCCATCCGTCGCTCAGCGGGGGTCTTGTTATAACTATTCTGTATAGTCCCAGCTGTACTATTGTCGAACCGAACCTATCTATCTCTATAAAGCCGTCATGCCTTCTCCTAGTCTCTTCTATGATCTGGTTCGCTATCTCCTCGAGATCATTTCTTGTGAGAGGCTTATCCCCTATAGGCTCATAGACCCAGTCTCCCGGCCTACCCTTCTTAGCTATAGGTATTATGCCCTCCTTAAGATGAACGCTCATCGTCGTTTCATCGAAGAACTTCTCTAGTATAAATATCCGCTTCTCCTCAGGCCTAATATATATGACGTGAAGCCCCATGGCCTCAGCAACGAAAGCCTGCACCCGATCACCTGTTATGAGGGTGGCGCCAATCTGGTAGGCATAGTCACGTATAAGACTATCTATGGCCTCGCTACCAAGAACCTTAATATCCATAGCATGGGGTTTCTCACCACCGATCTCAACCATGACCACGCCTTGCTCAGATAGTTTGCGGAGCCTTCTTATCTCCTCGAGGCCCGCATAGCCAGTGGCTCTACCCTTATTGGCTTGGTGCTCTAGCTCGGCCAGGCTAGCTCTATGAATAATTATTCTACCCTTTATCCTGCCCTCTTTGACAAGCCTAGATACAGCTCCCTCTATCAAAGCACTCGTATCCGGCACATATACTTCTTCGCCGGCTGGACCCAGTGTTATCGACATACATTATTCCTCCACGGATCATTCTCTCCTAATCGAAAAATAGTGTTAAAACCTTATATATTGTAGTCCTAACATAATCTACCCATAACGCTAATTATATCTCTTATATAGAGAAAACTGATAACCGAGACAAAAACGGACATCAGCATATAGGTGTAATTTATGACTCAAAAATCACTCTACCTGATATCCCTGATCCTGCTTGTCAGCCTTATCTTATCGCTCGGAACAACTTATGCGCAACAAGCCCATAGCCTATATGAAGAATCCAGAACAGTCATCCCTGACAACCTGCCATGGTATCCTATAGTAGTAATAGGAGATAACCGTCCAACAAACGTTAACAGCGTCCAGTTACCCCCGATATTCTACATGGTTATCAACGAGACAAAAGAGATCTATCCCATCGCAGTGATAGGGACAGGAGACCATACGGGTATGGGTACCCCGGAGCAGATAAACGTCCTATACAATGCATTGAAAGGATTACAGAACGTATGGCTAGCCCTCGGCAACCATGACCTCGACGCACATCAAGAAAAGTACTGGACACAAGTAATAGCGCCCGACCACTACCACGTAGACGATATCCCGGGCTGGAGAATATATGTTCTCAATAGCGAGTGCAGGCTTTCAATGCAGTGGAAGGCCCAAGTAAACAATATCTGGAATAATTTGGACAACCGCTCACTAATACTGGTCTTCCACAGACCAATATATCCTAGGGTAGAACACAACCTCGACCCTGAGAGAGCCAATTACCTACTTAATAAGATCGCGCAGCACGGCCATGTAGAACTCGTATTACAAGGTCATTGGCACGGCTATGCATCAGAGGTTAGGAAAGGGATAACGTGGATAATAACTGGGGGTGCTGGAGCACCACTCTACGACTATCCCAAGACACCGCCTGACAACGCTACTATAGTTCTCGAGAGAAACCACTATATCGTGCTAATACTATATCCCAACCAGACGTTCACCTATGAACCCATATTAGCTGGAGATGGAAGCGGCACCCTAAAGATTATCAGGATAAATACTACCGCATATAAGATAGTCAACACTAAACTGGACATATTCAAGAAGCCTGCATGGATACCCGTTAGGCTACACACTAATGTCAGCAGCTGGACTGTCTACACCTCCCTCATAGTGCCTCCCAATACTACCATCACAGTGAATTATGAGATAAACGGGTATGACGTAAAGATAAGAAGTAATGCCACCAACTGGTACGCCTACGCCACCCCGCCGGGAGGAGCAAACAACGCTGTAGTAGGAAAACCAGTAGATAACGTGGCTGAGTTAAAACTATACAAGTTACAAACAACAACTAAAACGACGACCATAACAACAGCCACATCCACTCCAATCATTACAACCACGACAACTACGAGTCAAGCATCAACAACCTCATCAATAACCACTACAAGCCAGCCAGCAACGCCCACAACTGCTACAGTACAGCAAACCACCGCACAGCAGAGCTCACAGACAGAAATAATCGCAATTAGCGCCGCCATAATAATAGGAGCAATAATAGCCGCTATATTCATTATCAAGAAAAAATAATCAGCGTGCAGGCAAGAATAGTTTTAACAAAAATATTTTTGCTAACAAACAATTCTTAGCCCATCTTTACCTCTGCTCTCTTAAGGAACTCATTTATCATATCCTCGAGGAATGGACCCTCTATTATCTTTATCCTGAACTCTACGCGTACTACTGGCTTATTGATCTTTATGAGCCTGGTGATATCGCTTGGAGTTCCAAGAATAACCGCATCTGCTGGCACGTTGTTTATGGTTTGTTCTAGCTCTTTCAATTGTTCCGGAGTATAACCAGTACTGGGTAGTACTGGACCCATATGCTTATATTCCTCGTAGATCTTCTTGAAGAACGGCGTAGCATACGGTCTAGGGTCTACTGGTTCTGCACCATACTTCTTGGCTGCCACGTATCCAGCTGCATAGGGTGCTCCGCCATGGGTTACGGTGGGCGAGTCCTCGATCACGAGTACTTTCTTGCCCTCAATAAGCTCAGGCTTGTCAACACTTACCTCGCTCACAGCCAGGCTTATCTCTGCCTTCGGGTTAGCCTCCTTCACGTTCTTCTTGATCTCTTCGACCGCGCCAGGCTTTGCCTGGTCTACCTTGTTGATTATAACGGCATCAGCTAGTCTGAGGTTTACTTCACCTGGGAAGCTCCTAATCTCTATGCCGGGCCTCATCGCGTCGGCTACTAGTATCATGTAGTCTGGCCTGTAGAAGGGCCAGTCATTGTTGCCTCCATCCCATAAAATGATGTCGTTCTCCTGCTCTAGGAGAGCCAATAGTCTGCCGTAGTCTACGCCCGCGTACACGGGTAGCCCCATCCTTATATAGTGCTCATATTCTTCGCGCTCCTCAATAGTTGCCTTGTACTTGTCAAGATCCTCCATGGTCTTGAACTCCTGTACAGCCATTTCTTCTAGGTTTCCATATGGCATTGGGTGCCTCACTATTCCTACCTTGTATCCTCTCCCGACAAGTATCCTAGCTACTTCTTTGGAGACGCTACTTTTACCAGCTCCTGTCTTTACGCCACATACGGCTATGACGGGCCTGCTGCTCTCGATCATGGTATCCTTGGGGCCCAGTATCTTGAAGCTAGCCCCGGCACCGAGGACTCTACTCATGACGTGCCCGAGCTCTTCATAGGTTAAGTCACTATAGCTAAGAACCGCCTCGTCGATGTGGTACTTCCTTATCATCTCCTCTAGATAGTTCATGCTGAGTATAGGTATCCCATCAGGATATAATCGTCCGGCTAAGCTGGGCGGATATCGTCGGCCCGCAATGCCAGGTATCTGTGTCTGTAGAAATGCCACTACTTTGTATTCGGGATTGTCTCTATAGACCACGTTGAAGTTGTGGAAATCTCTGCCAGCCGCACCCAGTATGACTACTTTTTTGACCATGATCCCGCACCTCGCGATAAGAATTGTATACGCTATTACTATGTGATAGTGATTCGATATTTAAAATCCAACGGTTTGGTGGGTTAATAGTGGGCTCCATGAAACATGTATCTGGTAATCATATAAACTATCATGAAGAAGAGGAGGATGAACGATATCATTATGAGCATAATCCATAACGGGCTAACATACCCCGTTCTGAACACAAGGAACGGGAATATGACTATGACTGTGCCGGTCTGATTGGCTTGCTGCTGTGTCGGCGTAATCATTCCCATCATAACCAGCGTTATCCCAAAGAACAATACAATGAACCCAATCGTGATTAGTGCAAATCCCGTTAGGCTCCTAGTAAACACTTCTTCCGGTGTGGCCGACAAATTCTTCTCCCTGAATTATATTTGTATAGAGGAGTAGTAGAAAGGGATTAAGCGAAAAAACATGTTTGGGGAAAAGAAGTATTGTTTTCCCCGACTAGTGTTAGAGCAGATCCACGTTCTGGAGCTTCTCCAGGAGCTTATTGAGCTTCTTCATCATTACTTTGCGCTCGATGCTGGCTACCAGTCTCCTGGTGCTAATTACTGCGTCTGGATTAACGCTGATGCTGTCAATTCCAGCCTCTACTAGGAACTCCACGATCTCTGGGTAGACGCTGGGTGCCTGTCCACAGATGCTGACTGTTGCACCCTTGCTGTGGGCCTTCTCGATCAGCATCTTGATAGCTGCTAGTACTGCTGGGTCACGCTCGTCGAAGTATCCCATGTCGGCCAGGATCTGGCTGTCACGGTCGGTTGCCAGTACTAGCTGGGTCAGATCGTTGCTTCCAATGCTGAATCCGTCGACATACTCGGCGAACTTGTCTGCTAGGAACACGATGCTTGGTACCTCAGCCATTGCCCAGACCTTGAAGTCCTTGCCCCTCTTTAGGCCTTCCTCCTCCATTATCTTGAGGGCTCTCTCTAGCTCCCAGGTCGTCCTCACGAATGGGAACATTACCCATACGTTCTTGAGTCCGTACTCTTCACGTACTTTCTTGATAGCGCGTACCTCTAGCCTGAATGCTGGCTCATACTTCGGATGGATGTACCTGCTGACACCACGCCATCCGATCATCGGATTCCTCTCGTCCGGCTCATACTTCTCGCCGCCCTTTAGTCCGCGGTACTCGTTGGTCTTGAAGTCACTGAATCTTACCACTACTGGTCTCGGATAGATTGCCTGTGCAACCTTGGCAATTCCCTCTGCTAGCTTGTCCACAAACAGGTCTTCCTTACCGATCTCGATCAGGTACAGCGGGTGGTACTGCACCCAGTCACTAATTATGAACTCAATCCTCATTAGCCCAATGCCATCAAAGGGTAGGTCCTTATACCTCTCAATAGCGTCTGGTTCGCCCAGGTTCATATAGATCTTAGTGGCTGTTACCGGGTACAGCGGTAGTAGCTGCTCGGGGCTTATTCCTACAGCAGCTACGCCTCCCTCGGCCTTCTCCTCGGGCTTTACAAGCTCCTTCACGATGCCCTCGTAGACTACACCCTTACTGCCATCAACTGTTACCTCCAATCCACTCTTGATCACTTCGGTCGCATTTCCCGTACCTACTACCGCGGGCACACCTAGCTCACGGCTGACGATTGCTGCGTGGCTTGTCATTCCACCCTCGTCGGTGACTATTGCAGCTGACTTCTTCATTAGCGGTACCCAGTCAGGGTCGGTCATCTTGGTTACTAGGATCTCTCCCTCCTTGAACTCCTCTGCCTCCTTGCTGTGTGGGTCAAAGATCACCTTTGCTACACCAGCGCCAATGCCTGGGCTGGCTGGTAGACCTCTCGCCAGGATCTTTGCCTCGCTTAGGCTGACGATGTTCTTGCCCTTTATCTCTACCTTCTTCTCCTTGCCTTCCTTCTCCTTCTTCCTGCTCCAGAAGGTCTCCGGCCTAGCCTGTGTTATGAAGACGTTCTGCGGGAATGGCAGATCATTGTCTACTGCCCACTCGATATCCATGTGTTTGCCGTAGTGCTCCTGTATCTTGATGGCTAGCTCGGCCAGCCTCTTTACCTCCTCCTTGGTGAGGCTTGGCTTATCGGGATCGAATTTCTTGACGATGTCTAGGTCTACTACTTCGCCCTCATATACCCAGGCCTTCTTCTCCTCGTCCCAGTGTACCTCGATGTTGGTCTTCCTCTTCGGGTCCCATACGATGGCTAAGGGTTTGTGGTGGATCTCCTCCTCCTTTATCTCAAGGGTCTCTTTGTCGACTACCCACTCGTCGGGGATCACCTTGCCAGCTACAACGGCCTCTCCGAGGCCCCAGCTACCCTCAATAACGACAACATCCTCCTCCCCAGTAGCCGGGTGGAGGGTGAACATTACACCTGCAGTCCTGCTATTAACCATCTTCTCAACGGTCACACTCATCAGGCTCTTCTCATGAGGTATCCCATGGGCTACCCTATAAGCCACTGCACGTGATGTGAATAGGCTTGCCCAGCAACTCTTAACCATCCTAACAACGTTGTCTTCACCCATAACATTCAGATATGTATCCTGCTGGCCAGCGAAGCTTGCCTCAGGCATGTCCTCAGCTGTAGCACTACTTCGAACAGCTACGCGTAGTTCGTCAGGACTTATGTTGACCCTCTTAGCCAGCTCACGATAATATTCTCTGATCTCCTTTTCAATCTCCGGAGGCACAGGCTGATCCATGATCATCTTCCTGATCTTAGCAGTAGTCTCCTCGAGGGCCTTATAATCATTAACATCAAGGTTCTTGAGCATACTATATATTGTTGGGCCTAGACCTGTTTTCTGTAAGAAGTATTTGAATGCATAAGCCGTCACAGCGAAGCCTGGGGCTACTGGTATTCCGTTACGGAGCATTTCTCCGAGGTTTGCATTCTTACCGCCCACTAGTGGGACATCTTCCTTGGTTAGTTCCTCTAGCCATATACAGAATCTCTTTTCCTTTGGAACGTTTGCCATTTTGAATCACGCCCCCTCCTATACGGGGTTTCTAAGATGGTTATATCGGGTGAACTATTTATAAAAGTAGTGTAACGATATATAATGAACATTCCGCTTTGTATATAAAAGTATATATTGGATTTATAGAGATATGTATGATCACTTTCTGCGCCTAGATTTACCCACAGATCTCTTCCTGACACGGGTGCGGAGGAGAGTCCAGTATATCCAAGCCCTTCTCTTAAGGGACTCGAGGCGGGCGGGCTCTAAACCATTAGTATAGGGCGCGTACCTGCTCGAGCTAACTATCCTAGATCTCAGCTTTGCACCTCCCTTATACGCGGACGCAACGAGAATAGCTGCATGAAGGATCTCGCGTTTCTTGATGCTCATTATTATGTCATCCATATGTATGTCGAGGAAGTTCGTTGTATGTAGTGCCTTGAGAAAGACCGGGTGTTTGATAATGCTCTTGATTAGGGGGATATTCGTCTGGATACCTGTTATGATATACTCGTCCAGTGCCCTATTTAGTCGGAGGATAGCCTCCCTCCTATCCCTACCCATCACGATCAACTTGGCTATCAATGGATTATATTCGCTTGAGACAGTGCTACCTGCAACTATTCCAGAGTCAACCCTTACTCCAGGGCCACTAGGCTCCATATACTGTTTGATCGTGCCTGGTGACGGCATGAGTGTAACCGGGTTTTCCGCGTTTATACGGGCTTCTATAGCGTGACCCGTGATCTTTATGTCGCGCTGCTTTAGTCTGAGCCTTTCCTCGAGAGCAATTATTATCTGTTGCTTCACTATATCGATGCCCGTTATCATCTCTGTTACTGGGTGTTCTACTTGTAAGCGTGCATTGATCTCCATGAAGTAGTGCTGTCTCCTTTTTATATCGTAGAGCATCTCTACTGTCCCGGCGCCTGTGTATTTTATGGTTTTCATGAGTTTTACAGCATCGCCCGTGATCCTCTTCCGCTCCTCGGGTGAAAGGATTACGGCTGGTGCCTCCTCGATTATCTTCTGGTGTCTCCTCTGGACACTACAGTCTCTCTCATATAGGTGTATGACGTGCTCCCCGTCACCGAGTATTTGTACCTCTATATGCTTGGGGCCCTCGAGGTATGGCTCCACGTAGAGCCTTGGGTCTTTGAACGCGTTCTCAGCTTCTTTCCTGGCCTGCTCGTAGAGCTTGTCCAGTTCTTCCTCGTTGTGGACGATCCTTATACCCATTCCGCCGCCGCCGCCAACAGCTTTAAGCATTAGCGGGTAGCCGTGCTCCTCGGCGAACTCCCTTATATCATCTATGTTTTCAGCGATACGCCACGGGAGTGTCGGTACTCCTGCCTTGAAGGCTACTTCTTTGGCCTTGACCTTGTCTCCTGCCAACGCCATGGTCTCGGGTGAGGGGCCTATGAATATGAAGCCTCTCTCCACAACTCTCTTCGCGAATTCCACGTTCTCACTGAGAAAACCGTAGCCTGGGTGTATTGCATCCGCGCCTAGTTCTTCTGCGGCCTCTATTATCTCGTCGATATCTAGGTAACTGCCAACCTCGGTGTCTTCGACCATGAATCTCCTGTGGAGAGAATTCTTGTCCAAGCTAGTGTAGATCCCCAGTGGTGAGAAACCCATTTCCTTGATGCTCCTGGCTATCCTGATAGCTATTTCTCCTCTGTTGGCGATCAGTATCCTTATGGTCAAGGCTTACAGTCCCCGATTGCCGAAATAGCGTTAACAGTGTTTAGACGTTTATTTACACAACGCCCACTAGTCTTGTATGGGTTTATCATTTATTACTGTATCTTTTATATTTGAACATAGGTTTAACCATCATTGTTAGAGGCACGTCCCAGTATCGTCTTAAAAATATCTTGTTCTTAGAGACTCTAACTTGGAGAGAGCCTGGAGAGCTTCTAGGGGGTTCTCAACACCCTGTATTTCCTTCATCTCCTCCCAGTCTTCAAGTGTTAGTGGTCTGACACGATATATTGCTAGGCTAGGCCCCACAGTCTCTATTACATGACCTATGCCTCTATCAATTAATAGTCTAGTAATAACCCTCAGGTCCTGCCTGCTCGGAACCGGTATGTTCGAAGGATGCGTATGAGCCGAAAAACACTGCGGTATACCGGGAGAGATGACGTGATCCTCTTCTCCCTCGAGAAGGAACGCTCTTCCGTTGAAGAGTATACCGAGATAATATTCTCTACGGGTTGCATAGCTTTTAGCCGCATAATTCTTCATGCGGTAATGTAACGTCTCCATGTATGTCTTCACGACCTCATCGTATAGGCTTGTATAGGATGTTCTTGCATGCTCGGAGTATATCGCGTCAAGGTCATATTTATCCATGAAGACCTCGACGCTCTCCCCTACATCGTAATCGCATCTCCAACCTTTAACCAGTATTTTTGGCCCGGCTGACCATTCAATATCGATTAGCACATCCTCACATTCCGCATCCTCGAGGACGTCTTCGGCAAAATTAATGATCCTACTGATAAAAGCTATTCTCTCGACTGACTCGTCCTCTATTAGTATGTTCTGTTTAGGTTTCATCACTTGCTACGCCTTTACTTGGAGCCATATTTCTCGTTAAGCGTCTTTATCAGCTCAACGTATATGTCTACGAACCTGTGGAGAGACTCTACAGGCATGTACTCGTCTACCTTGTGGGGAACATTAGGGTCACCGGGACCGTAGCTTACCGCCTGTACTCCTACCTCGGTGTAGTAGCGCATATCTAGACCTCCAATACATACCGTCTTCCTCGGCTCATATCCCAGAACTTTCTTCGCTGCCTCTACTGTCGCCTTTACGATATCCTGCTCTGGATCCGTGAAGGCAGGGTCCATCATCTGGACAAACCTTATCTCAGTGTCGGCATTCGCTACACGTGAGGCCTCCTCGACGGCTTTCCGTAGCTCCTCCATAGCATCAGATGCTTTCTCCTCGACAATTAACCTCCTATCTATGCTGAAGCTGACCCTGCCCGGCACGATGTTTATGCTTCCTGGACTTGTCAGTTTTCCTCCAAGAGTTATGGTCGGGTATTCCCCTCCAGGCAGATCATAATTGTACTTGCTCTTCTTCCTCTTGAGTGTTGGAGTATAGTTTTCTATGATATGCTTGGCCACATACACCATTTTCTCGAAAGCATTGACGCCTAGGAAGGGTACTGAGCCATGTGTCTGTCTGCCTTTAACTATCACTTCCGCCCATACAGCGCCCTTGTGTCCATGCCAGAGGATCTTCTCACCGCTTGGCTCAGCTATTACAACCCATGTCGGCCTACTCTTCAGCTCCCTGACAAGGTATCCTGTGCCCGTTAGTCCTCCTATCTCCTCGTCGGGAACGATTGCGGCCTCCACTACTATGCCTAGATCACTGAGTTTTTCCGCCGCATAGATCATTGCTGCCAGGAAAGCCGCTATTCCTCCCTTCATATCAGTTGATCCACGTCCATAGATCTTTCGGTCCTTGACAACTGGTTTAAAGGGCTCTGTGACACTCCATCCCTCACCCGGGAAAACTACGTCGTAGTGGCCGTTGAACTGGAGTATTTTGTCGCCGCTGCCGATCCTGGCTAAGAGTATATATCTCGGCCTCTCAGGATGATAGTCTGGAGGAAGAGTCTTCTTCAAGTATTCGTCAGGCACACGTATTATACTTGTCTCCATACCGTGTTTTCTGAGAACCTCAGCGTAATAGTTCACAATGTCCTCATAGGCTTCTCCTAGAACCGTGGGGTACTTGATCGAATCGATTAGTATTTGTTCGGATAATCTGTAGAACTCTTCGGGAAGCATATCATATCCCACACACGGTTTTTGTCCTCTATTCTGCTACTAGATTATATGACTAGATTATATGTTATTTATACTAAAGAGTATATTCGGTGCAGTGATGATCAAACTATTACTGGGTGCCAGCTGGTTGAGAAGGAAAGCTGTTGAGAAGGCAGTAGAGTGTGTGGATAAGTGCTCAGCCAACTATTCGTGGCTGGCAAGATGCTTTGTCGAGTGCTATGTCGGGGGAGCCCTCAGCGAGGCATATGATTGGATTGCAAGGTTAAAGCATGTGGAGGAGCAGGTCCTACGTCTTTATGGCGCGAGCGCTATCACGTATAGTCGAGAGCTGAGGAGCTTCCTCGAGGATCCGAAGAGGCATCTAGAAAAGAAGCTCTTCATATACACCCATGACTTCGTCAGAGGAAGGATCTCGGCGGAGGAGTACGCCAGGAAATCATTGATGGCGATCAACACTAGTCTCCGGACAAACTTGAGAACCATTTATCAGGACTGGGGCTTCCTTGCACTCCTATTGAAAGTCTACCGCGAAGGCACAAGGATCATTTATCCGGAGCATAAGATCATAGGTTTGGAGAGGAGTGGTAGGCAGAGGCTACGATGGATACCTCCTAATATAGTAATAGATGTACCTGGTTATGGGAGCACTAGTTTCTTCATGGAGGTACCAAGGCCTCTTGCATGGGGTGACACAGGTGATTTGTCGAGAGTTTGGAGTCTCTACACAGCGCTCAGACCGGACATGATGGTCTTTGGCGGTAGAGTCTACGATGTTCTTGACGTGGACAATAATCCGCCAATAAAGAAGCCGGACATAATAATCGAGTTCAAGGAGCTCCGAGACTGGTATCGGAGAAAGAGGATTGTCAAAGGCCCTCTGGCCAGGCCTCTGAGTGCTGAAGAGTGGAGGAGTAGGTGGATTGAGGGACTCTACACCGGTCTGGCCGACGTGCTCGGGATAAGTAGGGATGAAGCCATAGATAAGCTCCGCAAGAGAACCGGTGTGCTCATGGATGAGGTTAGGGTTGTTGAGCTCTATAAGAGCATCTATAGGCCTAAACAAATGTTCCTCGTCTCAAAACACGTTGTCCCCGATGAGATCAAGGCTATGATTGAAGGACATGACATAGTAGTTGTTGATGATGTAGGATTCGATAAGGACAAGCTGGAGCCAGTTGTGAAGAGTGTTCTGGATACTTGCGTCCAGGTTGAAGAATACATTGTGTCTACTCGTGATAAGGAGCTCGCAGAAGTTCTTGGCATGATAAGGGAGTTGTGGGAGAAAGGTGTTCTCGACAAGGAGAAAGTAATGAGGCTCCTTATCTTCGCATTATCTGAGGAGGACAGTGTGGCTGATGGATTGGAAAAAAGGAGTCATTAATTCATAGTGATCTATTCATGGAGGAAACCGTTACTCTATCGGTTCTACCTTGATTATCTGTACCGGACAGGCCGCGGCCGCGTCCTCAGCACAGCTCTTTAGATCCTCGGGAATAATTCCGACGGCTATGTTGCCGTTCTCCCTGTATTTCTCAACGATCTGGCTCTTATTGTCCTCGGGGTTCATCTCGAAAACGTCGGGACATATGCTTACACATACCATGTCGGATATACAGTTATCACGTGGATCGATGATGACCTTGTACTTGGCCATTCTTTATCACCATGATATTATGATTATGGCACCGGAAAATAAGGGTTTCAGTAGCATATTAATGACTTTAATAAATGCTATTATGTGATATATTTACTTGAATATATACGTTCGTTGAGAGGTTTTGCTGGAGAAGAATAGAAGAGTGGTCGGCTATGCGGGGCCTATATCATCTAGGGCCACATCAATTATTCGGCCCTTCACATTTAACCCGGGATTCCTCGTCATCCTGATTAATCGTATTCTGTTGTCTGGGAATTAAACTGTTTGTTCTCGGAGAATATGTTGGGGCCGTATATTTCTTTTATTATGTCTCTAACTTCGGCCTCTATCCATTCTAGATCTATGGTTCCGGCTGAAACGGAGGGTGGTAGTTCGTAGTAGAGCTTTAGCTTGTCCTCTAGTGATATGACTATGCTGCATGGTTTCCCGTATTTCCTTATGTATCTGTAGGGCCTCTCGACTACGTGTACGGTGTCGCTTATTTTTCCCTTGTACTTGTAGCCCATTGTTTTCAGCTTATTGATCACTTTGTCGAGCAGGATCTTTGGATCAATTAGTGGGACATCTATGGAGCATACGTGTTTGGTTAGCTTGCTTGTCGAGCACTCATAGAATTTACCTCTTCTGTGCTCGGGATATTTCTTGGCGAGATTCTCGGTTATGTCGTGATAAAGCAGTATTGC
>WAPN01000003.1 GCA_015520735.1 Desulfurococcales archaeon
CCATTCCTCGTCATTATTCTCGCGGTGCTACCATCGTATCTGTTCATGAACAGCATTCCCCTTATCCTTGCGTCGGAGGAGGACAGTATTATCATGTCTACAAGGTATGTTTTCCCGTTGATCGTTATCTTTATATCGTTGCCCATGATTATTAGTGTTATTATGTTGCCCGTGTATAGTATAAGGGCATTATAGTTTGGATAAGTGTATCGTTGATTGAACGTTATTGTTATTCTGGAGTTCTTCACAGGCCCGACATAGACATGCTCTACTCTCTTCTCATCAGTTGGACGATACAGTCCTACATAGCCGCTCATCTTAGTAGATATTGATAGGAAGCCCTTGAGGGATTTCATACCGGAGGAACCTATATTGGCTGGTGTATCCCTGAAGAAGGCGTGCTGAATCACTACTCTGCTGTCATATCTGTTCCCATTGAGTAATCCTGTCCTAAGCCCACCGAGTCCCGGGCCTTCGAAGCCCATGAACCATACCGGCACTACTCCTCCTGTTATATTGCCTTTACCTACTCCGAAGTTTCTCGTTAGAATATATTTGTGTGTAAAGACGCTGCGGTAAATCCTGCTTATTAGATAGGCTTCTCCATAGTTTGTCCCCATGGCCACGTTAGTGGCTATGATCCTGTCTATGTAGACCTTGCTTCTATACATACTAATTCCTCCGATGAATCCATAGCTCCACCTGTGCCCGTCTGAGCCCTCGATGGCCCTCTTGTTGATCCTTATATTGCTCATCACGAGGTTATTGATCCTTGCCGACACTCTACTGGTTCTTAGTGTCTCGAAGTACTGATCAAAATAGACGGCGACACTGGATCCTTTTAATGCCACCGTGCGTATTGTCCCCACAGCATAAATAGGTAATCCCTTATCCCGCGGACTATAGGCTCCCCATGCCATTATCCTTGCAACTGTCACCCATCCATATGATATTACTGTGTTTTCGTTCACTGTCCTAGGATTATAGGTGAGCGTTATTGCGCCTATACTATATCTTGCAGGGTTGTAGCTATTCGGACGTAGGTATATGTATGCACCGTATCCGAATATGTGTGTTTCATTATAGTTTGTATTGTACCAGAACCGGTGGCTTGACTCTATTCTGGGGTGGAAGTTCACCTGTATGGTGTTCATCTTGAAGCTACTTACATGGTACGCGTATATGCCGTAGAAGCCTATGTATCCCCATGTTGTCCTTGCTCTGCCGCCGAAGTCTATTACCAGCTTGTCTCCGACCACATCGGTTCTTTTCACACCCTCTCTACCGCTTATGGTTAGTATACGAATATAGTTTGTGAAGGACGCTACTCTTATGTGTACATTCTTTATGATTACTTTCTCCGCATTATAGATCCTTATACCGTAGGATGTCCAAATGGAGAAATTCATAGTTGTAGAGCCTGTTATCTCGACCCATTCACCCTCTCCATCTATTACTAGTGTGTGATTCAGGGTTTCAGGCAGCACTATTTTCTTGATTGTCGGCGGGTCTCCCCCTCCTCCTGGTGCAGGGGGTATTGGTCTTCGGGGCGGTAGTTGCACTGATGCTGCCAGTGTTGCTGTGCTCGATACGATTATCAGTCCTAGTAGAATAGCTACTAGTAGGAATGAAGTTATGTATTTATAATTCATGCCTATATGTTCACCATTTATGGTTTGCCTAAAGTTTGTATAGTTGCTTTTAATAGCTTTGCGTATTTTTTCTACATAAGCTTTAAATATAATGATCTATATTTCCCGCGATCAATTGTTATCACTACACATATCAACAATCATTTTATTGAGGCAGCTGAGTTCTTCCATTATATACCGCATTTTCCTTGCCCGGTGCAACTCAGCCACGACCTTATCCACAGCCTCTCTCGCGGAGCCGCATTTCTTCATACTGACCATTATCCTTGCTTTGAGGAGCAATGCCCATAGCACTACCTCGTGTTCCACCGGCGACCTCACCTTATAGCCCAATATTTCCTCTATTGTTTCTAGCGCTTCTTCCCTCCTTCCTTGCGCATGGAGGGCCGAGGCCTTCATTAGGAGAGCCAGTAGTATGGGGTACTGTGTTTTGGCTAGCCTTGCCTTCTTAAGGGCTTTTACAGCGTATTCTAGCGCGTTCTCCGGTTCTGCTATGTGTATGTAGGTGTTGGCTATTCTCGAGAATATCTCAGATTCCAGCTTGTACCGCAGTTTTTCATCCTTTATTGTGGCGGCCTGTCTTAGGAGTTCCATGTATTTTTTCTGCGCTTCTCCCGTCTTGCCTTTAGACTCTAAATCCATTATTATCTTGTTGAGCCTGTTCTCTAGGATCATGTATTTTATCCTGTCGATCAATTCTCCTCTGCCTTCCGTGGCTGGGTAAAGCTTATATGGCTTGTATTCCATTGTCTCTATAATAAACTATGATGGTCTATATATAAGTACATACATGTATTTACCCTAAATAGAGGAAAATACACGGCTGGGAGTAAGGAGGTGTTTTCCGTAGTGGATGTTTTGTGGCTTATTTTGGCGCTTGCCACGGCTTTCTTCGTGGCCTGGAACAACGGGTCTAATAACGCGCCCAACTCTATAGGCACGGCTGTGGGTGCTGGTGTGCTTAGTGTCAGGAAGGCATTGCTTATAGCTAGTATAGCAAGCTTTGCGGGTTCTATGAGCCTAGGCATATATGTCACCCATACTGTTATGAGGGGGATCGTCAATACGGTTGCTCTTCAAGGAATACTAGTTGTTAAGGGCATGATAGCCGTCCTCGTAGCCACCGGTTTCTGGACACTGTTCAGCACATTCCTCAAGGTTCCTATGAGCGTCCATGTCTGCATTATCGGGGGAATTATAGGTTTTGGCTTAGCGGTGGGCTCAAGCTTCATAAGCTGGGGTACTGTCATCAAGATCCTTGTGGCATGGGCTGTGGTTCCTGTTGCAGCCGTTATCATCGCTTATGGCCTCCACCATGTTTTCCACCGAAGCTTCCGAGACCCATCAGTGGCGAGGATATCGGTGATTATAGCGTCCTACATAACGGTAGCGACGCCAACCGTGCTCCTGCTCCTTAAGACCGCGACGGTATCCGATATAGTCACGGTGAGCCTTGCCTCCCTAGGGATAAGTAGTCTCGCAACCCTCATAATCTATAAGTACTGGGAGAAACGGGTAAGTGGTGGCGGTGACCCTGTCCATGAGGCTTCCAGGATGCTCTTGATCATGGCGGCCCTCGCGATGGCCTACAGCTTCGGCTCAAATGATGTGGCTAACTCAGCAGGTCCTCTAGCCGCTATCCTCTATGCTCTCGGAGTAGATCATACTGGGTTGCCTGTATGGTTGGCACTTATAGTTGCTGCGATCGGATTGTCTACTGGAATAGCTACTTGGGGCGAGAAGATCATCGGGACGATCGGAGAGAAGATCACTCCTTTATCCCCGCTCACAGCCTACGTAGCACAGATGTCAGCGACGCTAACCATGCTGGTTGTGTCGAGGCTCGGATTACCGGTATCAACCTCCATGGCAATAGTCGGCGGGGTCATGGGGGTCGGCGTGTCTAAGGGTATAAGGAACGTTAATCTACGCCTCATTGCACGTATATTTGGTGTTTGGTTCATAGCATTACCCGTAACAATATTCACAGGCTATGCTCTAACCCTGCTGTTCATAAATTATCTTCCCTGAAACTAACTATGGGCAACAAACATAACATCACCACATAATAGATCCCTGGCTAAGCCCTTACTCCAAATAAGACTGTTTTATGGACGACAATAGATAATCGCCAACGAGGCAGGCAATTATCTTATCTCCTAATTAAAGAGGAGCCGGCTACTATATTCATTTTCTATAGGAGTTTTGATATTGATTAACCGTGTTGCACTGCTAGATTATCTCGATTTGATCTAGTCTTAGTTGACGACTATGATATGGTCTTGAATAAATCTGACAACGCCTTGTTTAGACAGAATTGCTGGGGTCTCCTGCCAAGGGAGAAGTTGTTGTTCAGACTATGCAGGCGCTATCTGAAGGCCTGTTATCGGGTCATTATGGATACTTTTATATGGCTATTTCCGATGAGCAAGTCCTACTAGTTCGGTTATATTCTTTGCATTTATTTCTTCGAGGAAACCTGTTAATCCAGCCAATATCTCGTGGACGATGCCGTATCCTTTCGTATAGAATGCTGTTGCGATTTGTAGGGCTTTTGCTCCAGCCTCTATTAGCTCGACGGCTGTCCTCCAATCCTGTACTCCGCCAACCCCTACTATCTCGCACTGGTATTCCCTGTACACCATATATACGCTATATACTGCCACCGGATGTATGCATTTACCTGATAATCCGCCAAATCTATTCGTCAGGATAGGGTTCCCCGTATATACGTCTATGACCATGCCCGGAATAGTGTTTATGAGGACGAGAGCGTCTGCTCCCGCAGACAATGCAGCACCAGCCTCTCTAAGGAGGAGGCGACTATAGCCCAGCTTAACCCATACGGGTGTACTTGTGACCGATTTTACCCCGGAGACTATGTTCTTTACTGCCTCGATGGTCTTCGAAGCATCCACTCCATAGCCTGGGGTATGCGGGCAACTCATGTTAAGCTCTAACGCATCAGCACCAGCCTCTTCAGCCTTCACCGCTAGTGCTACGAATTCACCGGCATTCCTACCCCCAATACTCACGATAGCGGGTAACCCATGGCCGTGAATAGTCCTAACTAGTTCATTAACGGCATCAATCCCTGGATTGGCAAGGCCAACAGCGTTTAGCATACATTCTCCTAAGGGGATCGTTATCGGGGGCAGGTATCCCTCCCGGGGCTCCGGGGTGAGCGTCTTAGTGACAACTGCGGAGACACCTGACTCGATGAGACGGAGTATTCCCCCTGTATTCGAGCCTAGTATTCCACTAGCATTCATTATTGGGTGTTTAAGCCTTATCCCTGAAACCACGGCCTCTAAAGCCGTGGATACTTTACTTGTTCTCGAACTCACCTACCGATACACCTCTCACCATTGGTTCAAGCCTATCATTATGGTAAACGGGCTGGCCGCCCACTATGGTTGCGAGTATTTTCGAGAAGAAAACGAATCCTTCATAGATACTATAATTTGTCTTTGATGGAGAAGCCTTGGGATCGACCACTGTTTTCCCAGAGAAATCTATTACTGTCATGTTTCCGCGGCAGTATCTGCAGAAGACACCGTATTTATTCAAGCCAAGTATTCTAGCAGGATTATATGCAAGGTAGCGATACATTTCCCTGATCCTCATCTCCCCGAGCCCGACCAAGTGGCCTAGGAACGGTGCTGTTATTTCAACACCGTTTATTCCGGCAGGACAGGTTGATGGACAACAATATTTCTCCGCGTTGCCGTGGGGAGCGTGATCGCTGGAAACGGCGTCAATGTACCCGTTTCTAAGGAGACTCCATAGTCTTATTCTATCCTGCATGCTTCTTATTGGTGGATATACTTTCGCCAAACATCCCTTAAGGAATACATGTTCTATATCGAATAATACGTAGTGGGGACAAGTATCAACGGTGAACCCATACCTCCTAGACAAGAACAGTGATTCTGGGCTTGTTACATGTGTTATATGTACTTTTACATTATTGGAGCCAATGATGTCTCCTAGATGAATGACCGCCCAGTGCTCGGCATTAACTGGCCTAACATATAGTGTTTCCACTAGATCAAGTGCTTCTTTATACATTGTTTTCTCTTCGGGATGCACTACCAGTATTTTTCCCTTTTTCTTCAATGATTTGAGCGATGCCAGTAGATTTGGGTGGGAGTAGTCCGGTGGATAAAGCTTTATACCCATGACAAGCTCCAAGGACAGTATCGTATCAATTTCTTCTCTATTTCTTGGTATTGCTGAGTAGACATAGTAGTCGACATGTGATTTTTCCTCGTAGATTTCTTTTCTCTCCTCAATCGTGTTCAGCGTGTCTAAACGGGGGATGGTGTTCGGCATGTCTCCTACGACTGTGATACCGCCCTTTGCTGCTGCAAGTGTGCCTGTGTCTATGGTTTCCTTGTATGATTGCTTGAAATCCCTTAGATGAACATGCATATCTATGAAGCCTGGAAAGGCTATCACGTTAGGGTTTTCTAGGTAGTTTATAGTGACTTCGCCTTTCACGCTCGTGTCTGGTTGCTTGACCTTCACTATCTTTCCTGCTTCTATTATTATCGTGGCTTTTCTCAGCCCGTTAACATCGTATATTTGCCCATGATATACTAGGTCATGCATTACCTCATCACTTTCTCTATCTGTTTGGCCGGGAATGCTGGGCCGTCAACGCAGAGGAGGAGACTTGTTCCTGGAATTACACAGCTTCCACATACCCCTAGTCCGCATTTAACATGTGTCTCGAAAACAATGTATAGTCTATCGAGTTTTTCCCTGGGAGTATGTTTGTATACTTCTCTGCTCATGGCTGGTGGTCCTGAAGATATTATTGCATCGTATTCCTCCTTGTCCTCGCCTCGATACACATCGACAACCGTGCCCCTGTAATCACAGCCTTCATCACAGACCGTCGTTACTTCTGCCCCAATACTTTGAATGTATTCACCAGCGTTTCCAATCTCTTCCTTAGTCCATGCACCAAATACTACTCTGCAATAGTTTTCTTTACCGCATCTTAGCGCTGTAATGTAATGTGCTATTGGAGCTATTCCGCTACCGCCTGCTAGTAATAGAAACTTTTTACCGCTCGGAACCAGGGGTTTACCGAGAGGCCCATAGATTCCCAGGTAAGCATCTTTTCTTATAGCTGCTAGGTAACGAGTTGTAGGACCAATGGGTTTTACTATGATGTCTACCGTCTTGTCCTCGTCGTCGTATCCAGCGATACTCATAGGTATTGCTTCGTGGCCCGGCACCCATAACATGATGAATTGTGGTGGCTGGGGTTGTGGGAAGAAACCTTTGATCTTGGAGCGTATCAGGTGGAGTGTGCTTGATAATTGTTTATTCTCTATTACCTGTATCGTTGTATAATGTATGTTAGGGTTTGAGGTATTTCTCAACTTCTTCCCCTTTAATCACTGTGCCGCAATAGGCGCATTCTAGTTCGACGGGTTCTTTCTTTCGTAGGATGAATTCGGGCTGTGCTATTTCTCTTGGTCTATTGGTTATGCAGTTGGGGTTTGGACACTTTATTGCCCCCTTTATTTTATCGGGTAGCATGACCTTGTATTTCTGTACTACCTCGTAGTTCTTGATGATGTTTACTGTTGCTGTGGGCGCTATTAGTGATATTAGGTCGAGCTCTTTCCTGGACAGGAGTTTCCCCTCTATTTTGACAATGTCTTTTCTCCCTAGTTTCCTGCTTTCAACATTCATTACCATTGCAACCCTGTATCCTTCCTTGCCCTCTATTCCGAGTATTTTCAGGACTTTCAATGCCTTGCCGGCCGGTATATGGTCGATCACTATTCCTTCCTTTATCTTGGAAACGATTAACTGTTTCTCGACCACTTCCTACACCTCTTCATAGACTCCTAGGACAAGGCTTAGGAGAGCCATTCTAAGAGGTACGCCCCATCGTGCTTGTTTGAAGTAGGCTGCATAGGGTGTCTCGTCTACTGCTGGGTCAATCTCATCTATTTTGGGGAGTGGGTGCAGTATTCTTAGCTCCTTCTTGGCGTTCCCTAGGACTTCAGGCGTTATTCTGTAGAGGCTCTTTACTTTCTCGTATTCTAGTGGGTCAGGGTATCTTTCCTTCTGTATTCTTGTAACGTATAGTACATCTAGTTCTGGCAGTACTTCTTGGAGACTCGTGGTTTCTTCGACGGGGAGGCCTAGCTCGATTATTTTGTCATAGACTTCTTTTCTGAGCCTTAGTAGTCCCGGTGAGATCAGATATACTTTCTTGGGCTTGAACCTGGTGAGGCCGTAGAGTAGGCTTGTTATAGTTCTAGCATACTTTAGGTCTCCTAGAACACCTATTACTAGTCCATCGACTGCTCCGAACAATCTATACATTGTGTATAGGTCTATCATTGCCTGGGTGGGGTGTTCGTGTCTTCCATCGCCTGCGTTGATGACAGGGTTTTCCGCTATTTCTGCAGCATATTTTGCTGTGCCTTCATGCCTGGACCTTATCACGATCAAGTCGCTGTAGAGGTCGAGCATCCTGATCGTGTCTGCATAGTTTTCTCCCTTCGCCAGGCTTGTAGCCTCTTTGCTCGAGAATACCAGTGTTTTGCCTCCTAGTCTATATGTTGCTGACTGGAAGCTATACATTGTCCTTGTGCTTGGCTCTAGGAATGCTAGTGCTACTATGTAGCCCCTCAACAGGTCTAGCCTGGATCGGCTGCGGAGATGTTTATCCATTTCATCCGCTACACTGAAGAGATGCTCTAGTTCTTTTCTCTCGTATTGGAGTATACTTATAACGTCTCCTTTAGGGAAACCCAAGAAGCCCGTCAAACCTTATCTCGAATATGGGTTAAAAGCTTGACTTTTCCTTCTCAATGTATTGTTTTACCCTGGAGAACGTTTGTTCATCAATCGCTTTTTCTTCGTAGAGGATCTCTATTATTTTCTGGGCGTCAAGCAGGCTGTAGAGTTTGACTCCTTGTTTTTCTAGGCGTTCCCGTGCTCCCTCTCTTCTATCCACGATGACGAAAGCGTATTCGACGATACCGCCTTCTTGTCTCACGGCATTGACGGCTCTCTCTAGGCTACCGCCTGTAGTGGCGACGTCATCCACGATCAAGGCTTTCAGCCCCTCTACTCTTCCCTCTATGAGTCTTCTTGTGCCATGCTCTTTCGGCTTCTTCCTTACATACGCTATTGGTTTCTCCATGATGCAGCCTAGATAGGATGCATGTATTATCCCGGCTGTTGCCACGCCTACGACTACGTCGAAATCTAGTTTTTCCAGAATACTATAGGCCATCGTCATGACTCTTTTGTATAGTCTTGGATAGCTTGGCAGAAGACGTAGGTCAAGGTAGTAGGGGCTCTTCTTCCCGCTTGTGAGCGTGAATTCTCCGAACTTTATTATTCCTCTACGATGCATCTCCAGTACCAGTTCTCTGAGAGGCTGTTCACTACTATTCATTTCTCCATTAGCACCTCCTCGTGCCCCTTGTTTATCATAGTGACCGCTTCTAGCGGGTTAGGTGACTCTGTTATCATTCTACCGATGATCTCGTAGTCCGCCCCACTCCTTAACGCTGAGCCCGGCTCCGCTCCCTGGACCCCAATGCCTGGAGAGAGAATCTTTGCTTCGTATCCTTTCTCGTCTAGGTAAGTCCTTGCCTTCTTTATTAGCTCAGGCCTCGTAGCGGGTAGTACGTAGCCCCATGCATCGGCTTCTATGCCGATGTTCAGTATGTCGTACATGTGCTTGTCCATGATCTCCTGTGATCCCTGATGGCTCATCGCTGCCACTACTATGAGTTTAGCATCGTTTTCTCTGAGGAACAATGATAGTTCTTCTAGTGCCCCCCGATACCCTATGAAGC
>WAPN01000004.1 GCA_015520735.1 Desulfurococcales archaeon
CACGATAGTTGAGATCTCCCGGGCGCGGCCGGTATATGAGACCAGTGTATTGATGAGTGGTTCGAGCGGGCTGGATGAAACCGCTAGAGCGATTAATACTAGGAAGAATATAGTCGGCCCTATCTTCACGAAGACAAGGGAAGTAAACAGTAAAACAACCAAGGCATAGACCCCCATTAATGTGGAAACATTTCTCATACTTGCCAGCTTCTTAATACCCTTCCTGCTGATAATGAACTGGATAACCATATAGGTGGCTGTCTCGAGCTCAACCGCTACAAACACAAGGAAACCAGATATGCCTTGCCTAGCTCCAAGCTCAAACACCAACCCCATCCAGAGATACTGGAGAAACCAGTTGAAACCCGCTAATACCGCGAGAGGAGCAGCCTGCCTAATCAGCGTTGGATCTCCAGAGAAGAACTTGGGCTTTATCTCGGCACCGCCGAACCGGGCGAAATACAGGAGCAGGGTGAGCCCGAGGCCCGTGGATACTGAGAGGATTGCGAGGAAGACTATCTTGTTCGGCGTTATCCACGTGAGTATTGGTGCAATGAAGAATGCTGCGGCCTCGGCACCAGAGATTAGTGAAAAGAATTTCGAAGGATCCCTTAGGTGCTTGGACCAGCTAACCTCTAGATTGTATATGTATCCCCCAGTATAAATACCGAGCAGTGCGGAGATAGATATTCCTACGAGGTAGATTGTAACGTTGTTGAACAGTATAGCCAGCGTTATCGCCGAGAATAAGGAGATGAGGTGGACGAACGGCAGTGTCTTGAAAAGCCTTTCGCTATGAAGCAGTAATGGTATGAGTCCGCGCATAACTATGACGGCGCCATAAATTGTCCCAAATACTGGGGCGGCACTATTGTATGCAATGAAGTTTGTCGAGTATATGGCAAAGGCACCTATTATCGTGACAAGGAAATCCAAATAAACAAGGCCGGGGGTTTGATCCCTCAACCCAGTAGCCTCGTCAAGCCATGGTGTTACTAATGATTTCTTGACTCATTCTATGCTTGTTCTATGAAAATAACTTGTAGATATTCGTATGCAGTCACGAGAAATGCTGTTCGGCCAAATTGCTCCTATAAATTAAATGTTTAGTCGAGGATCGCCGTGTTCCTAACCATTGGCAGAGGTCATAAATTAATGATAGTTGTATCTGTTACCGGTCATCAGCTTGTGGGTATTTTATCAACAATTAAGTGAGTGGTATTATCTATATTGTTGTTCGCTATTATGGATATTATTTGTGGTCGGGATCTTCGATCAATCGGTACTTATATATTTTACTAAATGAAATTTATTATAACCGAGATAACTCCAGCTGGCTGGGGCTTTTGTCTTGGTACTATCTAGCACATTGGCACGCAAGGACTTTAAGGCATCGATTGATCTAGAGGATATTTTAGAGAAAAGGATAGTGTTCTGGAGAAAGATATACTATAGAGAAAAGGATATTAGAAAACCTTACCCTAATTTGGCGCTGCATCATAAGAAGCACCACGGCTCGGCCGGTTATCCGATCAATATTATGAGGCCAACATTTACTCTGATTGATCAAAGTGACCCTGTCTATATTAGGACTTATAGAATGATCGTGCGAGGCATTCTCGACTATAGCGTTTCGCTGATGAAGATACTTATGAAGGCATCTGGTAAAAGCCTGGGATATAGGCTTGTCGATAATGGAGATATTAGGTCGATCGATGATCTTGTCGATATATTCTTTATTCAGCGGATAGGGTTGCTCGACATAGTTGACGAGTCAATAAATGTTATGAGGATTAACCTGTATGAGTGTATGAGCTGCTATGGAACCAGATATATCGGTGTGTCCCTATGTGATTTCGAGGCGGGCGTTATCGAGGGTGTTCTTGAGAGGCTATACGGTAAAAACACGACCATCGAGAAGTACTGCTGGGGACTCGGATATCACTTTTGCGGATTTGAATCGTATTTCGAGTGATAATCTATGGCTTGGAGATGCATGCTCATAAGGATCTCATCTTACTGCAACGGGGGATGCATTAACTGTCCCTTTGTCTCCTCGAGCTCGAAGGAGAAGCAAATACTGCCATACAAGGTCTTCGAGCAGTTCATAGAATTACTAGGCAACCTAGAATTCAATGAAGCTGTTTTTCTCTGCCCTAATCCCCTCACGGCCCCCCATATAGAGAAGTTTATCGAAAAAGTAGGTGAGATAGCTCGGAGAACCTACATGGTTATTCCTTTAAGATCGGTCCAAGTTTTACGTAGGGGTATTGCCGAGGAACTCGACGAGATCTTCCTCCTAGCAACCGATAAGACCGAGGCATCCCTGGCGGAGAAGTACCTGAAATCACTTGTTAGCCAGGGACTGGAGAATATATCTGTATACTTGGGCGTTAGAAGGATTGAGAATCTTCTTGATAATGTTGCCAGTTTTAGGACAATCCTTGAAAGATATAATATTAGGCTGAGGATCGGTGAGCTTCCATATATTGATCTGAACACTCTCAAGATAACAAATTATCTGAGAAAGAAGGGCTACGAGGTAGGATTGCCGCACGGGTACATGCTGGGCTACACTGCGTCCGTATGCTTTATAGATGGCTACGCGGTCACTGTTCTCGAAAAACCGATAACGCTTGAGTGTAGGAAGATCTATATAGACTTCTACGGCCGCATCTCGAAGTGTCCATACCTTGTTGGGCGCATGAGCAGGTACCTGGACGATATAGACATACGCTCCATTAGGAGGATCATGTACTCGCGGTGCCCGATCAAGGGCAATCTAATAGATCTAATACCTGTGATTGATATAGGGTTTCTGACAGGCGATAACAATGTGCTAATACCTAAGGATATCATCGTGTTGCTGGAGATTCTTGCTAACATGCGGTCTTTTAGGCAGGCTTGCGAGCTCCTAGGATATAATCCTTCAACGTATATATCAAAGATAAGGACCTTGGAGAAGGAGCTTGGATATAAGTTGATCGACTCCTACAAGGGCGGAAATAGGAGGGGATACACTGAGCTGACGCCGCAGGCTATGAAAATCATTAAAAGATACCGTGAGCTCAGAGAACATATATCCAAGAAGCTTTTTGACGAAGGATACGTTAATTTCATGATCTAGCCGTTTTCTATGATCTAAACAATATCTTCTTGGCCGATACGCTGTTCTGCAAACACGACTCCACCTTAAAACATCAATGATATATAAGGTAATCAAGGTGTAGCTAGGTGTCGTTAAGTCCCAGTGATTATGTTATATTTATAGATCCTGCGCGTTGCATGGGATGCAAGGCGTGCGAAACAGCATGCGCTGTCGAGCATTCATTGTCCAAGAATATATTCGGCGCAGTGCTCGAGAAGCCCCTCCCGATACCGAGAATTAGGGTTGTAACCATCGACGGCCTTCTATACGCGCCTATGAGGTGCCAGCATTGCAGAGATGCTCCATGCATGAATGTATGCCCGACCAAGGCTATCCACAGATCCCGTGAGGGCTTTGTAATACTTGACCCGAACAAGTGCATAGGATGCCTCATGTGCGTGCTCGCATGTCCTTTCGGCCACCCTCGATACGATCCCGATACAAAGACCGTTGTGAAATGCGACTTCTGTATCGAAAGGATAAGGAGCGGGAAGGTCCCGGCATGCGTCGAGGCTTGCCCGACAGGAGCTCTAAGGTATGGGAGGCTCGAGGAGTTCCTCGAGGAGCTCGCGGCGGCTAAGGCTAGGGAGATGGTTAGCGGTAAGCCGATGCCGGGTATAGTCATCTATAAGCCAGTCATAGAGGCAGGGGAGACGCTCAAGCCTATGGATGTAAACTTCATGTATAAGCCCGTATCCTGGAGGTGAACCCTTACATGAGTAGTAAATGGGATTATCTTAAGAAGAAAGTCCCCGCAAATCAGGTTTCTATAACCCCGGGAGTATCCGAGATGATCGAGAAGGCGGAGGAGGAAGGCATAAAGACAGCATGGCATAGGTATTTGGAGCAGCAGCCTCAGTGCTCATTCGGTCTACTCGGCATATGTTGTAGGAACTGTAACATGGGGCCATGCAGAATAGACCCGTTCGGCTACGGTCCTCAGAGAGGTGTTTGTGGGGCTACAGCCGATACGATCGTGGCTAGGAACATCGTTAGAATGATTGCTGCCGGTGCAGCTGCCCATAGTGACCATGCAAGGGATGTCTTAAAGGTTTTTAAGCTGACGGCTGAGGGAAGGATTAAAACCTATAAGATCACTGACCCGGATAAGCTTGTCTGGCTAGCTACAGTCCTAGGAATAGAGGTTGGAGACAGGAGGATCGAGGACATAGCCGTTGATGTAGCCAATATCCTCGAGAAAGAATTCGGGAAACAAGACGATGAACCGCTAAGTCTGGTCAAGGCGCTCGTTCCCAAGAAGAGATTGAAGGTATGGATGAAGGCAGGCATTGCTCCCAGGAACATTGACCGCGAGATCTGTGAGTGTATGCATAGGACTCACATGGGAGTGGATGCTGACCCTGTGAGCCTTCTCCTCCACGGAGCGAGGACGAGCCTCGCCGATGGCTGGAGCGGGTCAATGATGGCGACACTGCTCAGTGACATATTGTTCGGGACGCCGAAGCCGGTCAAGTCCGTCATGAACCTCGGCGTCCTCAGGGAGGATATGGTCAATATAATAGTGCACGGCCATAACCCTATACTCTCCATGAAGATCGTTGAGACCGCGATGAGAGACGATATACAGGAGTACGCTAGGAAATACGGTGCGAAAGGAGTCAATGTGGCGGGGATGTGCTGTACAGGAAACGAAGTGCTCATGAGGCTGGGCGTCCCGATCGCTGGCAACATGCTGATGCAAGAACTAGCAATAATAACCGGCGCCGTCGAAGCCATAATTGCTGACTACCAGTGCGTAATGCCGGCCATCGTCGATGTAGCAGGGTGCTACCATACAAAGATCATAACCACTGAGCCCAAGATGCACATACCGGGCGCAGTACATGTCGAGTTCGAGCCAGAACATGCGGATGAGATAGCCGAGAAAATCGTCAAGATAGCTATTGAGAACTTCCCGAACAGGAGCAGGGAACGCGTACGTATCCCGAAGCACAAGGTAGAAGTCGTCGCCGGGTTCAGCGTCGAGGCTATAGTTGAGGCCCTCGGAGGAACCCTGGATCCCCTCGTCGATGCCCTGAGGAACGGCACTATCAAGGGCATTGTAGGCATAGTCGGGTGTGTCAATCCCAAGGTCAAGCACAACTACAGCCACGTAGTGCTCGCCAAGAAGCTGATCGAGAACGATATACTCGTAGTCGGAACGGGCTGTTGGTCCATAGCCGCGGGAATACATGGGCTATTATCTCCGAGCGCGGCCGAGATCGCGGGCCCAGGCCTCAGAAAGATATGTGAAGCCCTCAAGATACCGCCGTGTCTCCACATGGGAAGCTGTGTTGACTGCTCAAGAATACTTATAGCTCTAAAAGCACTTGCGGAGGCACTGGGGGTAGACATAGCGGATCTCCCCGCCGCTGGCTCAGCCCCCGAGTGGATGAGCGAGAAAGCAGTAAGTATAGGGACATACTTCGTAGCATCGGGCCTACTGGTCCACCTAGGGACAGTACCGCCCGTAATGGGCAGTAGAAAAGTGACAAAACTCCTGACGGAGGACATAGAAGACGTTGTAGGAGGTAGGTTCTACGTAGAGCCCGATCCTGAGAAAGCGGCGGACACTATAATCGAGGTAATAAGAGAAAAGAGGAGAAGATTAGGGTGGCCGGTCTAGCGGCTGAAAAACCATTAGGATTCACGTCCTACTAAAAGTGATGGATAATGAAAATTCTTGTATCGGGGAAGGGCGGCGTAGGGAAAACCTCAATATCTGCTATGCTCTCTCTAATTTTTTCCCGTAACGGTTACAACGTACTAGCCCTCGACACCGACTCCGTCCCCAATCTCGCGTCAAGCTTAGGTATACATATAGGTGAAGCTGAAAAAATCGTGCCGCTGGCGAAGAACGATAAGCTCGCAGAGGAGAGGACGGGTGCTAGGCCGGGAGAGGGCTGGGGCATACTCTTCTCACTAACGCCCAGTGTAGACGATATAGCCGACAAATACGGTGTTAAGATCAACGATAGACTGAAGCTGGTGGTCGTTGGAAGCATAGATATGAGTAAAGAAGGATGTCTATGCCCAGCGATAGCCCTTGCTAAGGCGTTTCTAATACACGTAATGACGCGTAGCCGCGAGGTCATCATTGTAGACGCAGAAGCGGGAGCAGAGGTGTTCGGCAGAGGACTAGCGGAGAAATTCGACTTGAACATCACAGTCTCCGAGCCCACCATTAAATCGCTAGTAATTGCTAGAAAACTCATTAGAATGGCTGATGAGCTCGGTATTAGGAATAATATCTTGGTTGTTAACAAGGTCACTGATGAACTAATGGTTGCACGTTCCATAAAGAAGGTATTCAACGATGAAAAGGTGTGCTATCACATCGTCCGGTATGACCCAGAAGTCGTGAAACTGGAAATGCTTGGGGAAGGCCTAGATAAATTGAGTCCTAACTCAATATTTTTTAAGGATGTTCATTCTTTATATGAGAAAATTCTCAAATTAAAGAGGAAGTAGCAAAACCCCAGGGTGATGTGCATGTGCGAGTCAAAGGCCATCGAATTAACAGAGGCAGGGGAAAAATTATTGCTCGACGACGTTGCTCTGCTAGAGAACAGAGACGACGCGATAATACTCTATAATATCGAGGGCAAAAAGATCGAGCTACCCAAGGATCAATACGAGATAACACGGATAGACTTCCTGAAACACAAGATCTACTTCAGAAGATGCAGTAAATGAGGTTTAAATAACAATGACTTTACTCCAATATGTTTTTCTTCTCCCAATAATTTTCCTGTCTGTATCAACTGTTTTAACATTTTATATAAGAGGAAGAACGGCATCGATCATATCCTCAATACTCTCACTCGCGGCATGCCTCTCTATGTTGTTTTTATCAATCAATGTTCTTCTATACTCTAGGACATACAGGTATGATTTTATTTGCTGGCCGTTTCCCTCCCACACTATGAGCAATTTTGCAGTATTCAGGATCAACATAGATACATTATCGGCTTACTTCATATTCATAATTGGCTTAATAGGAGCTGTAGCTACGATCTATGGTTTAAAATACATAAACAAGTACTCCGCCGAGCACATGGGGTTTTTCTCGCTCAACTACTCGCTCTTCATTCTTTCAATGTACATGACCGTCATCGTATCGGATCTATTCTGGTTCATAGTGTTCTGGGAATTAATGACACTATCATCACAGTTCCTAGTATCTTTCGAGAAAGAGAAAAAGAGAGCCATTTGGGCTGGATACAAGTATTTCACAGTGACCAAGATCGGGTCGGAGTTCATCATTATCGGGTCACTGATAGCAGTTTTTGTATTGAATAACTTCAATACCTCTTTCAGAAGCATCTCTATAAATGCCGCGGAGCCTTTAGGGTTCATAACGGTTCTACTAATGTTCATGGGTCTCGCGGTGAAGGCCGCAGTAGTGCCTTTTCACACTTGGCTGCCGGACGCTCATCCAGAAGCACCATCTCATGTCTCGGCACTGCTCAGCGGGGTCATGATTAAGGTCCCTATTTATATGATGATTAGATTATTCTATGAATTCACTGTCCCGGGGCTTGTTTGGGGCATTATGGTCTCAACGGTTGGAGTAGCTACCCTGACAGTAGGGGCTATGTATGCTTTAAAACAGACTGATTCAAAGAGACTCCTAGCATACTCCAGTATTGAGCATATAGGATATGTTGTGCTGGGGCTTGGTACATCGCTCCTACTGGTTTCTCTGAAAAACTATTTATTGGCCGGCGTTGCATTGATCGCTTGTCTCTACCATCTCATCAACCACGCGTTGTTCAAGTCCGCATTATTCCTTACAGCAGGTTCCGTCGAGTATGCTACTGGTCTCCGCGACCTAAACAGGCTGGGTGGGCTAGCCAAGTATATGCCCTACACTGCTCTAGCAGCCCTTATAGCTTCATTATCTATTTCCGGCATACCCCCGTTCAACGGGTTTGCGGGTAAGTGGCTAGTGTACTGTTCCACCTTCTTGGCTGGCGGGCTATTATTGGTTTATGGAGTGCTTGCACTCTTTATAAGCTCGGTAACATCTGCAAACTTTATAAAATATTTTACAGGGATATTTACGAGGAATATCTCGAGGATCAATGCATCAGTTATAAGGGAAGTCCCTTATTCTATGAGCTTATCCCAACTAGTATTATGCATCTTATGTATTGTGTTCGGGGTATTCCCGCTTGTTCCGCTCAGCCTTATTTTACCGGTGCTGGGTGTTGAAGCCCCACACATCTATGATGTAGTCAGCAGATCAGTCTCTATCAACATAGGCTATATCGGTATCGGGTCGTTTGCACACTTCTATCCACTAGTGATCGCGGTAATACTTTCTACTTTCCTGCCGCTCATCTATGTTGTGGCAGTCAGGGGGAGGGGTTCTAGGTATGAGCTGTGGACATGTGGATCGCTGGTTGAGAAGCGGCGATTATTGTATCCGGCTCGATCCTACTATAAGGACTTCGAGGAGGTTTTTGGTGAGATATACTCCGTGGGTGATTATCTCTATAAGATGATTGTAGGGATTATCCCGCGGAAAGTTTGCGTTGCTTTTAAGCGTTTTGTAGGTCTAGCAGATGATCCCGTGATCATGTATATGGTAATGCTGATCATTATTGTAATAGCATTGCTGGTGGTGGGTGTTTAGCGGTGGTGTGGCTCAATACTCTCTATGGAGTGCTTAATGCCTGCTTCATATTATTGGTAGGCCCGCTTATAGATGGTGTTGAGAGAAGGATCCGTGCAAGGCTTCAGAACAGGAGAGGACCCTCGATACTGCAGACATGGTATGACCTAGTAAAGCTGTTTAGAAAACGCGCTGCCAGAACAGGTGTTCCATTAACGCTTTTCAGGTTATCCGTCTACACAGGGTTTGCATACCTATTGATAGTCTCGCTGTTTATCCCCTCGATACTCTGTGGCGGTATGGGTTTCTTTGGGGACCTGATCCTCTTCATATATCTGTTGTCGTCTTCGAAGGTATTCGTCCTAATAGGTGGTTACTCATCCGGTAACCCTTATGCCTCGATAGGCTCTACTAGGGAAGTATCGCTGAGCATGGCGTCGGAGCTAGTGCTGGCCGAGATAATCGCGCTGATCGCCCTGTCCAGGAACAGTCTTTTACTGAACAGTGTTTTCCCGGTTACAGCCGTTTTGAGACCATCGGTTCTCATCGGGCTGGGAATACTGGGTATTATAACCTATATCGAGCACTCTAGATTACCCTTCGAAATCGGCGAAGCCGAGCCCGAGCTCGCCGGGGGATACACCATAGAGTACGCTGGCAGAGACCTAGGATTCATCCTATGGTCGAACACTATAAGGAGAGCCCTGCTGACGACTTTTCTGATAGACCTGATTATCCCTCTTGATGTGTTCTACCACCTGGTCATCTACCCTGTCCTCTTATTCTCGATAATGATTGTTTTCACAGCTATCGAGACTGCTTGTGGAAGGCTCAGGATAGATATCTCCCTCAAACACGTCAAGAAGCTAAGCTATGTCATGTGGGGTGTGATTCTACTTGCACTTATCGGATATTGATCATATGAGACCCAGGAACAAATGCGAGCTCATGACTAATCTGAGGCGCTTCGGCGAGCCTCGTCTCAGGGGTAAGTACCTGTTTATATCTAGGATAAAGAGCGGTAGATTAAAAGATCTAGTTGATTATCTCCACTGGAGGCTCGGGGGATACTATTCAACATCCATAGGCGTTGATGAGAGACCTCTTGACGGTTACTTCCACGTATACCACGTCTTCGTCCTTGAAAAATATGGGGTGTATGTGCTGGTTGATCTCCCAGCTAACCCCGGGCATCCCGTCGTCGAATCAATAACTCCCATTGTACCCGCCGCTAATTGGGCCGAGAGGGAGATAATGGATTTTATAGGGATCAAGTTCAGAGCGCATCCTGAGCCCCACAGGCTCATACTTCCTGATGACTGGCCTGATAACGTTTACCCGTTGAGGAAGGATTTCCCGTACGATGAAAAGCTTCCTACAAGTGATAAAATAGCTAAGCTAGTACGCGAATCCCCGTCTGATACATGGATAGCTGAAGACTCTGAGGACCATACCGCCATACCAGTTGGTCCTTATCACCCAGCCCTCCATGAGCCCGAGTACTTCGAGCTATTCGTTGAGGGCGAGAAGATCGTTGATGCGAGGTATAAGGGCTTCATGGTTCACAGGGGGATCGAGAAGATCGCCGAGTCTAGACTGACGTACAACCAGGTGCCTTTCATAGCGGAGAGGATCTGCGGTATCTGCGGCTTTACGCACAGCACAGCGTACTGCCAAGCCGTGGAGGAAGCTGCCAGAATCGATGTGCCTGAGAGAGCCGAGTACATTAGGAGCATACTCCTGGAAATCGAGAGAATCCATAGCCACTTCCTATGGATGGGCGTCGCCTTCCACCTCCTAGGCTACGACACAGGCTTCATGATAATGTGGAGGCTACGTGAGAGCATCATGGATCTAGCCGAGAAACTGACGGGAAGCAGGAAGATGTACGGCGCGAACATAGTCGGAGGGATCAGGGATAAATGGGATATTAAGGAAGAGAAAGTAGCACTAATCAATGACACGCTGGGAAAGATAAGGGAGGAATATCTGAAGTATGTTCCAAAGATCATATCCATGGAGGAGATTAAGAAGAGGACCCGGGGAGTTGGAATACTATCGAGGAGTGATGCAAGGAAGTATAGTGTCCTCGGCCCACACGCAAGGGCGTCCGGTATAAATACAGATGTACGCAGGTACAGACCGTACGCGGCGTACAAGTACGTAGACGTCGAGATCCCGGTCGAGGATGATGGTGACATATACGCGAGGATAATTATTAGGCATGAAGAGATCATAGCATCCATCGATCTAATACATAGGCTGCTGGACAATATCCCGAGAACTCATCTCCACGCAGATACCGATTATATCCCGGAGAGAAGATATGGGATCGGGTGCACCGAGGCTCCGCGGGGCGAGGACCTGCACTTCGTCATAACCGGGAAAGACAACAAGCTCTACAGGTGGAGGCCTAGGGCCCCGACATATAATAATCTCCTATCGGTCCCGACTATGCTCCGCGGAGAACACCTCGCGGACGCGCCAATAATAATTGCTAGCATTGACCCGTGTTTCTCCTGCACAGACCATATCGTCGTCGTAGACCTGAGATCTGGTAGGAGGAGGCCTTTGAGAACAGGAGGACTCGTCGGAGGGCGATAACAAATGAACAGGATCAAGGTGCTCCTCGAAAATCTTAGAAAAGGAGTTGTGACGGAACAGTACCCCTTCAGACCTCTTCGCGTCCCGGAGAGGCTGAGGGGCAAACCAGTAATAGACCCTGATAAGTGCGCTGGCTGCGGGGCATGTGTTAATGTATGTCCTCCAAACGCCCTGACCATGCGCGACGATAAGCACAGCTCGATGAGATTCATAGTATTATTCATTGGTAGATGCATCTACTGCGGAAAATGTGAGGAGACCTGCCCGTTCGGCGCTATAAGGCTCACAAAGGAGTTCGAGCTAGCCGCTGAGAGCCGAGAAGATCTCTACCAGGTGGTCGGGCTGAGACTGTATCACTGCCCCATGTGCGGCGAGCCCTTCACGACCGTGAGGCTGATCAAGAGGATCGTGGAGGCCTTGCCCGAGGAGCAGAGGGCAGCGGCCATTATATGTCCCAGATGCCGCGAATCCGTCACGGCCCACTATAGGAGCTATGCCCGGAGGTAGGTATCCATGAAACTATATCGGAGGAGCCTATGGGTCTTCCACCTGAACAGCGGGAGCTGCAACGGGTGCGATATAGAGATACTCAACGCCCTAGCCCCTAGGCAGGACGCCGAGAGGCTGGGCGTAAAGCTTGTCGGTTCGCCAAGACACGCAGACGCAATACTTTTCACCGGCCCAGTCACAAGGGAAGCCCTCCCCAGTGTCGTCAGAGCTATCCAGGCGGTGCCGGAGCCGAAGATCGTCTTGGCCGTGGGCGCGTGTGCCTGCGGAGGAGGTATCTGGCACGACAGCTACTGCGTCTTAGGAGGAATACAGGGCCTCTACAGGGTCTTAAAGAGCATGGGTATAACGCCTCCAAAAACATTCTTCGTTCCCGGATGCCCCCCTAAACCCGAGGCAATAATCCAAGGCATACTGCTTGCCCGTGGGCTGGTGCGACAGAAACAGGTTAGATCCGAGTATTATGAGGAGCAAGCACTAGCGGAGAAGGCCGAGGTGGATCTCCACAGGTTATTCCATAAGTACTTCTGGGTCCGCGTACCGCCTGAGGCTGCCCGGGTGAAGTACGGGGTGGCATATTATTGAATACTAGCTGGTTCTTATCGGTATACGTGCCTGTTATTACCTTTGTCTTCATAGCGGCAATAACTCTCTACATGTACAGGATACTCCGCGGCCCGACAATACCCGACATGGTATTGGGAATTGACTGTATGAGCTACGACCTAGCCGTCTTTATAGCACTGGTATCTCTGTATTACAATACATCTTTCCTCATCATAGGATCCCTCATGATCTCTCTATGGGCGTTCATGTTCGACGTATACATATCGAAGTACTACTTAAAGAGGGAGCTGGGTGATTAGAATGCTCGGCACGATAATTGAGCAGATAATATTTGGTATAGGTATATGCCTCGTAACCATTGGCGCCATATTCGATCTATTAGCGGCGCTTGGCCTAGTAAGGTTTCCATGCTTCTACGTCAGAATGCACGCGGCAACCATCGGGGTTATAGGCGGGGCCGTTGTCCCCCTCATCGGCGTCTCCCTCATCAGCCTAGTCTCCGACCAGCTTGGCCCTTACAGGTTCATGTTCGCGGGTATATCGTTCTTTACGGCGCTTCTAATAATGATCACAGCCCCTGTTGGGACGCATATACTCGCCAATGCAGCCCATAAGCTGGATCTATCGCCCAAAGAGCCCATCTTAGTTGATAAGATGGAGGAGGATAGGCGTTGATCTATCCGCTACTACTCCTATGCTTCTTCTCGACCGCGGGGATGATCTCATCGTACCTGGCTATACGAGAGAAGGACTTGCTAAGGGCGATCGCACTATCGGCTGTCCAGTCAATTGCCTTCGCCCTGCTCTACGCGGTGCTACTAGCACCCGATATACTACTCGTGTACCTCGCGGTCGGCCTCGGGATATACCCGATCATACTCATCTATACAGTAAAGAAGACGAGGAGGTATGAGGAATGAGGGGAGGCATCTCTAGGTCTTCAGCAGCGATAATTTCGCTGGCGATCGCCCTATCACTGATACTCGTCTACTTCGCGGCAAAGGGGGGCCTAGGCGGCCACCCCTCCGCATCAATAGTGGGCATAGGCCAGTTCATAGTAAACAACACGTACAACGTGTTTAACAGAACATATTGGGCTGGGAGCCCGGAGGCGGTGACGTCCATTATATGGGATTACAGGGGCTTCGACACCATTTTCGAGACAACCGTACTCTTCGCGGCGGTTATGGCGGCCCTCCTCCTAGTCCCCGGAGGCATTCGGGGCCGCGTCCAAGGGGCTGGAAAGGACGAGGGGTTGACACTGATAGTTAAGACCGCGTCGAAGATAATATCGTGTATAGTGGTCGTCTTAGCGCTGAACCTGGCCCTGAGGGGATACATATCTCCCGGAGGAGGGTTCGCGGGCGGCTCATCCTACGCTATAGCCCCGCTGCTTCTGATCGCCGGGTTATCGGTTTTCTACCTTGTACGGCTGGGGTACAGGCTGTCTCGTGCCATCGGTCTCAGAACCCTTGGGCTGGTGGGCCTAGTGGTTGTTTCGTCCCTACCGTTGCTCTACATGGGCTACATTATACAGAACCAGGCTAAGCCCGGCTCGATGTTCCCAGGCTACCCTGTTTTCCTGGGGCCGCTCTACCTTGGCGGATCCCTTATCTACATGAATGTCTTCGAGTTCCTCGTCGTCTCGATGGAGTTCATCATAATATTCATAGCGATGTTTCTCCTCGACAGGGGGTGTGGAGGCAGTGCTTAGCGGGATACTGGTCTTGTACGTTTACCTCACACTCTTCTTGACGGGCGGCATCTCGGTTTACGGAGTTGTTGCGAAGAGGAATATCGTTAAGAAGATCATTGCTCTGACGATCTTTAACGATGCCGTAAATACGATAGCGATATTTATAGGATACCGCTTAATACCCCGCCCGCTCCCACCGATCATGCCAACGATCTATCCTAATAGGCAGGTCTACTCAGCATTCATATCGTCATCGGTTGATCCCCTCCCCCAAGCCCTCGTAATAACGGCTATAGTAATAGGTGTAGCCGTCACGTGCTTCCTCGCGTTCCTCGCCATAAGGCTCTATGATAGGTTCGGCACGACGGATTACCAGGAGATCAAGAGGCTGGTCAGGGGTGGTAAGAGATGAGGAGATACATTGTCTTGTTCATACTCTACTTCATAATCTACTTGTTGCTCTCAGGGGGAACATACTTCACGGACATCTTCTTCGCCGCCGTAGTTGCCGCCATAGCCTCGGCTCTCACCGCGAAGCTTCTGGTGAGGAACGAGGAGAAGCTCGAGCTACGCCGCCTATATTACCTACTAAAGTATTTCTTCAGGTACATGCTCGTCGATGAGATCCGCGCACACATCGATGTCGCACGCCGTGTATTGACGGGGGAGATCAGGCCTGGCATTGTAGCGGTTCCCTACTATGTCGGCTCCAACTACGCGAAGACATTGATCGCGAACTCTATAACCAATACTCCTGGAACCGTCGTGGTCGGCATAGATGATCGTGAGAAACTCATGTATGTTCACTGGATCGACGTGAAGGCCCTAGATCCCTCTACGTGCAGGATGTATATCTCGAGGGTATTCGAGGAATACGCTATAAAAATATTTGAGTAGGTGGTGCGGTAGACATGATCCCGGCTGTAGACCCGTTACTAGGCCTGGTTGTGCTCGTACTTGCCCTCGGGGGATTCACGACTCCCCTGGTAAGCCGTCTGTCTAGGAATAGATACGCCGTGAGGACGTACCCGCTGATATACTGTGCCGCGTCATTGGTGATGACATCGCTGATCATGGAGCATGTATGGGTGGCTGGACAGCCTGTCGTCTACCTGCTCGGCGGCTGGAGGCCGCCGGTCGGGATACTCTATATTGCTGACGGGCTCAGCGCCTTGCTCGGCGTCGTAACCTCGCTGGTTATGCTCCTCATAATGATATATAGTACAGGCTATATCGAGGGCTCCGGGAGAGAATACACATACTACTCCCTGATGCTCCTCCTCGAGGCGGGGATGCTTGGATGCATTTATACGGGTGACGTCTTCCATCTCTTCGTCATGCTGGAGGTGACCAGCCTGTCCGCGTACGCGCTGGTAGCGTATATCCGTGACAAGCGCGAGGCCCTCTACGCGTCCTACAAGTACGCTATCTACGGCGGCCTCGCCACGACAGTATATTTTCTGGCGGTGCTGTTCATCTATGGGGGCGTGGGAACCCTCACGATAGGGGATATACATTTGAGGATGGCCGCCTACATGTCCCGGTACGCCAGGCCGGTCTTCCTGTGCGGGCTCGTATTCACTATACTCAGCTTCACCGCGTTCCTCTACAAGGCGGCCATCTTCCCCCTACATTTCTGGCTCCCCGATGCTCACCCGGAGGCACCGTCTCCTGTATCGGCGGCCCTCTCCGGCCTCGTCGTCAATATCGGTGTTTACGGGATCGTCAGGTTCGCCTACACAATATTTCATGGCCTCCCCGATCCCGGCCTATACAGCTTATCCCTCATGATCACAGGGGGGCTCGGGTGCCTGTCAAGCCTTGTCGGAGCGGTATTGATGACCACATACAGAGATGTTAAGAGGATAATAGCCAGCAGCACGATCATGAACATTGGGTTCGTGATGATGGGGTACTCGACAGGTTCACCGCTGGGCATAGCCGCCTCAACATTCCATCTAGTGAACCACTCGTTCGCCAAGAGCCTCGCGTTCCTCTCAAGCGGCCTCCTCATCAAGTCCGCGGGATCAAGGGTTCTCGAGAGGCTCCGGGGACTCGGCAGGGCACTGAGGTATGCCGGGATCCCGTTCGCCATATCCCTCCTCTCACTAGCCGGCGTACCGCTCTTCAACGTGTTCGTGAGCGAGTACTTGCTGGCAGCATCCTTCATCTACACCGGGAAATGGGTGTTCCTCTGCTTCTTCATGACATCCTACATTATAAGCACGATCGTCTACCTAAGAATATTCTATGAGGTATGCATAAAGATCCCGGTAGCCTCTGCCGCTCATAGAAGCTGTAGGGGATGGATCGCCGTCGCTGGCGTGCTCGTCGTTCTATCATTAATCTGCATAATCACAGGAATACTCAGCGGATACATAATAGGCAGAATAATCATGCCGGCAAGCCAAAGCCTCTACACGAACACGGAGTACCTAGAAATAGTGAAAGAATACCTGCTAAGCATGCACTAAAATGATTAAAGAGCCGACTATCCCTGGGCAGAGGAAAAAACAATATATTGCACGGGACCCCTGTTCCATAAAAATCGCCATCCACCCTCTCCCCGGTAACACGAATAATGCTTAACCAAGCAATACCAGACCCAAAGATGCCGTGGAGGACTGTGTCTTGTTTGTTGGGCGTGGTATTAAGGGGTAAAATAATGGATATGGTGGTTTTGCACATTTTTATATAATTTTTATAATGGTATTAGCTGGTGTAGGGTATCATTATTCTTTTTCCCGGTGTAATTATGAATTATGCCTCGGTGATGTGCTTGGAGGATGAGCATTGTTTTGTCGTTGGGTTTTTGTCTGCGGTGTTGTTGTCGTTCATCCTATTGATGTTCCCCATAGACATGAGTATCAGCTTCAGGGTTGGCTGGTTCTGTTTTAGCTATAGCTACGTGGTTTTGCCGCTCGCTGTTCTTACGACTTACATGCTGTGGAGGCGGGGTAGAAAGATGCTGTCAACTATGGTGGCGGCCGTGGCGACGGGCTTAACGCTCTACGGGCTCATACTATACATATTGTACCTAGCCTTTATTTCAGAGTACTAGGGTTTCTTTTCACCGGGTATTGGTGGGTTTCGGCTTGTTCATGGCTGGCTTTATTGCTCAATGTGCTCCTGCTGAGGCTATTTATGATCTGTCGGTGGTAGGCTGGAAGTATTTCTTTTTTGGAACGCTTTTTTGTGATGGTGTTGGGTGTGTCCCCGCGGGTTATGGGATGTTGTTCCTCGTCATTGTTTTCTCTTCATTCTATGATATCTATGGATCGACCGGCGGTTTAGGTCGTTTTGGGCTCGCTATACTTAATAGTGGGGTGGGTGCTCCATATCATTTGATGCGAGGATTCCGATGAGTGTGAAAACAACTATACATGATGCTATGGGGCGCCTAGGGCATAAGGGCTTCACACCCTGCACGGCCTGTGTAATGGTTAATGATAAATGTTGTGAGTGAGCAGTCATGGGTGGTCGGATAGCTCTTCTCCACGCGTTCATGGATATCCTTGGCGGCGGCGAGTATCTTATGTTACAAATGGCCGTTGCACTAAATAGGATGAACAACACGCTGGATCTCTACACGGTCACGCCTCCACCGTGGCGGGATATCGAGCGGGTATTCGGTATAAGGGATCCACAGAGCCTGTTCCGCCGTGTATATGTCCATGAGGAGCTTAATCCTTTCCGGTTCAAGCGCGGCAGGTTTGTCCGGCTGAAGCGGCTTCTAGCTTATCACGGGTTCTTCAAGATGTTCAACCGTGAGCGCCTCAGGGACATGTACGATCTGATCGTGGACACGCAGAGCAACA
>WAPN01000005.1 GCA_015520735.1 Desulfurococcales archaeon
AGATGATCAATAGGAGGCAACTGTTTAGGTTTATTAGGAGAATGTATTATTGGGCTAGAACCGATCCTGTGGACGAGGATCTCAGGGGGTGGAGCTGGGACAGGCCGCCAGTTAAGCCAAGAGCATATTTTGGCCTAGGCGTCTACGAGGTCGCCGGCAAGTATTGCCCGACGAGACGCGATGTATGGTTGAGGAGAAAGGCCGGCATTAGACCTAAGCCCTCAAAAACTATGCTGGTTGGCAGGCTACTGCATGAGGCAATTGATAAAGCCACGAAGAGTGTTCTGAGAGGAGTTGTCCAGGGCAAGAAGGCATGGGGGATCTATGAGGAGAACCAGAGCATTGATCTAAACCTTAAGGGTGTCGATGATGAGCTTAGACAACTATATATCAATATATACAAGTCCACCCTCATAACCATACTGGGAGAACTAGAATATGAAGCATTAACCACGAACTCCAGTCTACAAATACCATTATTTACAGAGTACAAGGTCGACGGCTCCCTGATCGGTCTCTCGAGTAACTTATCCGTCGACGCGCTGGCCAACGGAATTATTCTAGACTACAAGTTCGGTGAAGGCAGGGATTTCCATAAACTTAGTATAGCGGGATACGCTCTAGCACTAGAATCAGAATACGAGATACCATTTGACTACGGATTAATTATTTATATTAGTAACAGAGGCGAACGTATCAGAATAAGTGCTAGGCCAGTATATGTATCTAATTCTCTCAGAAGATGGTTCCTCGAAGAACGGGATAATATAATAGAGATACTACTGAGCGATGAAGAACCACCAGTTGATAGCAGGTGTAAAGAATCTTGTCCATTCTATAAGGTGTGCCATCCATGAGAACCTTGATAATAAGTGATTATGGTGTAAGGATAAGGTTCCGGGACGGCGTATTCGTCATAGAGAATAAGAGTTTGAAGAAAACCATTCCACCCATGAATATTGATCAATTAATAATAGCCACAGGCGGAGTATCCATAACCTCAAAAGCTATCAGAAAAGCAATGAGTCTTGGAATAGACGTAGTCTTTCTTGATTCCCGGGGTGAACCAGTAGGGAGGATATATCCTGTCTACATTAATAGAACGGTTGAAACTAGGAGGATGCAGTATAAAGCCTTCAATACAGATAAAAAATACGATGTAATCAATGCAATCATATATGCTAAGATCACGAATCAGGCAGGATTACTGAAAAGATACTATTACATAACTAGAAACAAGTATATCAAAAAAGGCTACTTGAACATTCTCAGTATTAGGGATAAAGAGCTCCCAGTAGAGAATACCAGTAATTTTAATGAAAAGATAATAGAGATAGAGGCTAGAGCCGCCAGGATTTACTGGTCAACATACTCATTACTAATACCCAAGGATTACGGCTTTGACTCAAGGGATCAGGATGGAACGGATCCCGTCAATATACTGCTGAACTACGGATACGGCGTACTGTATAAAGAAGTATGGAGATCACTCGTACTAGCTGGACTAGACCCCTATGCTGGCTTCCTACACACGGATAGAAGCGGAAAACCCGTCCTCGTATTTGATTTCATAGAACAGTTTAGGTTCATTGTGGACCTCATAATATTGAGGCTCTTGAGGAAGAAGTGGAAACCAGTTATTGAAGGGGGCCTGCTGAGCTGGGATAGCAGAAGGTATTTCATAGAGAAGATCGAGGAGTTCTTGGAAAAGGAGAAGACAACATACTACACGAGCCAACCGATCACGATCAGGCAGGCCATGAAGAAAACGGCTTTTCAGCTGGCAGCTTTTCTCAGGGACGAGGCATTGTTTAAAGGATTCATATATGATTGGTGAAAAACAATTGATCAGGATACTGATAGTATATGATATAAGCGATAACAGGAAAAGGAAGAAGCTAAGCGATTACTTAAAATCAAAAGGCTTATCCAGGATACAGAGAAGCGCATTCATCGGCAAGGTAACACACAGTATTCTAATGGACATAGAGCGCGTCATACCAAGATACATTGACAAGGAACACGATATACTCCACATCTTCCCAATAACAGACTATACTCTAAGATATATGAAAGCCTATGGAAAACCATTAACAGACATAGTCAAAGAAGAACAACACGAAGTGGTGACAATATAGGAATGTATAAGCCGAGAATAAACAAGTCAATATCACCGACAATGCTAAAGCAATACATCTACTGCCCGGTAATCCCATGGATCATAAACTACTACAACGTTCAAGAACCACCAACAGACAGCATGAAAATAGCCAAGGAAAAACAAGAAGCAAAACAAGGAAAAGGACAAATCCATATAAAAACAAAAACCAGCTATACAGTCATAGACGAAATAGTCGAAGACAAGGCAAAGAAGACACTCATAGAGAGAAAACAATACAGGTCAAAAAGCATCCACAGATACCTCGCACAAACAATAGCAACATACCTCATAGCCCGGCAAAAGATCAAAAACATAGAAGAAATAATAATAGACAACGGAGGGGAACAACATCAGATACCCATAACACAAGAAATAATCCAACAAATACAACCTCTACTAAGAAACCTAGAAAAAACACTAAACAACGAAAAACCACCACCCCCAACAACCAACACCAAAAAATGCAGAACATGCTGGTACAAAAAATACTGCCCATACCAATAAATATCCCGATCGTTTCTGGGATTCTGGTTTTTCCCTATTCGCGGGTTTTTGGTTATAGATCATTAGATTGTGTTATGCTTGTTATTGAAGTGTTAATGGGATCCATACTGTTCCCGGCTATTCATCCCGTGGTGGGCCGGGAAAACCATGAGATGCATACTTAAAC
>WAPN01000006.1 GCA_015520735.1 Desulfurococcales archaeon
CCATTACTATGTATGATCTAATATAAAGGGGATAATGACAACATGAAAACAATTTATTTTAATCATATATTGTTAAGAACTGAGGAATTTAGCCCGCCCACGGAGCACCGCCCCAGGTATCTCCCCCAACGGTGCCCCACCCGGGGAGTGGCCCCGGGTATCGCCGGAGGGGGGTTCCCAGGCGCTTCTATTTGGCAGTTACCAGCCAAATATCATCTTGCACCCAGGAACCTGGCTCCGGCGATGCGGGCGGTTAGCCGCACCATGTATTTATTTAATTATTTTATTCCTTATATATTTATAATTATAATTTCACGATACAGTATGTTTATCGCTAAATAGTGTTCATTATATTTTCACGATTAGAAGACTATATTTATTTCCTATATATGTATTATTGAAACCTACTTAGTGATACCTAAGGTGTTGATTGGTGCGGGTATGTGGCTGGGTTATCAGGAGAAAAACCATTGGTAAAATCGTTATTCTTGAGATAAGCGGGGATACTTCTTCGAAGCCTCACGTTATCGCACTTAAGAAGGAGCGCGAGCCAGAGCTATTTGAGCTTGCAAAAGACTTACCTATAGGAACTGCTCTTTGTTTCGAGGGGGAACTAGCACCGGTACAGAGGAGTAGAAGGGGTGTCGAGTATATAGCCAAGGAAATCAAGGTATATTCTAGGCCTCTGGAACCACTGCCTGTCGACACAGTTGGTAAGGTTCCGGCCCTGCTGGACACAAGGATCAAGTATAGGTATCTTTTGTTGAGAAATCCTGCTGAGAAGGCAATCTTTAAGATCAGAGAATCTATACTGAGAGCCGCGAGAGAATACTTCATAAAGAACGGGTTCATGGAAGTACAGACCCCTAAGATCGTTGCTGCTGGTGCAGAGGGGGGTGCAACATTATTTCCCGTGAAATACTTCGAGTATAATGCCTATTTGAGCCAGAGCCCGCAACTCTATAAACAGATGCTTATGTCCAGCACACCACGTGTATATGAGATCACCCCGTATTTCAGGGCAGAGAAATTCGATACACCAAGACATCTTAATGAATCATGGGGTATTGATGCCGAGATAGGGTTTATCGGGTCAGAAGAGGATGTTATGAATGTTCTTGAGAACCTGATCGCCTTTATTGTTGATTATATAAGAAAGAACAATGTCGAAGAACTCGAAATACTTGGTGTAGAGCTGAAGCCCTTAACAGTGCCGTTCAAACGCATAACTTTCAGGGAGGCTGTAGACATACTTAGATCTGAGGGCGTCGAGATACCCGAAGGGGAAGACTTAACAGAGGCTGCGGAAAAGAGGCTCGGCGAAATAATGGCGTCTAAGGGGTACGACATATTCTTCATAACTAGGTTCCCATGGGAGGCAACAGGCTTCTACTACATGAGAAATGAGGATGGAACGACCAGAAAGTTCGACTTAGACTATAAGGGATTAGAACTATCGAGTGGTGGGCAGAGAGAACATAGATACGAGAAACTAGTAGAGGCCCTAAGAGACAAGGGATTAAATCCGAAAGGATTCAAGTTCTACCTTGAAGCCTTCAAGTATGGTATGCCGCCTCACGGAGGATTCGGGCTAGGTGTTGAACGTCTATTGGTTAAGCTATTAGGACTTAGCAATGTGAGGGAAGCAATACTGTTTGTAAGAGACAGAAATAGGCTCATACCATAATGGTTTTCAAAGAATAACACGTTTTATCCTTTAAACACATAGTTTCACTAACAAGAAAGGCCAGATTATGGGTGCTCAACAATGAGAATCATACTAATCGGTCCGCCTGGGGCAGGAAAAGGAACCTATGCCAAGTATTTCAGCAAGAAATACTGCATCCCCCACATAAGCACTGGCGACATCTTCAGAGCAGAGATAGCTAACGAAACGGAGCTAGGCAAGAAGATCAAAGAATATGTTGAGAAAGGAATGCTCGTCCCAGATGAAATAGTGATCGAGGTTGTTAAGAAGAGGCTGAGCCAGCATGACACTCAGAAAGGATTCATACTCGATGGATTTCCACGAACTATTAAGCAGGCGGAAGCACTCGACCAGTTCACTAAGATCGATGCCGCAATACATATCTACATTGATATGGAAGAAGCTGTACGGAGACTGAGCAACCGCTATGTATGCCCCAAGTGCGGGAGATCATACAATCTACTGTTCAACCCGCCAAAGAACGACCTGACATGCGATGATTGTGGAACCAAACTTATCAGGAGAAAAGACGATGAACCCGAGATAATCAGGAAGAGATACAAGATCTACTATGAGACATTCCAACCTATACTTGAATACTACAAGGCGAAGAACCTCCTTATAGAGATCGATAATACACAAGGTAGCACTAAAGGTATACCGCTTCTCGAAAAAATACTCAAAGAGAAAGAAATACTTAGGATCGACCCATGCAATCCTGACGTCTCAATAGTGTGACAGGAGGAATCACTCACTATTGATACCCCGCCTTGTATACATCCAATCAAAATTTTATTCAAAAACACATATCAAACAAGTAGGTCTCGACTCGTTTTTCAATAAGAAATCAGAGCCGCTCGAACTAATAAAATACAAGATAATGCTCAACGGTATAGTAATCCAAGAGACCGGAACAACTATTCTCCATATAGCTTCTGTTAATGACAAGATCATGCTCAACGAGAGTTTTAACGAATACTGCCACTGGCACAACGGCCCGCTAGATAAGAGGGATAACCCATTTGAAAGAACATACTGTATAAAACCAATTATTAGTGAGCTTGGTTTTTGTAGAGAACACCTACACAGTGACAGAGCCATATACATTAGGTGCTTTGGGACATCTGGTCTGGAGAGCCTAAGAAACTGTGTCATGCTAGACAAAAAATATGATGAGGAAATAGAATATTCCGTGTACCTGCTCAGCTATGGGCAAGAATCGATAAAAGTCGGAACAACTCGTAGCTTCAGAATCTTCGAACGCATAGCTGAGCAACCCCATGTAGTTGCAACAATACTTGCAAAAACAAGGAATGCCTATAAGGCACGGGATATCGAAATCAGAGCTGGCAAATTACCATGGTTAACAGAGCGGCCTAGAAGAAGCCTAAAAACAGTGGTATCTAAGCCGCTATCACCATCATTATATAGACTGAAAAATCTGAGAGAGAAAACAATACATGCTCTCGGCATTAATGATTCCAACCCTATGTTCTTCAAAGTTCTCCCCGCCGACGATATCAGCTATTATCTTAAAGCGAGGGAGGCTCGCCTAGAGGATCTTGAGGGAAAGAAGCTAGAGATACTTGGTTTCTGGGGAGGCTATCTGTTACTGAGCGATATATCTATGAATAATTACTATACACTAAGAGCAAAAGAAATACTCCACAAAGACACGATCAAGATCATTTCCTAGTATTCCTCTTCTTCAATCTAAGGACAGGTAGACAGCCACTACAAAGTTGTAGATGACGCCATATGCAATCAAGGCAAGATGCATCGGGATTCTTAACTGGAATTTTGAGATCCTTTGGTAGTTCACCATATTCGATCTCATAGGCTACTAAGCCATCATTGTATAGCTGCTTCATCCGTTCAATAAAAAATATAACTTCCATCTTGTTTTTACCGTAAACCATTGCCACTATGTCGTGTGAATTATTCTTCATAATTCCAAGCACTCTATTACACTTGCTTAATAGCATCATCAGTCTTTCAGGATTATCCACGCTAAACCTAACATATGCGGCGACGCTTCCCGAGAGCTTAATCGAGACAAGAGGCTTTATTTCGAGCAAGCCCTTATCTATTAGCCTCTGAATCCTATTACGTATACTCGTGTAGCTTAGTCCTGTTAGTTCAGATAATTTTACGAGGCTTATTCTTCCATCTTTCGATAGTTCTTTTATCAAAATAGCATCCATGCTGTCAATACTGTTATCCGCCATAATCGCTAGCACCGTAAAAGTGTTTCCAATAAACCCCTTATAACTCCATGGGTTTTATCACATTGTTCTTTTTCTCAGACTAATATGTAGTCGTGTTCTTTGTTTACCGCTACGGGTACCGGTGATTTCATAGTTCTCCTTTATATTCATACCTAGTCTATGACTTAGCCTTCTCGCGAGTTTGCGAGCTGCTCCATGACTATAAAAATATACGTCTATACCGTTCTTCGTCTCTATAGCCTCAATGTAGTCACGACCCAGTCTAGGCTCTTTAGCGAATTCCTCCTCAAGTATTTTCTTGAGCTCATTTACATGTATACCACGTATTTGTATAAGTGCTTCATATTCTCTACTATCATACATTATACATCTTGGGCACTTGGTTGGCCTAAAGTAAATAGTTATTCTCAGAGGGACTCTGAAGCCCGCTGCACCATATTTGCCGGAAACAATTATATCGATATCGGTATGCCATGAAGGCGATGTAACATAATCGTATCCATCTATCCTTAGTTCTTTGACACCGTTAACGGGCCTTATTTTATTAAAAATAAAATTACGTACTATATAATCTATAGCTGATTCAAAATCATTGGTATCGATCCATTTGTATCCGATCTTTAATGACCCGCAGACCTTGCATAAGTCGAAATAATAGGTGTTCTGCTCTAAACGTACCAGTTCTCCCCTTTTTATCCTGCACTTCAAGCACACCGAGTCTATCACGGGGTTCTCCGGTGTATCGTTGCTTCCGCAGTATACACAGAATCTAGCCAACACCTGCACACCTATGTAGCGAAACTTGTTAGGTAATGGTAGAGCATCCATGATAACGTAGTAGTTGTTATAGCCGATATAAAACCAAGCGTTAATTGCATCAAATTATGTCTTCCCAGCACGTATCTAGAATACATGATTATAAAAGCTATGATGAACAGTATTATCGCATCAATATTTAGCCCCAGATAGTAGAGTGTTAATGCCGGGCCCACTATTCCAATTGTGTGTAGGCTTACCTTAGTCCAGAAGTTCAGCGTGATCGCAACGACGCCATTCATTAAATAGGCGAGGCTGAGGAAGAAGGGATAACCCGGATAATGTATCGAGAAGAATAATGTTGAAAAGAAATAGTTAAGGATCACGAGCAGGAAAGGCTTAAACCTTTGATTTTTCTCTGGATAATCCCACTCAATTCCGTGACGTAGCGCCCATGTAGTCGGAATGACTAATGGAAATATAGCCAGCGATAACACCATAGCTATGAGCGATAAGTAATCTCCACTGAGATAAAGCCATGTTCTTATGGCGACATATAGGCCTATAAAGGGGGCCGAGAAGATCAGTGACAGTGCTGTAGCAATATTTTTGCTCATATCAGAGACCCACGTCATCCCACATTTCTTGAACACTTAGAATTTAGTCATTTTTGTTTTTACCGCTACTCGTACCCTTACGATACTTGCTCCTCAATATGTTTCTCCTATAAACGACCAAGGGGTTCTTCGCACCACAATCACCCGCTACCGGACACAGCCCTAGGCTCTTCATAGTCTGACAGCTATAGGGCATGTACTGTTTCCTGCTACCCCGAAGCCCAGCAATATGCTCTATCTGGTATCGAGCTATCTTCTCATTAAAATCCGGCACATTTTTGAAAAGCCCCAGTATTTCCTCAACATCCATGCCTATTCTTGCTAGGAAAGCAGTGATAGTGAAACGGGCTTGATGCGAGAGGTTCTCTCCTGCGCGGAGAGCCTCAATGATCTTAGACATGCATGGTGGAAACGCGTTGAAATCTATTATATCTGTCTCAAACACGCCTTGCTGTGTGTGCCGCACTGCACGAACTTGATACCAATTTGCTTTACCAAGTATTTCCCGGGCTTTATCTATTATGTGACTCAATTCTTCAGACCGTACCTGTAGTTCATTAACCTGATTAACTATATACGAAGTTATAGCTTCTTCCAATATTCTTGGAAAAACATCCTTGTCCAGGTATACATAACCCCTATGGACTATTTGGTTTACGATTCTATACTTAGGTTCACCTGTCAGCCTAGCCGAGAATTTAAGGTAATCTTTAAAGTACATTGCAAAAGGCTTCACGATGAAAGCTGGGGATCCATGTATTATTTTCACAGGTATTCTCGGCGGGTTTTTCGCCTGAAGTATGTTTATACCTATTCTCTTGGCAATAGCTATTAATGTGGGGATATTTTCGTGTCTTAGTTTCTCATAAGCGTGTTTCGAGTACGCTATAGCTACACGGTTTATTAGTCGTCGATCTCCAAGGGCTTTAGTGATGGCCAGGATAATATAATAGGCCACAATCTCTTCTTCAGCAGTACGCTGCCCCCGGCCAATATCTTTCCCCTTAATTATTCTTTCAAGTATTCTTAATGCTCTCCTACCTATGATCCCATTAGGGTCGGCAAGAGTTACAAGAGTTGCTCCAGGCCATCGATACTCTATGATAGAATTAACATCGGCGATGAATGGATAATAGGTATAGTCAATTATTACTGCCATTAGGGATTACCCTTTAGAACCCAGTATCATAAGCTCAGAGGGGACGGATACCGCTCATCGCGCACGCTCGCCCGATGGCGTACACATCACTGCGACTAAACAATATTCTTGGATCACCAGATAAAGATTTGCAGATGTGATCGGCGATCAGCGCTTTGGCCCCACATCACTGTTCAGGATACCTCCCAAACTGGGAGGTCCCCATTCATCATTTCCGCCGGATTATAATAATTGATTCTAGACCCTTAAATTATTCTTTTATGTCGAAAACTATCTCCTCTCTCCCACCTACAAGCGTTCCGGGCTTTACACGAAACCAGAGCCCTCTGCCATTCGGGAGGATCTCATATGGAACGCCAACTTCGGCCTTCACCACTCTAGCATTTACAGGGAGAAACCAGTAGACTATGTATTCATACTCGGCTCTTTCCTCCTCGTAAATGTTAACATAGTTATTTATTCCTTTACGTAATCTACCTATGAATTCTATGTTGAAGACTATATAGGCATATCTTCCCTTCTCCTTCACCCCAATATTAACGTCTACTACGCGTGGGTAGACTCTCTCATCATTGATGTAGACCTCTTCTTGGTCCAGGTAATATTGCATGTTCTCTCCTAACATTTTCAGCTCTCTAGATAAGGCTACTGGTCTTCGTAGCAGACCAGCATAATACTTATCTGGGTCATAATACTCGAAGATAACCTCTTGATCTACGAGACCGTTTTCATGCATGAAAAATAATCCGTAAGCATAGGTCGGTCTAGGCTCCATAGGATCTCACCGCAGGATTTTATTGTAATGTTCTTTCTACTTGTGTTTCTCTTCGTATTCTTTCTTTAGTTGTTCATAGATTTCACGTCCCTTATCTGTAAGCTTTATTATGTTGTATTTACCAGCTCTAATTATCTCAACTATGCCCTCCTCCATTAATCTCTTGACTCTTCGAGATATCGTTGACTTTGGACGACCCGTAAGTGTGACTAATCTGCTCTGCTTGATCCCTTTTTCTCCAGCATCGCCAACGAGGAGGATTATGTGTTTCACCGTGTCATCGCTTAATATATCGCCTGAAGGCATGGTCTCGATTTCTATCTTCCCTCCCCCTCTCCTCCTATATAGGGCAACCACAGCTAGTCCAAGAGCTATAATCAATAAGCCTATGATTATACTCCACGGATTTATTCCGCTAATATGCTGCTGTATGACAGTGTTTCTGGACGTAGTATTTGTTTTTCCTAGGGAAGCGGTTGTAGTACGGGGAGAAGAGGTTGCTTGTGTCTGGGAAACTATCTGTTGTGACACAAGTGTTACAACATATATCATTGGTTGACCAAGTCTTATAATTACACAATTGGTGCCGTTCGTGATGGATTCGGGTTTGGGTGCAACAAAGACATTATATTTTCCGAAAATAGTTATCGTTCCCGATAAAGAAGATGCTGTAAAGTTCTCAAGGTTTATTGTGATTGCGTAAACACCTATTGATACCTCATCACTTATGCCTGAAACAACATATTCAATTGTAATATACGAGGTGTTATAAGCTAGGATATCGAGTACGGAGTGTTTTTGGTCAAGGGTATAAGGTAGTTCCTCATTGGAGCTACTTTTAACATTAACGATTGTTATGTTTTTACCCGGAATAAGTGGGGCTGTAATGTTTGCCACTACTGTACCCTTTAGAGAAGAATTTAAAGCTATCGTCTCGACGACATAAGAAACATCGGTAACTGGATCTATATTCATAGTGAAACTTATACGTGAAATACTGGCTGAAGCCGCAGAACACAATAATATCGCCAATACCGAGACTATTACCAGTGATGTCGCTATAATTGTTCGGCTTTGCATATTTATCACTGGTTTTTCTCATCCTACATAAAGTTTTGATCCTTTATGTGTATATTTAAGTATAATTGGTTAAATTTTTAATAAAAAGCAACTCTGTTTAGAATTAATAAAAACTGTATTGGTACAAAAATAATTATTAATTATCTCTAGAGGAAATCATCCTCTAGGGTGATGCATTAAAACATGCACGATCATTGTTGTTTTGAATAGCTGTACTAGATCTATATGTGCACCAGTAGTCTTGTTTATCTCATGACTTAGCGTCATAAGCACTATGTCGAGCAACCTAATGCCCGTGGCGCCCGTCTTGTTGTATAGTCTATATGTTATATTTCTAACATGTTCATATAATTTAATGGGGTTCATGAGGTCCTTCTGCGCTCTCCACTTCATTACGGCTCTTGCTGTATCGGGATATCCGCTAGCCATGACGAGCACTCCTGAAGCTATCTTAGCTATAGTATCTACTGATGCATGGTTTATTTTCTCAGCCACTATCCTTGCTTCTCTGTGGATCGCTATCCTGATCTCAGCTATTCTTCTTTCCCTTATCATTGCCATAATACGTTCTCTTATTATCGGAGGTAGACGATCAATAACCTTCTTGATTATCATTGGGTTAATCTCGGCTCTGCGTATTAGTGTAAATAGATCTACAGGATGCTTGAAGCCCAGTTTTTCCGCAACAGAGGACACTATGATCAATCCATATGTTTTGACGTAAGTGCTATAGGCTTTTATCGACTCGACAAGCGCTGGTTTGATGAACCCGTTCTTGAGCAGTTTTAGAGCAATATTCACTTCCCCATCGGCTATTATAGTGCTAATCTTCATTTCGGGCGGTAGGACAATACTGAAGTTTTCCGCAATTCTTGCCACATTGCCCACTAGTTTTCTCATCTCACCAATTAATCGTAGAACTGCAAAGACTGTCTGATTAGTCACAGTCTTGTTTTCTCCTAAGTTGTCATTGATCGTTTTCCGTAGTACAATGTATGCTGTAGCGGGCGCTAATCCATAGATTAAAGCAGCCCTTATAGCGAGGTGCTTAGCAACCGTTTGGTTTATTGATGATACTTGTTTGGCCTGTTGAAGCAACGCATCTCCTCTTTTTATGATCACTTTGGCTAGCGTAACGTTATATGATAATGCCCATCTGAGTATAGGCATGCTCTCATTTTTGACAAGATAAGCTATCTGTATTGCTTTACTATACGTTATGTTCTCTGAGAGCAACCTATCTATATTATTGTGAGGGGGCACATTGGGTTGTGTGTTCGATTTGTTGGAAGCCATTGTTAAGGGTGCTACAGCTGTTGTTGCTAGGGACAATGCTATTATTGCTATGATCAGTAATCCTATAGGTTTTACCAGGCCCTTCATACTCGACCACCGATGAGCTTCTTTAAGTACCTGTTTATAAAAGGGATATGATGGGACAATACTTGGTCCGGTCTTTGTAATCTTGTGGAACGGTGGAACCATTGAATAATATATCATATGGTTGGAGATATGACTGGCTTATTAGTTGTCCACATATAGTATTTATGAGTACGGGACAATGGCACGGCCATAGACTCTATGTAGGCATTCCTTTAGTGAATTCTAGAACAAACATATTTGAAATAAAGGGTAAAATAGTAGTCAAAAAAACTTTGCCAGTATCCGGAGAGCATAAAATACTTTACGAAAACTACTGTACGGATATACTCAACAATTCTAATGGAACAACTATTTTCCTTGAATCTCTTAGCATGAGCGAGGATCCAATTATTAAAACGGCTTACTATGGTGGATACAATGTTTTCATAGACGGGGGCGAAAAAGAGGTTGTGATATCAGAAATTGTTGCTGATAATATATATGTCTACCTAGATAGGGAACTGATTAGCTCATATAAAATCATTAGCCCCGAGCTCGGCGATCTCATTGTACTAGCCTTATCTCTAAGAAAAGGCGATCTCAGGAAGTATTGGGGAACATCAGCCGTTGGCTTAAGAGATGATATTACAGGTGAACTACTCGTTTTCAGTGAAAACATCATACCTGGGAAGAGATTGTTTAAGGTCGACAATATCGGTATTAGACATGTAGTTAAATCAAATTTCGTTGGATGCAGGGAATAGAGCTTTCCCGGCGCCGATGATGATTCTCACAGCCATAATGGATAAGATGACAGAGGAGGTTTCGGCTGAGGACAAGATATAGTATTTCTTTTCCATACAGAACATATATAGTGTAATCAAGGGTGATTACATGACAATAACAGTCAAGGATATGAGAATAATTGAACTTAATACAGTTTCTCTAGGCATACCACTAATAAGGCTCATGGAGGCAGCGGGTAAAAGTGTTGCAGAGGTAATAATTTCCAGGCTAAAGCCTGAAGAAGCCGGAAGAATAGTGGTTCTCATGGGAAGAGGTGGAAATGGTGGCGATGGCGTTGTCGCTGCAAGGTACCTTGATTCTTTTGGCTATAATGTTGAAATACTTCCCGCATACAGGGAAGAGCTCATAAGTCATCCCGACACTCTTGAAAACTACTCAATAGTAAAGAGGCTCACCACTATCAGGATCCATAAACCAGGTAAGCTCGACATATTAGATGGTGCTGGCGTAATTATTGATGGCCTTCTCGGCACGGGTGTAAAGGGCGAGCTGAGAGATCCTATAAAATCTATTGTGGAGAAAGCAAACAAGGTAAACGCGAAATTAAAGGTATCAATTGATACACCTACGGGTCTGAACCCCGATACAGGAGATATTCATGGAATAGCCTTCAAAGCAGATATAACAGTTACTTTCCACGATCTAAAGCCTGGCCTTCTAAAGCACAAAGATATAGTTGGAGAGATCATAGTGGCGGACATAGGAGCTCCTCGGGATGCTATAATCTATGTTGGTCCAGGAGACATAGTTTACAATGTTCCGGAGAGGCCTAAGGATGCACATAAGGGTAGCAGTGGTAGAATACTTGTTATAGGAGGAAGCAACAAATATACCGGGGCACCAGCACTTGCTGGTCTCGCCGCTCTGGCAGCAGGATCTGATCTAGCATTTATCGTATGCCCAGAATCCATCAGGGATATCATCGCGGGATATAGTCCTGAATTAATAACAATCCCTTATCCAGGAAAATACCTCAGCATAGAGTCCCTCGACTACATTCTGAAAACTATAGAGGAGTATAGGCCCCATGTAATTGTAGTTGGTCCCGGCCTTGGGCGTCGCCCTGAAACACTTGAGGCCATTAGGAGATTGCTCGACAAACTAGTAGAAGAGAACAAGAGAATCATTATAGATGCTGACGCCCTAAAAGCAATAGATTATGATCGAATGAAATTTAAAGGAAAGGCTGTCTTAACGCCTCATCGTGGCGAGTTCAAGTCAATTACAGGAAAAACAGTTGAGCAGGGACAAAAGGGAGCAGAGATCGTGGTCGAAGCTGCACGTCGGCTCGAAGCAACTATTCTATTGAAAGCACCGATCGATATTATAAGTGATGGGAAACGGCTAAAATACAATAGAACAGGCAACCCCTACATGGCAATTGGTGGAACAGGCGATGTACTGACTGGAATAGTTGCAAGCATGTACGCGTTAACAGGAGATCCCTTTGTATCAGCATCTATTGCCGCCTATATTAATGGCTTGGCAGGCGATTATTTGCTAAAAAATGGCGAGAAGGTCTTGCCCACTAATATAATTAAAGTTATAGACAAGGTTATTAAGGATCCCCTTAATATCCATATTAATACTTATACCTAAGTAGAGGAGTAGGTAAGTTAATTAAACTAATAAAGCCTTAAAGTGAAATAGTGGCTTAAGTGATACGCTATGAAGGAAAAGAATGAAAAGAAGTATTCTCTCGAAGACGAGGAGGAGCTAGATGTAGAGTTTCTCACAGACGAGTACTATTCTAGTTGTAGAATGTGCCCCTTTAGGGGCTTCTGTAGAACATAATCCAACAAAATCTTCATTGCGCGGTGAAAAAGTTTGTCGTCGAGATACCTGGTTGTGAAAAAAGGCGAAAAAGTGAGAGTAAAGTGCCAGAGGAGCGGTAGATGCTGCACCTCCGGCCCTAATGTAGGATTGACAGCATTCGATGTATGCCGTATTGCCAAGTATCTTGGAGTAGAGTGGAGGGAGCTTAGAGGAAAATACATAATCGCTATAGTGGCTGACGTATTCGCTATACCTGCTCTCAGAGGCGTTGGGACAGGAAGGTGCGCATTCCTCAAGTACGAGAATAGAGTGCCAGTATGCAGTATCTATCCGGTTAGACCGTTGAGGTGTCGTTTATATCCTTTCTTGCCTGCTTCTCCGAGTGTTAGAGATAAGGTTTATGTGGATACTTTCTGTCCAGGAGTCGGAAAGGGCGAGGAAATCGAGCCTCCATGGAAGCTCCTAGATATCTACTATGAGGAACAACGCAAGCACTATGAGAGATTATTTGAGCTGGTGTTTAAGGAGGGGTATGAGCCGCTCGAAGCACTAGAGAAACTTATCGATGAAGTATGTGAACAATACAGTATATCGAGGAATGAAATCATCGATGAAGATGTAGATCAGTAACAGCTCAAGAACCGATGAGAACTATCGCGTAGCCCAATCTTTTCCGTAATGGGCAAAATATCATTATCCGGATATAGGTGAAAGTGTTGAAGTGCCGTGACACACTAGATATTATTTCTTTATGGCTGAAGGCAGGAAGCGTTGACGTCGATAATCTCGTCGATTTCCCGTGGGAAGTCGAGAGGAGAAACGATTTTATTAGGGCTGTTCACCCCAAGTATCCAGTGGAGATCAATATTTATTGCGATGACGAAATAGGTGTGTTGAGGTTACAGATCATACTCCCCGTAGCAACCATTGGGCTTGACTCGGAGAAGAGAATATTTATTTATCGTAAGCTACTGAAAATGAATGCACTGCCCCTGACGAAAGCAATGCTTACAGGAGACGATGACTATATCTCGATAGCATCTGATCTAAGTATCAAGAGCCTGGGTAAGTCAGAATTCAATGATGCACTAGCCCTTCTATTAGCAACTCTAAATTCACTAGCAAAAATACTTGATCTAACCGATGTATTATCAGAAGCGATGATGAAGGGTTTGATCAAGCTTGTTAAAAAACATATTGATGAAGGCTATGGTAGGGATAGGCTTCTTGAGTATTTAGTAAGAGTTGTTGGCTTAACACGAGAGGAGGCCGTGTCTTTGCTTAGAGAGGTTCTAGGCCCAGAGGATCAAACAATTTATCTGTGAATGTTCTTCTCTAACCGTACAAGTAGTTTTTTAGCCTTATTAACGAGGGTTTCCACTTTTTTCTCATCGACAGGATTATATATAATTCCATCTTTCTTTAAATATGTGCCAACGATAATACCATCAGCGATTGATATATATGAGCCTATATTATCAACTGTTACTCCGCTGCCTACAATAACAGGTATATTCTTCACGTATTTCTTAGCCAGGAATACTTTCAAAGGATCTGTTTTCTTACCAGTAGCGTGACCAGTTACTATTATTGCGTCTGGATGTCCCCGAGTTCTAGCGTTCTCGAGTGCATCAATGAATGACAGTATTGGCTTACTATGCTTCACATTTATATCAACGTATATTCTAACACTGGGAGAAACCTTATTCCTTATTCTAAGAAGCGGGTGGGCTATTGGGAATAAGAGGCCTTCTGGAGCCCATACTGGTTCAATAAATGTGTTTACCCTGATAAAGTCCGCTTTACATTCAGCAGCTATCTTGAGAGCATCTATACCTGCGTTTCTCAAAACATTGACACCAATTTCTATTTCCGGATACTTCTCCCTCAACATACAGACTATCTCCTTCATAAAATCGATCGATTCCTGCGGAGGCCTAATAGCAAAGGGGGAGTCGCCATAGTTTTCAACAATAAAACCGTCAACACCGCCTCTAACTAGTTTATCCGCGTCACTAAGACCGCGCCTCAAAATCGTATCCCGATTACCGCTATAGAGGGGCGAGCCAGGAAGTGGTAATAGGTGAACCATACCATATATCTTGAACATTTCCACGAAACCCTCGTTTACCGAGTTTCAACACTACTTATCATCGTAAATTATAGATTTTTAACTAAACCATTATCTGGGACAAAACAGTATGTATAGGGTGGTGCATTATAGATGAAACGCGGGACACTATTTGTTTTGGGAGCATTTCTGTTCATCTTGATATTACTGTCCCCAAGAGCATACAGTATACCGGAAAGAAATACCGAATACATTCCCGGAACAATAGGTGTTTCTGATCTGTCAACTTTTATCAAGAGTTTGGAAGAATTAAAAAACCTAAACGATCCAGTTGCTAATATGTACATAGAAGAAATAAAATCTAGCATTAGTAGCGGCGACTACGATGAGGCAAACAAGCTATTAGCAGAGCTCCAGACTTATCTCAAGGAAAAGTATGGCAATAATCTCTCTGGCTTAGATCCGGAGCTCGCTAAAGATATAGCTTTCATAGAGTCCATTAAAGAAGTAAATGAACGGGGCGCCATAATAGATATATCGAAATATTTGAATAACTTGGCCGGTCTGATAAAGAATCCTGATGAGCTTAAGCAACTTCTTGATATCGCGAATAAGCTTGAGAATGGTTTGCCCTTATCTGATGCTGAGAAAGCCTTGCTTGGAAAAATGCTTGAAGCTTTCAACATTAAAGAAGCTAGTTCAAGCAATATTTCACTAAACGAACTAAACAACTTATTCAATAATACAGGTATAAACAATATAACCATACCAAAGATATCTGTTCCATCGTCACTGAATATGTCATTACCCTCATCTAATCCCTCAATTCCAAGCCTAGTCTCACTGGGATCGCCAAGTAGTCTAGTCCTACCTAGCATCCCGACCCAGTACCTAGTCGCCGTACTAATACCAGTTATTATAGCTTCCATGATTTATCTTGCCAGAGATCGGTTTTCAACAATACACTTATCAATAAGAAAGAAACTGGCCAAAGCCATAGCGATTACAATGTCAAGGATTAAACATATAGATGACCCTGTAGCCAGACTATATAGGATATGGTTAAGCATAGCCAAAACATTCGGTTATCCACGCCATTCATGGGAGACTCCAAGAGAACACCTGCAGAAGATCCGTGATGATATTCTGAGGAAACGTGGTTCGATGATCGTTAAGTTATACGAGATGAAATTCTATGGAATGAAGGAGCCTAGATCCGATGAAATAGAAAAAGCCAAAAAAGAACTAGAGGCGGAATAGAATGAGGATGAAGCTAGTGTTAACAATCCTTATTATTATAGGCATAATCGCATGTTTCTACATACCAGCCAAAGTAATAGAGTTTGCAACATCCGTGTACATGAACACCGCAAGCCCCTACTCTATGGGATGGATGGGGACAAGTATCCTCTATAATAAGCTCCAAGAAGCGAACTTCACGGTCTATGTTGCTGAGGATGAGCAACAATTTATCCAAGCGCTCACTAAAGGAGGTACTGTCTTAATAGTTGCACCGGATCACCCAATACCCTATTATCTTGCAGAACAAATATTTAATGCATGGATTACTGGAAAAGCAAATGTAGTAGTTTTTGATGAAAACACTACATCAAATACCCTCCTACGTAAAATCGGTTTATATATCGATGGAAGAGCTCTACTTTATCCTGGACTTGCAAAAACACCAGGCTTTCCACCAGCAGAAATTATTGAAATAAATGGTTCGAGAGTACTCGTGAGACTTAACTGGGCTAGCTTCATCGTGCCCAGCAATATTACAAGCATTGTTGCAAGATATGATTTCATCAGAAGTGCAAAAATAATTGGTGAAGCACTAGGCGCTATAGACATTAATGATAACGGAAAAATTGATCCAGGTGAAGAACATATAAGTACGTATCCTGTTGGCGCTCTCATAACAGATCGTGCCAATACACTTTTCCTTGTATTCACCGACAGTTATCCTGTCCTTAATGCAGCGTTTGAGACAAATTATACTCTTTCACAAGTAATGTTAGAATATATAGAAAAAATCTCAAATAATACAAGTACAAAAACAATCATAATACCGAACTTTCTCTACAACAGGGACTACTATAGACTTAAAGTACCATTTCATCCCGCACTATTACTGGTATACGCGGCCAAATATACGTCTATAGCAGATAATTATTTTGAAAGAATACTTGGTGCCTCTATCTACATCAAAACAGGTATTGCAACACTAATACTACTCCTATCGGTTCTTGCATTTATCAAGATATTCGGTGGTATAAAGAGAGAAGATATTGAGCCGTCTCCACGCAGAGAGCTAGTATCCCTTATCGAAATACTTGGTCCATCCACGAAGATTCTGAGGGGGCATGAGAAAGATGTTATCGTAAGTATTTGGAAGTTTATCGACGAAGTATATTACACGTTGTTTGATCTGCATTTGGATGAGCTCATATATGAATCAAGCAAAATGCGTGATATAGCTGGTAGACTAGGCATGGATGAAAATAAGCTTAAGACAACTCTGTATGAAATGTATGGAATATACAGAAAAGCTATTGGTGAATCAAGATTCCCAATAATAATTAATTGGAGAACAACAGTTAAGAAATTCATAAACATGGGTGAAATGCTTCTAGAACCCACAGGCTATACACTCATAGGGAGGAAAGGCTACCGTGACATCGCCTACTTTATCAAATAATATTGATCCTGGCTTTGCCCGCTCCGTCTCCGAGAGGATATTGAAGGAGGCGGGCAAAGTAGTTGTAGGTAAAACAGATATTCTAAAATATATCCTTATATCAATGTATGTCGGCGGACACATCCTACTTGAAGGGGTTCCAGGCGTCGCTAAAACCCTTATCGCAAAAACCATTGCGAGAACGGTCAACCTCTCTTACTCGAGAATACAGGCAACACCAGATCTTCTTCCAAGCGATATCATCGGAACACTCGTCTACGATCCACGCACAAATGATTTCAAGCCCCGGAAAGGACCTATTTTTGCGAACATAGTACTTTTCGATGAGATAAACCGAGCAAGCCCAAGAACACAATCTGCTCTTCTCGAGGCAATGCAAGAGAAACAAGTTACAATGGAGGGAATAACATACAAACTGCCCGAACCATTCATAGTAATTGCTACAATGAATCCTATAGAGATGGAGGGGACTTTCCCATTACCAGAAGCACAACTTGATAGATTTTTACTAAAAGTCATCGTTGATTATCCAACTAGAGAAGAGAGTAAAGAGATCCTGAGACGAGTCCATCTCATCGAGGAATTCAATATAAGACCTGTTGCCTCGGGAGCAGACATACTTATGATTAAAAACATGATAAAACAAGTAAGGATAAGTGATGAGCTAATCACATACATAATAGACCTTGTCGAAGCCACTCGTAAACACCCCCATGTAAGGCTCGGCGGCTCTCCAAGAGCAATGATAAGCCTACTCCTCACCAGCAAGGCGAATGCCTTAATTGAGGGAAGAGACTATGTTATACCTGATGATATCAAATTCGTTGCTAAACCGGTTCTAAGGCATAGGATCATATTAAAACCCGAAGCAGAATTCGAGGGGATCACGCCAGATCAGGTAATAGATAATGTATTACAGAAAACACCAGTCCCAACACCGGGTGTATGACGAAATTGGAAGAGACAGGCGTCAAAGCCACTTCGAGGTTTTTAGGCCTAATCTTCATAATGGGACTGCTTGTCTCACTCGAGATCATATTCCATAGGAAGATATCAGACTTTACAATTTACACTATAGCAGGCATTATCGGCTATATGATGGCTATGAGAATAGTTTTAGAGCTAAGCCTAAGACAAGCCTACCTAATAAAGGCTGAGAGAATTTTCTTAGATCCATTAATAGAAGGCACCAATGTAAGAACAAGACTAGTGATCAGGAATAATGGTCCAATACCGATCTTCTACGTAACGGTCAATGATCTTTATCCAGAGCTCTTTAGAAAAGTCTCAGGCCACAGCAGAACTACGTGTATGTTAATCCCAAAGAGCAGTGTAGAGCTAAATTATGTGGTTAAACCAGTGCTGGGAAAACACAGATATAGTGGTGTGGAGCTGGTAATAAGGGATCCGGCTGGTCTATTCAATTATAGGCTAGTTCTAAAGACTGGGCATGACATTGTTAAGGTCAAGCCTAAATCCCTCCCAATACCAAAAGGTATTGCTTATCCTATAACTTCCAGAAGCCTAGGACTCGGACGTTCTAGAATAAGAGGTATAGGTCAAGAGTTCATGAGTCTAAGAGAATATGTTCCAGGCGACGACTACAGGTTCATCGACTGGAAAAGCTATGCAAGGCTCCATAAGCTCTACGTCAAAGAATTCGAGAAAGAAGCCTCGCTGAGCCTAGTAATAATAATAGATACATCCAGAGAGATGATGAAAGGCCTCATGGGAACGACCGCAATAGAGCATGTTGCCAGGGCTACAGCCGGTATAGCGAAAAACGTTCTACACAGAGGAGACTGGATAAGCGTCACGATCAGGAGCAGCAAGAATATATCCTCTGGATATGGGAGAGGAAGGTATCATCTTCATAGAATTCTCGAAGCTATCTCAAGCATAGAGTGGCAAGATGGGGAGCCTAGATCAAGTCTTGGAGAAATTATTTTCGACGAAATAAGACGCATACCCCGTAGAACAAAAACAATATTCATACTATTCACGATCCTTGAAAACGAGGAGCAAGCAGAGGAAATAATATCAATAGCGAATATACTGCGTCAGCAACGCCATATCTTCATGGTTATACAGCCAGTCCCAGAACTCTTCGAGATAAAGAAGTTTAAAGGGGCAGAGGCAGGACTATACTTAGCACTCATGCGTGAAAGAATAAAGAGAGCAAGAAAATTCAGTGAGTATCTTGTAAGGAATGGTGTTAGAACGGTTAATGTCGGCCCTGACGATCTTTTACCTATGACGCTCAAGCTTATCGATAGCCTACGCTCAGGTGTGGTGTAATGTTTAGGGGACTGAAGATATCATCAGATAAGATCTACTCCTTAAGGGTAATAGTGATTTACGCGATCATTAATATGTACCCGGTATATTCATTTATGTCATCTGAGACATTGATAACAGACTCCTACATAAGGCTTGCCCTCATGGCTTCATTTATTGTATGGTTGTTTGGAGTCCTTAAGGCTAATCCGGTCCTGCTAATAATTTACTATGTATTTAATGGCCTGTTACTGAATACCTTAATGCCTATACAGAAACCATATGTTATGATGACTCTGATCTATAGCCTCCTAGCAATACATACTGATTTCATCGTTAAATATGTTGCAGGATTGGGGACTAGAAAACATCATATCAGGGCACCTTATCTCGTTGTAACAATCATAATGTTCATAGTGCTCGCTGGAATGTTTATACTCTCCAGTATTGGAATATCGGTGATGCTGAATAATTATGTGGAAACAATTGTTGCTTCATCCGTAAATATTTTCCAAGTTTTCTTCCAAGAAATAATAATGACAAGGATAGGTTCGATCATTCTATTCTTCCTCATTATGGGATTACTGTATGTTCTTCTAAACGACTATATCGTATCACTGATATCCGACTTAATACTACTCAATCCTAAATTTGCTGAGGAACGTATAAGGAATATTGTTTCCTACGAAGCACATCAATTATTAGTAGGCAAAGATCCTATTGTCAATATTTACAAGCGTTCATCCCTATTTATTATTGGTCTTTTAGTATTCGTTGGTTTGGCACCAATCTATAACATATACATTAGGTTTTTCAATAATGAGTGGTATGGTTATGTGATAAGCTTCATCATGTGGTCGGTGCTATCATGGGGGATCTATAAAGCCTTCACAAACTATGTTGAAGGAGCTCTTGTCCGAGCTGGTAAAAGGGATCCTTTTGAGGAAGCTAAAAAGTTAGCCCGTGCAAGAACTGGTTTTATCCTTTCAATAATACTGCTAGCTGGATTCTTAGCACTGGTCATTATCATACATGGAAATCCATTATTAATGTTGAAGAGAACACTACTAGCTCCTGTATCCCAGTACCTCCCACCAGCTTATACTATACCTCCTATGTACATGGATAGGGTATATTATTATACAAACCTATTATCAAGCACCCTAGTTAAATATATGTACAACTATGTAGAACAAGTGGGGCAGACTTACTTGAACTTGATGAATATGATAAAGTATTTGATAAACATCCTATGGGGATAGCTAATGGTAAAAGCACGGGATGTTGTTACACCCATAATAGGTTTTATACTCGTAGGTTTCAGTATCTATGTATTTCTATCAGCCCTAAGACTCATGATCATTCGCGATGTCCCGAGCAGTCTACTAGCTACACTGATAGGTTTTGTATCATTAAGTGGCGGTATCACGATGATACGTACATGGAGTCTTACAAGGTATCTTGCCGAGAAAAAAGAAGAGAAATAGTCAGCCAGGGGTTCACTGCGCACATCACACCCTCTAGCGGGGTGCTCGCCAGCGGCAGGGCCTCTTCATACCAGTGTAAGATATTAGTGTTAGGACTCTAATTTTTAACTCACATATTACCAGTTTAAAGTTAGGTGGAGTACAATGGTTAGCGGCGAGTTACTGCAGTTCATGTCCCGAAGCATTAGCGGCGACATGATATATACTTCGGCAACCCCGAATATCCAATTAGGCGGCTTCCATCCCTCCAGGGAAACTATTCCTCTAAGCCTCGTCCATCCTAAAAATGCTGAGCTAGACTGTGCACTCCTTGAGATAGGAGTTATTGTTCCGAGACCAGACGTTCACTGGAGGGTAAAGGTTAACGGTATATCTGTTACGAAGGAATTCAAACCACACGTAACGGCCCAGCTTAAAACAGGTCTATTTGCAAAACTTGTTTATGATATAACCAGTATCCTGAAGACCCCGGAGGGCCTCCGGAGGAGAAGAGTCAATGTAACTTTTAAACAAGATGGCGGCGAACACATAGTAATCGATCACATAGGAATACTAGCTCTATACAAAAGCGACGAAGCATACACGGACATCCTATACCTTAGCGGGGCACTTAGCATAGAGCCCGGAGAAGAATATTCCTCTGAACTAAGATACCCTGGATCAACAGGTGTTTTCAGGAGCACGGTCTTCCTGCCAAGTAAATATGCTAGGGGCTCTATCGTGATTGATGATAAGCTCTCAATACCCCTTGAGGGATTCCAAGGTTATGATGAGGTAGTATCTCAACTAGACGGCATAAGTCCCGGAGTACATATCAAGGTAATTCATGAAGAATCGCTGACTCAGTATTTTCCCAAAGAAATGAGAGTTTCAAACATACTGGTATACAATACAAGATACAAGCCAACTAAGCTAGAGCTCGTCGATGTAGCCTATGATAAGAAGGGGGCTGAGAATGTGGATTTCATCATCAAGCTTGCAAACACTGGAGAGACAAGACCTGATATGAACATGGTTGTAATAATGTATTTAGGGAATGTTGCAGCTAGGAAGATCTTCCAGCCAATCGAGCCTGGCCAAGAACGTGAACTAAGAATATCAACCAAGCTTCCGAAAGGAGAATACGATGTTGTTGTTCGCATCATATGGAGAAAACTATCAAAGACGTGGTTTGAGGATCGGAAAGTCCGTATAAAGATCTGAACTAGTTTCAAACATAGTGTATCTCCAAATTCTTACCATCCACATATTCTTCTATGAGGTTCCGATGTTCTCTTCTTGTGCCTTTCTTTTCAACAACAATGATCTCCGGTGAAGGAATCGTTTTCTCTATCATCATGTCGAGAGTTTTGAATGACAGATATGGCAATGCATACTTGGCCATGATGTGGCCGTACGTATATTTTTGCTCGAGGGCTAACCTAGTGTGTTTTCTAGGATAGTGTCCTCCGCCTACCCCAATCGCTACTCGTGTCTTTAGAGGCCCCCTCTCGAGGAATTCCACGACGGCTAGGCCAACTACTTCATGGTTTGAGCCAAGGCTCCACTCGTTCAACGAGCTACCGATCTCGATGAAGCATAGAGGCTTCGAAACCTCTGTTGGCCCATGATGTGTAGCCTCATAACTGACCTCGTATTCCCTACACTTACCTTTTTCCTCACAATAATATTTGAGGCCAAGTAATAATCTATGAGATGCCGTCGAGAAAGCTGGTGCTAGTCTGCTTGGCTTACCACCATATGGTGCTTCAGGCCCATAATTCCCCGTATGATGTACGGTGAAACTCTTAACTCGTTTAGCGCTCGAGTGTCGCGAGAGTATAATGTATCCATCTACACAGCCTACCCGCTTATCCAGGAAGTCGAAGTAAATAGTGTCTTCACTAAACCCCACTAAGACGAGGCGTTTTTCCTCAAAACATTCTTCCGCCCCAGATATCTGCTCGGTGCATTTCTCTAGGCCAAAATAGTCTCTGATCCAGTATGCAATACCTTTCCCAGCCGGGTCTTTCAGACTATATATTAGACCATACATATTCGTAACACCATCAAGGTAATCATGTTATACCAGTGTAAGAATAGATTACGGGATAATGCTATTTAGGATATAGTGCTTGGAAGAAGAGTGATAACAATGTTTAGGATTAATGAAAGTATTTGGCGAAGACGTAAGATTGAGTTCTGGCAGAGGCTGTGGGAAGATCTCGAGATAGGGTATCTCGATGAAGATCTGATGCCCATCCTCGTACTATTCTATACAGATAAGAAAATACATACTCTAAGTAGCTGTAGTGGAAGAATAGTCATTGCCGATTCAACGTTTCCATGGAGTAGGGAAGAGACTAGTGTTGTATATAAGAAGCATTCCCCCATCAGCGTGGATGAGGTAAAGGGTATCTTAGGATATTCTCCGGTTAGGCGATTATGGCTTAATGTTACGGGCCCTATAATACATGTTTCTACCTCAGATATGAGTACTGCGGAGAAGGTCATAGTCATTGCGAGGAACTCGGGAATGAAGCACAGTGGTATCCTCTCCTTGTCCGAGAACAAGGGAATAGTCCTCGAGCTTACAACAGGTGTTAAACTTACACATTTACTAAGAACTCCGGGTACACTGATCACCGATTTGTCTAAATTAGACAGGCTTATTGCTATTGCGAACCAAGTATTGTTGGAGGGCAAAAAGATTCTATGTAGACTATATGCGACCCTGAGGAAATATATGCCATTCATACCCGACGACGAAATAATCAGTGATCTCAGAGACCGCGGCTTGTCTCTGGAAAAACTATCTCCTCCAAATTATTGTCAAGAACTCTTGTTATGATATGATCAATTCTTTCCAGCTCTTTCGAAAGAATGAACAGTTCTTTCTCCCCTATGGATATTGCTGGATGTGGCGGTCTCAGATGGCATTTTCCGACGTCAACATCCAGCTTGCTAAACCCCATTCTCCTACCCAGCTCGATTATCTCTAGCTTGTCCATGAAAGCTACAGGTCTATATACTGGAATGGGTGAGAGCATAGTCAGGGCGGACATATTATTTAGGGTTTGAGAAGCAACCTGCCCTATTGATTCACCCGTGACTATTCCACGACAACCTATCTTTTGGGCTAATTTGAATGCGTATCTGTACATTATTGCCTTGCAGGCAATACACCTAATACGAGCAGGGATCTTAAGCTCTAGTAGAGGCTTTGATGCATTCCTAATGATATATGCTTTCATGTCATACCATGGTACCCACATATATATTAGTTCTAAAGAGCGGTAAGCCCTCATAATTGCTTTCTCTCCCCAGTACGGATATAAATCAACAAATAATGGAATAATCTTGACGCCTCGCTTCATTGCTAAGACTGACGCTACTGCAGAATCTACACCACCCGATACAAGCGATATGAGACACCCTTCTACCCCGTACGGCAACCCGCCCGGGCCCGGTATTTCTTCAGTGTAGACATATACTTTGCGCCGCCTTATCTCAACCTTGATCTCTATATCAGGCTTATCTAGATCGATCCTTAATCCCGTCCTATAAGCTACTTTATCGCTAAGCTCTTTGGCTAGACCACGCGAGGATAATGGAGCATCTCCTCGTGTGACCCTTATAGCAAAACTATCGATATCAAGGAGAGAAGCGATCTCAACGATCGAATCAAGGATCTTTCTCAGAGAAAAATCTAGCTGTATTGCCGGGCTAAAACTTGAAATCCCAAATATATGTCCGAGTACATCAAATAATTTATTGCTAGGTTCAGGATCGATAATTATTATCCTAGGTTCATAAGCAACTATTTTTGTATTGAAACCTTCACGAGCTAGTCTTTTCTCTATGCTTTCCACCAGTCTATTAAACATATATTTTCGCGACCATGAGCCCAGTCTTACCATATACTCGCCAGGCCTTACTAGCGTGGTGTTCCATAACTCGTCCAGCATTATAAGCACCATCACCATAGGTGTCGAGAGCAGGAGTTTTATTACCGTTTAATACTTCTTTTTTGTTTAGGCGATATTATATGTCAGACGAAACAAAATATGTATCTTATGAAGAGTTCATAAAAATAGATCTTAGAGTAGGCAAAGTTATCAGTGCCGAGAGGGTCAAGGGGAGCAAAAAACTGTTAAGACTAATAGTTGATCTGGGAGAGCTCGGCGAGAGGCAGATCATTGCAGGTCTAGGCAAATGGTACGAGCCAGAATACTTTGTTGGAAAGAATATCATCGTTGTTGCCAATCTACAACCAAAGAAGATCTTCGGACTAGAGAGTCAAGGAATGTTGCTAGCTGCCGATACTCTGGAAGGAGCACCTGTTCTCCTGACAACCGATAAACCAGTAGAACCGGGTGCCAGGGTTAGGTAAAAGTCTTTATAGTTACAAACCTTCTTTATTATTCAATCTTTTTCCTATATTTCATGTATTTTATCATTGCTGCGAGACTGGCGACTGCTCTTTCTGGACTGGGATATGCAGGTATACCGTTCCTATTGAGAATCTTCATAGCTTCATACGTGTCATATCCTCCAACGAAACCAGCAACTATTGGTTTCTGCTTATCCTTATGCTTCTTCACAACATCTATAATCGCTCTCGCTAGGTCTCTCGGGTCTAGGATCGCAGTCCTGCAGTATAGAACAACAATATTATCAACCTCAGGACTCTCATAAGCGATTTCCAGTGCTTTGACATAGTTCTCAACGCCGGCCTGGCCAGTCAGGTCTACAGGGTTCTTGGGGCTGCCGAACCATGGCATAGCCTTTCTTAGTTCTTCCTTCAACTGCTCACTAGGCATTATTAGCTCGACGCCATACTCCTCGGCCGCATCAGTTGCTAGGACTCCGACTCCTCCACCGTTAGTTATTATTATTGTCCTTTCACCACGAGGTATCGGTTGCTCTGCAAACGCTCTTGCCCAATCAAACATTTCTTCTACGGTCAGAGCTCTTAGGATACCTGCTTGTTTAAATGCTGCACTATATATCTGATCGCTGCCCGCGAGGCTGCCGGTATGGCTTGCCGCTGCCTGCGCGCCTCTCTTGCTACGGCCTGCTTTGATTACTATGACCGGTTTCTTTTTCGTAATCTTCTTCATTTCTGTTATGAATCTCTGGCCCTGGCCTGGCTTGAGTCCCTCGAGATAAATTGTTATTACGCGTGTGTTGGGATCATCGGCTAGGAAGTATGATACGTCTACTGGGTCTATATCACACATGTTACCCATACTCACGATTGCTGATATCCCTATCTCCTCCATTATAGTCCAGCCCATGAGCGCTATGCCTAGAGCTCCGCTCTGAGTAATGAAGGCTATTGGGCCTGCTCTGAGGTCTTTGGGGCCAAATGTGGCGTTCAGGTTGGCTGGAGTATATGCTATACCGAATATGTTTGGTCCTAGCACCCTCATACCATACTTTTTCGCGATTTCAACAAGCTTCTTCTCAGCCTCTACATTTCCTACCTCACTGAATCCCGATGTGATTACTACTAGTACTTTTACTCCTTTCCTACCAGCCTCTTCAGCTACTTTTAGTACAATTGGCTCGGGAACAACGATTATTGCCATATCAACTTCGTCTGGTATCTCTGTAAGGGATTTGTAAGCCCTCAGTCCTAAGATCTGATCAGCCTTGGGGTTTACCGGATATATCTTGCCTTTATAACCACACTCTATGATGTTCTTGAGGATCGTGTAACCTATTTTACCAGGATGTCTGCTGGCCCCGACGACAGCTATGCTTCTCGGCTTGAAAAGAGCCTCGATATTTGGATCCACCATAAGCACCACCCAAAGCATGTATATACACGCGCGTTTTTCTACGTAGACTTCAATATACACTGATTCAGATATGTAGGTAATAAGGATTAATCTTTAAAATTTACAATGAAATACCCAGGTAATCGTGAATATTCTTTAGGAACCCGATTATACTCTGATTAACACATATATCTGCTATTTCACAGTAGGGGTTATAGGAGCTATCAACAACTATGAGTCGTGCATCTTTAATCTTCGGCACAACAACCATAATGTTTATAGGGCTGAGATAAGGTGATACGCCCAAAACAACTATTGTATCTGAAGCCATCAAGTCCAGAAGTGTATCTCTGTATTTTTCATAGCTTAGACATGACCCTATAGTTAGAAGCTTTTCATCTTCATCGTCGTGTAAAAGACACAGTACGTGGTTCTCTATGAGGCATTTTGCCAGACAATAAGGTGATACATCAATCAAATGATCTATAAGTCCACGATCATATAGCGCCTTTATGATCTGTAATGTTCCAGTTACGTCTTCCCCAATATATTCAAGCTTGCAGTCATAGCTGGTATATGTGGCGATTATCTCTTCCTTATCGATAGAGTTATATCTGTATGGTTGGTAGTCGTGGTAAGGATGATATCCTAGTTCTTTATAGAAACCACTTCCAAGAATTACTGTAGTCTCGTAGTCCCGCATAAGCCTTATGATCTCTGAATAATTATTCATTCCTCTCCCCTGACAAGAACTTCTGGAAACGCTGAGCAGAAAACGCATTGTCACATACGAGCTTCAATGCTTTTTCGTCAAGTATAGTGAAAGTATAGTTTATGTTTACTAGTTTTAATGAGCCTATTGAGAGAGGGATCTCAAAGATAAACGACAATCGATCTATTTTACCGTTTTTCTCAAGTATTTTACGGAGTCTAGAGAGTATTTTGCTATGGGTTCCCAAGACAGCTCTTGATGATTTTTGGACAACATATTTTGCTTTACCATGTAATCTGAGATCAGGTTCTAGATATTCTTGATATTCTTCATAGAGAATATCGATATCGTCTGGAGAGGCATAGACTTTGCCGAGATGTGTGTAAATATAGAGGATTTCTCCCCTTTCCATTAATTTTCTAAGAGCTTTAGCCACCATGTCGTGGGGCCATCCGATCGCTTCTGCAATCCATTCTAAAGGCATGGGGCGCCCTTCAAGAATTGAAAGTATCTTATCATGTGTTGTCCTTCGCCATAACCTCTCTAGAACTTCTTCATCGACTGGTATGTCAATACCGCTCTTCTTAGCAAATTCAAGAGAATCAACGAGACTATCCATGTCCGGCGTATCGGGCGTCACAATGTATGCTACGAACTTCAGTCCCTTTCTGCCCGTTAATCTAAGGATACGGCCATGCCGTTGAATGAATCTTAGAGGGCTTGCAACATTGCTCCAGATAACTAGGAGGTCGGCCATCGGAAGATCAAGACCTTCCTCGCCAGCTGAAGTAGAGATTATTACCTTTGCTTGCTTACTATGTGCTCTATGCAGTACCTTCCTTACATCCTCTTTCATTTTTGCCTTGCCATATATTGCAACTGCACCGTACTGCTTAGATAATACCTTCTCGAGATACTTCGCAATAACAACTCTATCAACAAATACTATAGCTTTATTGAAATCATGGTCCCGCAGTATACGTAGTAGAGCATCAAGCTTATGTGCAGGCCTGATCCCAGGCCTATCAAGATATGGCCTTATAGGTGATAATATGAATGACAGACGTGTTTCTTTATCTATACTTTCCTTAAGAGCTAGTGCACCATCTCTGACAAACCATCGTATGGCTAGATTAACTAATCCCCGATCGCGACCTGATAGATCTAACCTAATGTCCTCGAGCCTTTCCAGCAAGGATTTTTCTTCATGGTTTAGCTCAGCTTCATAAATTTCTCCAATCCATGGTGGGACATATTTCTTTATTCTCTCATCGTTCCAGCTCCATCTCCTGATAGGGCCTATATATCTGGTTATCTCTGGCTCTCGAGCACGAGGTATATGGGCAGAAAGCCCCAGTCTTCTATCAAACTTCGTCTTCTTCATGAATTCTGCGTATGCATCCTTGCCTGTGGTATGGTGACACTCATCAACAACTACGGCATTGTATCCGAGTGAAGCTATTATCTCATGGTCACTCAAAGCTGTCTCAGGAGTTGTGACGGCTATCTTTGCGCACATCCATAAGTCTTTTCTTTTATTCTTGGGATATTTACCATGAATTGGAAGCGCCTTTACGCCTAGGACTTTGTTTATGTAGGACGCTACTTGTTCGACGAGGATTCTCGAAGGCTCTAGGAAAATTATCCTTCTAGCCTCACCTGTTTCCATGAGTTTCTTGACCCAGAGAATAGCTATCAGGGTTTTACCTGAGCCTGTAGGCATAACTATGACTGCGCCTTTACGTTTTAGAGCCCATTCGGCCGCTTCTATCTGATAGTCTCTAGGCTTTATCTTAAGCCTCAATTCTATTGACCATAGAATAGTGTTATTGGTTTATGGTAAAAAATTAGAGATATTGAGCCGCGCGCTTCATGATCTCCGCGTATAGAGTGATCGTATCTTCATATTTTGTCTCTGGCGGGCCAGTATATATTATATGCATTCTCAGCGTGAATCCTCTCTCCTTGACTTCTTTGACCATGAACCGTGCTATAGCCTCCGCTAACGGATCTAGACTCGGGTATCCCTTGCCCAGCGGGACTCTCTTCTTCAGTAGTCTTCTGCCAAAGTATACACCGGTTACCTGGCTAAATCTCAGACTTAGGAAACCAGTGCTTAGGGTTAGACCTCTTCTCAGTACTCTCATCCAGAAATCAACCGTTGCCTCCTTGTCCGCAGCAATGAAGTTTCCATGCTGATCTATCCTTGTCTCGTACATGAACACGTTCTCGAGCTGTAGGCTCGGTATTATTCTATCGCTCCCCACGGCCTCTATGATCGCCTTTATTTCATCTAGGCTTCCGAGCTGTCTTCGTGTATAAGTCGTTTCTAGACTGATATACATGTTCTCGGGAGCGGCTTCAAGAAGCTTCTTGACTACTTCGACTACTGCATCTATATCTCTCTGGTCCATGAACACCCTCCAGCCTATGTGGAGGTTGAATACCTCAGCTCCAGCAATTGCTGCCTTCTTGATGGCTGCAATTAATGCCTTCTCTATTCTTTCCTGAATATATTTCGAATCTGTCACCAGGTTATAGTATGGTCCATGAGCCACTATCGTTGTGAACGCCTTCTTCGCGAATTCACCATAGGCTTCAAAATATTCTTTTCCACGACTCTTCCGCGAGAAATCCCATGGTGGTATCTCGGTTAGTCTCATTCCCAATGCTGCTGTTTTTGTCGCAGTGCTAAGAGCATTATATGTTCCCCAGTCGAAGAGTATCATGAGTGTCTCACCCCATTATAATTCATATAAATTGTATCGGTTTACTAATTATTTTCTTCAATACAATACTATTTTAATTACTAAATATAATTGTTTCTTCATTGTTCTACCTGTACGAAATTATTCTCAGTTTTTCAAGATCATATTCGAGCAATACATAACCCCCCAGATAACAGGGCGATGGCGACAAATAAAGGACATTGTTCTTCTCAATAATAACAGGCCCACCATAGCTCAGACCTACCACTACGAGAGAAGGACGAGCTGACTCTATAATTTCGTCCAGGAACCCATAGCCAACACTATATCGTCCCATGAGTTTGTTTCCAAGAAGCAAAGGAGGATAATAGGTCACAAATATATCGTAGTTGTCTTTGCGGAGCCTACCCACTACTTCCTGGTTTACATTGACTCCTAGACCTGCAAGCTTTATTCTTTCGGGGCCTATGCTGAGCGTCACTGTTTTGCCGTCCAGGAGAACACCTTTTGTCTTCAACCACTTGGAAATAGAGGGATCATCATTTTCGCCTATTACTCCCACAATGTACTGTGATAAATGCGATAGGAAATCAAGGATTTCAGGCGAAGATATATCACCCGCCGAAATAATAATATCAGGGCGTACCCTTATCTCCGCAAATATACTACGGACGATGACCTCGTTGCACAAACATTTCCTGATACAAAGAATCATGGCCAATCCTATATCACCGGCACAAGTTTACCTCTATGCTCATATACACCTAAGACAATCCTGTAATCTCCATACCACGAGCTCCTCTGAAGTAATCCTTCGACGATAGCACAACCACCCTCATATAGAAACGGTATATATAGTGCTTCGAAAGAGGTAATTGTTCTAAGTTCATATTTCTTGCCTTGTAGAAACTCATACCTGTATATCGGGGCCTCCGATGGATAATTCAGGGCACTTAATTGATAGTTCTCAACACATATTTTTACCCTAACGTATCCTGCGTTCTTCCATGGCTCCATTAAATCAAGGGATCTCGCTATACCATCATTATATATTATCGAATAATCGATATCTTCTATCTTGCCTCGTCTCCAAGGTCTGTAAAAGTATTTACGTATAGCTTCTCTGCTTATCCCTAATCGTTCTTCTAATCGTCTACTCCATAAAGTTAGCTCATACTCGTTAAATATCCTAACAATACCCCTTCTACCAACTGTCTCGTTGAGAGCTTCTATAACTTTTAGCGAGTCACGCCATCCATAAACCACAAGGTCTATATCGCTCGTGCCGGGCACATGGATGTCTACTAGAATGGAGCCAGTGATGCCTATGCTTACATTGCCAGCATACATTTTTATAGTGTCAATTAGTTCTAGCGCAATTACTTCAAGACGATCTCCAGGATGATAGATCAAGCTATATGTTCGTTGAATAGGGTCATATATTGTCATGATCTTATCACGAGGAATAATCGGGGATGAGCATCCAAAGGCATGTATGTAAGTCCTCCACGGCGTGCTCTCATGTACTACTACGGGATCATATACAGGGACAAGTCTACGGTATCTATTCAGAGAGTCGTGCCAGGGCCCAACTTGTCTCGAACCAGCACAATATTTTTGATAACCAACAACATATCCAGCAGAATGCGCATTACCAACAACAACAGCATAACAATTATTTCTTAGCTTCAGATAATAGTGGTCAAGAACATCAATGTCTACCACATGGTTCACCATATTGTAGGTGTTGCACATACACTAACTATGTGGCTACGTAAAAGAAATAATAAGCGGTGATTCCAAGAATGGTGAAAATAATCTCATTCGATATTGATGGAACCCTTCTTGACAGTTATACTGGAATACCTTTATTCTACAAGGACTTATTCATAAAGGAAAACAAATGGTTTACAACTCTCGGAGAAAACATAGATTCCCAAATAGTCTGCAGAGCAGAAGGTATGGCGGACGAGCTCGGACTACTGAGAGATGAATGGTGGAGTAAAATACTTGGTATACGTGATCAAGTGCTGCTTACGGAATTATTGATCAAGTATTGGAAGTATAGGATAGAGCATTCCAAACTACTGCCCGGCGCGCTCAGGGTATTGTCGGGTTTCAGAAAAGCCGGGTTCAAAGTTATAAGCATTAGCTATGGCGACGACATACTAGGTCTCAAAAGACATAGGATCGCACTCTATGAACTGGAGAGATTTTTCGATGACGTGATAATAGTCAATGACGACGTACCTACAAGGTCAGAAGCTATTAAGTATATCTTATGGAAGTATAGGCCTGAGAAACTCATCGTCGTAGATGACAAATGCAGAGTACTTGAAAGCATTAAATCTGAATCGGAAATTATTGAGACAGTGCACACAGTCTTTCCCTATCCTGAATGTATGGAGATACAATATAGAAGGTGCGGTGATACAGAAGTCTATAATCTCTATGAGCTAGGAAAAGAATATGGTGTAATATAGTATTAGACTAGGGCCTAGACTTTTTACTCGTGAACGATGCTAAACAGGTATTGGTTCGTCAACCTCCTTGAGTTGCTCGATCACATATTTCCTTATCTCTTCAAGGCTGGGGAGCCGCCGGACTATCTTACCATTCTCAATATATCTGGCTAGAAGAGGTTCATAGCCCCGCGGTAGACATCCTTTCTCGAACGGCTTTATTATATCGTTTAATCCGGGCCTTCTTCGAAGCAGTTGCTTGGCTCCGGGTAGCTTACCTCTTTTCGTGAATGGCACCCATTTTCCGTTTTCTTCGATCTCGACTATGTCAGCGCTGATATCGATGGAGGGCGGAAATGATACGCTCGTCCCTATACCAAATGCGTCAACAATGTCTCTTAGTTCTACAAGGCTTTTCTCGTCAATGCCTCCGCTAACCACGATTTTTACATGTTTGTAGCCATGGAGATCTAATGTCCATCTAACCTCTTCAACAATAGCCCTCATATTACCTCTACGACTACTAGGAGTGTCCAATCTGACCCCGTAAAGTTTGTCACCGAGGGCTTTAGCCGCCATGAGTGATTCTATACGCTCATCATATAATGTGTCGACGAGCATTATCCTCGGAACATCCTCTTCGACTATTTCATCGAATGCTTTCCAGGCATTCACCTGGTCTCCAAATACGAGTATTAGCGCATGAGGCATTGTACCGACTGGTCTTAACCCTAAATATTTTCGGCTTATTGTTCCAGAGACTGCGTCCATTCCCCCAATATAGGCAGCTCTATCCGCCATCGGTGCGAGAGCCGGGTGAAGAGCCCTTAGGCCGAAGAACAATAGTGTTTTATTCATTGCAAGTCTCTTCATCCTAGCTGCTTTAGAAGCTATGCTCGAATAGTGACGGAGTATTCCAAGGAGAGGAGTTTCGTAAACAGAGAAATCATCGTAGTAACCTTCAATTATCATCAGGGGTTCTCCGGCTTTAAACAATGTACCCTCTGGCAAAGCATATATGGTGAATGGCTTGTCTTCAAGGAGCTTTAACGCCTCTTCCAACCCTGCAAACACTGCCCATTCATAGCCTCTAGGCAACTTGTTCACATGAAGTTCTATCCTGACTTTTTTCCTAAGTTTTTTTGCACGTAGAATTTTGCGTGTCCTTACAAAATAGATATCTGTTACCTCACCATCATAAATTTCCTTATCTGTCGCAATGTAGAAACGACGCCCAATATTTTCTCCCATTAGTTTACTCACCCATCACCATGACTATCACATGCCTCAACGATCTTGGTCCATCCATTTCAACAACAAATATGTTCTGCCAAGTACCCCTCACAAGCCTGCCATTTATCACAGGAAATACTCTATCGGCTCCGATTAATGCTGAACCTATGTGAGCATGTGCATTATCATCTATAATGTTGTGTCTCCACTTATTACTGCCAGGCTCAGTTATCTCCTTGATCTTCGTCAATATATCGGATATCAGACCGGATTCATGTTCATTAGCAATTATAGCCGCAGTCGCATGAGGGGCGAAAATAAGGCACATACCATTCTTGATGCCGCTCTCCTCTACGATCTGCTCGACTTCATGAGTGATATCTATGAGTTCGAACCTGCTATGGGTGGAAATTCTTATTTCACGATAGTAGACTTTCAAAGCATGCACCCAGGTCTTTTTTCAAACCGAATAATCTGGATATAAGGAAATTTATACCGCTCGATACACAAGCACTACTTCACCAGTCATATGATCTACTTGTATCGATTCCAGCTTTAGCTCGATTATTCTATCGAGCTCAATATTTATCAAGGGTGTGCCGTTTAGTCCTATTATTTTCGGGGACAAACTCACGATCATTTCATCAACTAATCCCTTGATGACAAGTTCTCCGATCAATTTTCCACCGCCCTGCACGAGTACTTTGCCCACACGGTATTTCCTGTAAAGCACCTCTAAGGCTTCGTCAAGATCAATCCTATTCGTTTCGTCAAGGGGCCGGAGAAACTCTAATATGATACCATTTTTATACAATTCTTTTGCTTTAGGAGTCCCAACAAATTTTGATGACGTGAATATTATGGTTGGTAATATCCTTGTGTCTAGTACTTTAGCGCTTGAAGGTATTGCTAGATTCCCGTCAATGATCACCCGATACGGCCTCTTTCGAGTAGCACCTAGAGGCTTGGGGGCCAATATGGGATCATCAATCAATACTGTATTAGCTCCGACCATTACTGCGTCGACATTTCTGCGTAGATAATGCATTCTCTCCAAATCCCTATAGGAACTCAGAAGTGTTCTCTTCCCCCTAAATCCGATCCGGCCATCAATTGTTTGTGTAACAAATACTATGATATAAGGCCTAGTAACAGTCTTCATTATATCATTACACCTAAGAACCATAGTATAATTAGTGGGTTTTACCCTATTTTTGTATTGGAGAAAACGGGTTAAGGTGAACTATATGGAGGACTGGGAGAAAAGAAGGAGGGATAGAGAATTCAGAGACATATTCAGCATGATCGATGAGTTCATCAGAGAGATCGAGAGAGATTTCTACAGATTCTTCAACGAGATAGAGTTCTCACCATTTACACCCCTATCGCTTGGCAAAGAAGGCGAGTACAAGATCATGGGGCCCTACGTATACGGGTTCAGAATAACAATAGGCCCTGACGGAAAACCGATAATCGAGGAATTTGGTAATGTAAAACGAGTACGCGGAAAACCTAAGATCAGCGAGGAGCGTGAACCACTAGTAGATGTATTTGAAAACGATGACGAGATAGTTGTTGTCGCAGAGATACCCGGCGTCGAAAAGGATAATATAAAGGTAGAGGTTTCCGACGACAGGAAAAGGCTTATCATAAGGGCAAGCGATGAGAAGAGAAAGTATTATAAAGAGGTAGAATTACCAGCAGAAGTTGATCCAGGGAGCGCTAAGGCAAACTATAAGAATGGCGTTCTAGAGGTCAGGATCAAGAAAGCCGGGGATAAACAGAAGAAAACATATGAGATCAAGGTAGAGTGATTTTTCCATAATAGGATTAATCTATCATAAAACCCTGATTAGAGGTGCTATAACTCCATGCATTTGATTGTATTGAGCGATACACACGATAATATGCCTGTTATAAAGAAGCTTGTGGAAATCATTAACTCGAAATATAAGGGCGATAAGATAATCATCCATTTGGGTGACATGATAAGCCCCTTTGCCGCCCGCTACCTCGTTCAAAATCTTGAAGATGTTGCAAGAGGGGTTTTTGTCTTTGGGAACAATGACGGCGATAAGATATTGCTGTCCAAAATACTTGGTAAAGCTGGGTGGGAAACATATAGTGGTCCATCAATTATTGAAATCTTCGATAAGAAAGTACTAGTGATGCATGGTTTCGATGGCCCAGAACATACCGCGATGATCGCTAACAGCTTATCGCAGGCCGAAAATGTAGATGCTGTATTCTATGGTCATACACACAAGCTAGACTATAGGGTCATTAAGGGGAAAATAATAATCAATCCCGGCGAAGTATGTGGTTATCTAACAGGCAAATCAACTTTCATGGTTCTCGATAAGGATACCTTTAAGCCAAAAATAATAGAAATATAGTGAACCACCATACGATCAATCAGTAGGTTTAAGAAAAACTGTGAATAGTTTATTCATAAGCACGTTTTTACAGTTACAAACGGTGATCTATTATGTTTGAGGGCAAAAAACTGAAAAGCGCAAGTGTGCCTGAGGACAAGTCAAAGAGACAATACCATATTATGGCTAAACCAGGCGACGTCAGCAGATATGTACTTATACCTGGAGACCCTGACCGTGTAAAAAAGATCGCTTCCCACTGGGAAAAATCATGGAAGGTAGCCTCCCACCGCGAATACCTCACATACAGCGGCTACTATAAGGGCGTGTTTATCTCAGCTACTAGTACCGGAATAGGTTCCCCTTCCACCGCAATTGCAATTGAGGAACTCGCCAGAATAGGTGCAGACACATTTATCAGAGTAGGGACAACAGGCGCTCTCAGAAAAGATATCCGGGTAGGAGACCTAATAATTTCAACCGCCGCTGTTAGACTAGAAGGAACAAGCAAGGAATACGTTATCCCAGAATACCCGGCATCGGCATCCATAGATGTCGTCATGGCCTTAATAGCTGCTGCTGAAGAACTCGGGGTGAGATATCACCTGGGCATTACGGCTAGCACCGATAGTTTCTATGTGGGACAAGAAAGACCTGGCCTGGGGGGTTATCTCCCACCTTTCAAGAAGGGATTGGTTGATTTCCTTCGCTCAGTAAATGTACTGAACTTCGAGATGGAGGCAGCGACCATATTCACACTAGCAAATATTTACGGGTTAAGAGCAGGGGCTATATGCGCGGCAATAGCCAATAGAGAGACGGAAGAATTCGTTATGGAGGCTGGTGTTGAAGATGCTGTAAAGGTGGCAAACGAGGCCGTCAAGATACTGTTCGAGTGGGATGAAGAAATGGAAAAGCATGGCAAGAAGAACATAACGCCAGCCATAATACATGATTGGATATCCAAGAAAAGGGGTTGACCGTTTTGAGGAAAAACAAACCTTTACATATAAGTGTGGGTAATCTTAATATCGATATATCTATGTATGTACAGTCTTTCCCCGGCCCAGACGAAAGCGTGGTTGCAGATGATGCGCTAATCTCATGTGGAGGCTCAGCAACCAATTACGCTGTTGCTGTTACATATTATGGACACAAAGCCACTCTTATTGCGAGCACTTCACAGATCGGCTTCATAGACTATCTTCTAGAGGATTTAGAAAAGATTGGTGTGAATACATCATATATTAAACGTGTTCAAGGACCCCCCGGCATCGTTTCGGTCATAGTTAACATGAATGGCGAGAAGATCATGATAAAGCACCGAGGGGCAAACGAGTTCTTAAGCCCTAACGATATACCAAGACAGCTAATCAGCAAAGCGAACATCGTTCACCTCGCAAGCATCCCCCCCTCGATTGCAGTGGAGATAGCTAAAAGAGCTAATGGGCTAGGAATACTTGTGAGCTATGATCCGGGCAATTACGCTCTATCGCAACCAGCTGAAGTACGTGAAGTAATACCTTACCTATCCATACTCTTTGTCAACAGAAGGGAAGCTAAGGCCCTGGGAGGCACTAACATAGATAAGATCGCTAGGCTAGGCCCCCAATACATAGTCGTTAAGAAAGGGCCTGGCGGAGCATTTGTCATAACACCAGGAGGCCTCATATATTACGGCGTGACAAAACCTATTAGGCCCTCAGTAGACTCAACAGGGGCAGGAGACGCATTCGATGCATTCTTCAACGCAGTAATACTGGACTCAAAGGATCCGGGAAAAGCACTCATGTACGCTATCGCTGCAGGGGCACTGAAGACCATGTGCCGGGGGAGCAGGCTATGCTATGATAGGACATTGTTTAATCAACAATTATCCGAGACGAGTGTTGAAGCTCTCAAAAACCCTGAGGAATGGATTATAGAAGATTGATAAGCTATGAACGGATCACCAGATGGAACAGTGGAAACTATTAAAGAGTACTATAACGGGAAAGATTATCCCACCGATAATTATAGTAGAATAATTTTTCATCGGGAATCACTCCTGATATATCCTATAATAACAATAGAACAAGTGCGCACACTTATTCAATGCCAAGAGACACTTAAGGAAATCATATCAAATCTCGAGAAAGCAAAACTGCTTATTATTATAAATGATAAAAACAAGGAGATCAACACACTTTTAAAAATAATGTCAGCCGCAGTCGTACGTGAACCCAAGCATTTAATCGAGATAGCTGAGAATATCTCAACTCTATTGAGATCCAGTAGTTTAAGCGAAAAAGAGCACGCCCTATACAAGCTATCATATTACAAGGAGGTTTACGGCGAATCAGTAGTACTTGAACTAATCAAAATATGCAAAGACGCTGGAATCCCAACCGTATTGAAGAAAGAGACGAAGAAGCTGTTCGGAAAATTATTCATGGACAGATTAAACAAAAAGACGGCCGTTACGCTTATCTCGGAATACACTATCTGTAAGAACAAGAGCAAATTAGTGGATATTTTGAACTGTATTGTTAACCTATTGAGCAAAACAAATGCCATAATGTTTCTGTTACCACAAGAATTATTGCTTCTAAAGAAACAAATTCCAGGCAAATCCATTATTATACAATGCTAAAATGCAGAGGAGGATATCATAATGACTAAAAGGGAGGATCTGAAAATATATCGGAACGAAGATGTGCTCGAGATAATCGCAGCTATACCTAGTGGGCATTATCATACGAGGTTTCTAATAAGATTCAAAGATCAGGAAATCCTATTACAAGAGGCAACCATAGCAGCGCTTGTTCGGGCTTATGCGTTGGTCTCACTTCATCCTTTAAGAAGGGGGTTAATCCTAAGGAATAAGTTATTAGAGAAACATGAAAAGAAGATAGGTTTTGCTTACAACCAGTTAATTGAGATACCTGGCTCCGAGGAAGAAGCCGTAAATATTATATCGTCGATCGTTGGTGATAAGTGAGAAATGGCTAGGATCAAATACGTTCCTGACCAGAAAATCAAAGAGATCGTGGATATTGTAGTGTCTTCTATACCAGAATATTTTAGCCATATAGATACTGCTAGAGTGTTCGTTTACAGAAGCTACAATACTAGGAGCGGAGCAATAGCTAGGATCCATGGTTTTCCAAGGATATGGCAACTGGCACTTGGGAGCAGGCCAGCCTATATTATTGAGATTATAAGTGAGAACTTCGATTGTCTCCGATGCCATGACAAGATCAGAACAATAATTCATGAGCTCCTTCACATACCTAAAACGTTCAGTGGTGGTCTTCGTCCTCACGGTAGATATGTTAATTCACGGATTATAAACAGAGTCTTCCGTATTTTCTCCAGTAGACTGGAGATAGAGGATTTATGTAATAGGTTGGGGCGTTGAAATATATCTTGGTGTTAGGAATTGAAGCTCTACGAGTTTGAGGCAAAGGAGATTGTTAGGGACTATGGCATCCCCGTACCTTATGGAATGCTAGCGAGGAATATCGATGAAGCCATAGAGGCCGCGAAGAAAATCGGGGTTCCTGTTGTCCTCAAATCCCAAGTACTCGTTGGTAGAAGAGGACTGGCAGGAGGCATCAGGATTGTTGAGACACTAGAGGATGTTGCCAGAGAGGCAGAGAATCTGTTTAATACTAGGATAAGGGGGGAAGAAGTAAAGTACCTCCTCATCGAGAAGAAGATCGATTTTGAGCGCGAGCTTTACTTATCTCTCACGATAGATAGGACTGCCAGGAAATACGTGTTCCTAGCATCTCCTCTTGGCGGTGTTGAAATAGAGGAGCTGGTTAAACAGCATCCTGACAAGCTATTGAAGCTTTACATAGACCCGGCTACCGGTTATTCACCATACATGTCTAGAACAACCGCCAAATTCCTGGAGTTGCCTAAGGAGATGTGGAAGTACCTCCATAATATTATGGATTCCATGTATAAACTGATGAGAGAACTCGATGCTGAACTAGTCGAGTTCAACCCCTTAGCCGTTACAAACAAGGGACTTATAGCGCTCGACGCGAAGATCAGGATAGATGATAACTCCCTATATCGCCACCCAGAGCTACAGGACAAGGCCTTAAGAGAGCTATCCCCTAGAGAACAAGTTGCTAAGAAATATGGCTTCTCATATGTCGAGCTAGACGGTAATATAGGGATAATATGTAATGGCGCTGGATTAACTATGGCCACAATGGATCTTGTAGCATACTATGGTGGTAAACCTGCAAACTTTCTCGATATAGGGGGAGGCGCAACAAGAGAGCGTGTCAAAGAAGCTGCTAAGCTTATTCTCACACACGAAAGAGTAAAGGTGGTTCTGATCAATATTTTTGGAGGAATTACAAGGTGCGATGAAGTGGCACGAGGAGTGATCGAAGCAGTTGAAGAGACGGGAGCCCATAAACCCATAGTAGTAAGAATGCTCGGAACAAACGAGGAGGAAGGCAGGAGAATCTTGGAGGAATATGGCTACAAGGTTTTCTCTGAGGCAGACGAGGCTGTGAAAAAGGCCGTAGAGCTTGCGAGGAGGTGAACAAGTATGGGCATACTCGTGGATAGAAATACTCGTGTCTTGGTTCAGGGAATAACCGGAAGAGAGGGTTCCTTCCACACGAAGCTCATGCTGGAGTACGGTACAAAGATAGTTGCAGGAGTCACCCCTGGTAAAGGTAGTCAGGAGGTGCATGGAATCCCAGTGTATGATACCGTCAGGGAAGCAGTTGAACATGCTGGCCCTATTGATGCATCCGTTGTCTTTGTTCCATCTCGTTTCGCTAGAGACGCTGTTCTAGAGGCAATTGATAATGGTATAAAGGTCGTGGTAGTAATAACTGAGGGCATATCTGTCCACGACGAGGTCATAATGGTTAACCACGCGAAACATAATGGAACGATAATGATAGGACCCAATACACCCGGAGTGTTGACGGCAGGTGAAGCAAAGCTAGGAATCATGCCGGCACACGTCTTTAAGAAGGGATATATAGGGATCATCTCGAGGAGTGGGACTCTAACCTACGAGATAGCCAGAGAGCTAGGCAAGAAAAACTATGGTGTCTCAACAGTAGTGGGCATGGGCGGAGACCCTATCATTGGCATGAATTACATAGAGCTATATGATTACTTTGTTAGAGATCCCAAGACAAAAGCCCTGGCTATTATTGGTGAAATAGGCGGTGATGCCGAGGAAAGATTCGCTAAGTACTACGTGGAGACCGGGAGAGAAAAACCAGTTGTAGCATATATTGCCGGAAGAACAGCGCCTCCGGGAAAGAGAATGGGACATGCAGGCGCCATTATATCGATGGGGCTAGGAGACTATAAGTCCAAGAGAGAAGCACTAGAGAAAGCAGGTATCCCTGTAGCCGATAAACCATCTGATGTGCCGAGGCTCCTGAGTGAAATACTATAAAAGACAATAAAACACAGTTAGCTAATCGCACAAGTTTTATTTTTCACGAGACACAACTATTCTTTCAGGTGAAATATCATGTCTGCAGTAGTGAAGGAGTTCAGCTCCTTTGGAGACTTATTAAAATCGATAGACAACGAATTAGCAGCTCTACGTCAGCAGTTAGGCGAGTATTTAAGGAGACTAGAGGACATTAGGGCAAAGAGTGAGCAGGAGAGAAAGCTTAAGGAGCTATTGAAGAACCTTACTGGAGAAGAACCCAGCGGAAAAGGTAAGATAGTTGATCTCAAAGAATGCAAACTAATCATTAATCCCGATGCTGAACAGGAAGCAAGTGTTATGGAAGAATTGATCGACAGGATAAATAAGGCGATTCAGAACCTTCAGAGTATAAGGAAGGCATTAGAGCCTCTCTCAGGCATAGAGGTCGAAGCAAAAATAGTCGTTATATATAAAGAAGGCGTCCCAACAACCATAATGCTGAAACTGGCGTCCTAGTCTGATCACTAACTATTGTTAATGCTGTTAACGTTATTGGATTCATAAACTAGAAAGATTTTGTGAAATTCTCTTATCAATTCTCAACAATTATTTTAATCCTCCACTATCAATACTTCTAAAAGGTGGTCCTCATGGTTCTAGACAAGCTAGGTCCCGGCAAAAAAGCGCCTGAGGAAGTAAACGTATTTATTGAAATACCTATGGGTAGCAACGTAAAATATGAACTAGACAAGGAAACAGGGCTCATAAAGGTCGATAGAATACTATTCACAGCAATGTATTATCCATTCAACTACGGATTTGTTCCAGGCACTCTCGAGGAAGACGGTGATCCTGTCGACATACTGGTGATCGGTAACACACCGCTTCATCCCGGAGTTATTCTAAAAGCCCGCCCGATCGGCGTACTCTTAACAGAAGACGAAAATGGCAAAGATGCAAAAATAGTTGCTGTACCTGTATCCAAGATCGACCCGGCATGGGACAACGTTAAAGACATTAATGATCTCCCGGCAATCATAAAGGATAAGATCGCTCACTTCTTCGAACACTACAAGGAACTCGAGAAAGGGAAGTGGGTTAAAGTAATCGGATGGGACGGAAGAAAGGCCGCGTTAAAAAGGATAGAGGAAGCCATCAGTAGGTATAATGAGTCTAAAAAGTGATCTACAAATGATTTCTACGCGTACTAAACTACTTGTTTTTATCATTGCTCTGATGTTATCTTCGTTACCACTAAACCCGGTTAGTTATAGCTTGACCACCTCTTATACAGGCACGCTTTACTATATAGTACAGCTAAGCATTAGTTCGAGTAACGGATTTTCTATTCCCGTGGAATGTGTTATCAAGGCTAGCGTTGTTAGAGATGAAATAAGAGCTGCAGAAATTATTAATCTGAACTATCTCTCAACATTTAATCTACCGCCCGACATCCTCAAGATAATAGAGTATAGCTTGAAGTACTGGTTGGGAAACATAGAATTATTCAACCACGTTAAATCGAATACAGAGACCTACGTGAGCATTGAGAGTAAAATTGTTAAAGCATATGTTATTACTCTAGGAGGGACAATACAGTATAGAGAAGTTAATACCGGTTTCTATTTGGGCGGAATAGTCAATAATGTATTCTATAGAAGTGTGACAGGAACATACCGAATAAGCCTCATATCATACTTGTATAAACTAAGCCCAGACACTATATTGAAGCAATTCGCCGTAATAGAGCCACCACGTGAAAAAGTAATGCTTTTCGGCACAATAATATTACTGATAATTCTCGGAGGAGTAATACACACGTTTTATCGCTGGAAAGATTATAAACTAACATAAAAATATTCAGGGCGGCTCTTCTTCATCATCCCCTAATAGTTCAGTTTCGCAGGCGCTCCTCATCCATTGATAGAATTATATGCTGAGGGATAATCATTATTTCTTTGATAACATATAATACACAAGCCTAGTATAAGCTGATATTTCCTTATGGAAGCGGGTTCTATCAAAGAACAACGAGCGTTTATGTCCGTTCCGACTAAGAGTAAACCACATGTCATGGTTTGTTATCAATTGTTTTATCTTATCCTTAAGATCTCGTGATCCCCTATATGGGAGGCCCATATTTATGTCTCTAGACAATATATCAGTCCACGAACCACTATTTATAGGTACGATAACCGGTGTTCCCGCAGCCATTGCTTCAACTACGCTTATCCCGAAATGTTCTCTCTCAGTGGGGTGAACGTACAGCATTGCTTTTCTATATAGCTCTATAAGTTCTTCTCTCGAAGGATTCACGCGAATATCTAGGTAGTCTTTGACACCGTATTTATCGGTGTATTCCATCAGTCTCTTCATCACTATTCTACTATACTTGCCTATAGCACCTGCAAGTATAACCCTATAGCGGGTGAAGCCCAGTTGCTTCAGTATTTTTGCAACAAGAATGGCTTTTTCGGGCTGTTTTTCGTATGATATCCTTGACACCATTAATATATAGGTATCTCTCTCCTCTCTTGGGAGAGGTTCGTTTTTGAGCCCATTGAGATTAACAGGTGGATAGACTATGACGGGTCTTCTAAATAGCATCTTTTCAACGAGCATTGCGGTGAAACTGGAATTAGCAAGTATTAGCTTTACTCTTTTAAGACTGATCGGGGTGACTAACCTGTTAAAGAATGAGTAAATATAACCACTTATCTTCAAAAGACCACGTATCCCAGAGTAGTAGATATCCGTTCTCAAACTGCTGGGAAAGTGAAAATAAATGATATCAGCCAAGCCGCTCAGCACATCACCGCTGGTGTTGAATATTAAATCGGGATCACTACAGTCTCCAAGACCAAACCTGAGATCCTCTAGGGGTATTCCATAGAATTTTGCCAGCCGTACAAGCTTATATGGTGCATCGAGAGTTAAGCCGTGTAGATAGACCCTAAAACCATTCTTAGATAAAGCGATAGCAGTCTCAAGAGCCGTGTATTCCGCACCGCCCATACCCATTAGCATGTATCCCGTCATATGGTGTCTAACAAGTACGAGTGGTTTTGATCGCAAGACCGTGCACCGCTCACTCAAATACGTCATCAATTACTTTTGGGCCGGGGAGGACGAGCGTTCTAAATCCTTTGGCTTTCAGCTGTGCGGCAAGCTTGTATGGTTCTCCCTGACGACCCGCCTCGACAATAACTAGCTTTGGTTGTGCCTGCTCTACATACTCTACAAGCTCATCGAAATCCGCGTGATCACTTAGGGCTACCAGCCAGCTGTAAGGATCAAGTTTTTTAATCGGATCGTTAAACTCCCATCCACTCAATATTACGTGGTAGTAGTCGCCGTTTAGTTTCCTGTACTTCGCCCTCGACATGTGTTGGAACATTATATATCTACCGCTATTCTTGATCATATATCCCTTATTGGTTCTTAAATTATAGTATTCACCTATCTCATAGCCGTGTTTCTCAGCGATTCTCGTTACCCTATAGACCCTCTCAGGCATGAGGAAAGGCTCATTAACTCCATATTTTCTCAGTATCCTCATAGCCTCCTGTAATTTGCCGTGGTACCCATAAATTATGACCGGCCCCCTACGTAGCAGATTTGAGACCTGATCAACAAATAATTCTTCGATATCATCCTTGAAGGGGCGACGGTATTTCGGATCACCATACGTTGACTCGATGACAAGCACGTCAAGACCTCGCATTATCTCTGTTTCACCGCCAAGCTTAAAGTCTCCTGTATATCCTATCTTATAGCCATCAACCTCTACAAGAACTTGGCACGCACCAATAATGTGTCTAGCGGGAATGAGTCTTATCTTCTCATCCATGAATTCGACTTCTTTGTTATAAGGTAGGGGAACAACTTTGTTTTTGAAGATACTCCTATATTTTCCACGAACATATCCTAGCTCTAATAGCAGATCGATTGTTGCTTGTGTGGCTACAATTGCTGATGAATGAATAATACTCTCGTTCAGCCCCACAATGTGGTCATAGTGAACGTGTGTTATAACACGAACTAGTCTTTTCCCAAATCCATCAACCTCATATATTCTCCCAAGAAGAACGGCGCCTGAATCAAGTACATCGACGTATTTCAGCAGAGCCGCTAGCTGAGTCACTTCCATAACACCATATTAGTCTCTGGGCCAGAGAATACAGTGGTTAGCCGATAAGACTCTTATCCACAGGTCTCCATCTCTGCTGGCTCGAGTCATAATATATTAGCCCGCTCCTCTTCAGCCTTTGAAATATCTCGTAGCCTATTGGGTCCAGAATCTTTTTGATCTCATCATCGATATTGGTGCTTATCTCTTCGAATATTTTATGTTTTAGGTCATCCCAGTACTCCCTATCTATAGCTACTCTTTCACCATCAAGGACGATAATCTTTGCACCTTCTCTTTCTAGATATTTAAAGAAACCATCCCTATTCTTTAGCCCACGAAGACCGCTTTCAAACAATACTTTTTCCTCTCTAAGCCTTTCAATCCCTGTTTTTCTCTGTCTTCTCGAGGGCTGTCTAGTGGGTTGATAGTGCTGGTATCTCGTTATTTGTTTGAATAGCTGTGATTGCAACTCATTCATCCTGTTTTCGAGATTTTCGATTCTCTCGATCAATTCTGCGTATTTTCTCTTTAGATCCTCTACGATGTAGACATACTGGTTAATAACATCCTGCGTTATCCTAGTAACCATAGATTTAAGCTTAGCCCTATCTATTCCTTGCTGGATAGGTTTTCCCAGTGCTGAAAGCACTAGATCCTTAACATACGAAGATAATAATTCATATCCCTCTTCGGCAGCCTTCTCTCTCAAAATCTCATAGGTCTCCTCGTCAACCGTGAATGCAACTACTCTTCGTTTCTTTGATGACGTAATACCACCCTCCTCTATGAATAAATCATATAGCTTACTATATTTGATAGTTTGGCAGGGGGATACAAGTCATTGGTAAAGCCATTACCCATTGAGCGGTTATAGGCTTCCTCTAAAGAGACTGGGGTGGTATGACTATGCTGTACAGTGATGCTCATCTGCATTCCAACCCTATATTGGGACTAGGTGCTGAAAAGATCGGGAAGAAAATGAGGGAAACTGGTGCGTGGTTTGCATGCTTGGTTGGCCTCCCACCATACCATTATGGGTTCGGCTTAGCGGTGGATGATTATAGGAGATCAATAGATATGCTGGTGAGTGAGGCAGAAAAACTTCGGGAGGCAGGACTTAAGGTAAGAGTTCTTGCCGGGTTTCATCCAGCTGAGATAGATGAGCATATGCGGCATGGACATGGTCCAGAGGAGATCCTAGATCTCGCGGAAAAGATCTTCAAAATAATAGTTGAAAAGTTCAAAGAAGGAATTATCGACGGTATCGGTGAGGTTGGAAGGCAGCATTACAGCACTGCTCCCAGTAGGATCGTCTTGTCGGAGCTCATAATGATTAGGGCTTTCGAAATAGCAAGAGACCATGACATGATCGTGCATCTTCACCTCGAGCAGGGAGGATACACAACGGTTAAATCTATAGAAAGACTCGTTGATTTCATAGGGCTAAGGGAAGACACTGTTTTTCTACATCACGTGACATATAATGAGGCGGTTTATGCAGAGAAAACAAGTATGAACTACACTGTTCCTGCAAAGTATAGATCACTCAAAAAAGTGTTCGGCTCAAACCTATCAAGGCTTCTAATAGAGTCGGACTTCATAGATGACCCTAGGAGACCCGGCGTATCATCTTATCCGTGGGATATACCTAGGAGGGTGGCCAAGCTGATCGAAGAAGGTATAATTGATGATGAACAGGCAAACAAAGTTTTCATCGATAATACTGTGAAAGCCTATCGGATCGAGCCTCCCTAAGTAATCCGTTAAAAATAACTCCCTGATCGATATATTTTCTCTCTAGTCTCGCTAATATATGAACGTATGTCCTTGATTTTTCATCGCAGATACTCTTTAAGGATCGGAATATTTTATCTAGTTCCTGTATATTATCAGCATCGACTATTATATCAGCGCATTTAACGACTTTTATACGGAAAAACATATGACTCGCCACACTGTTTCAGTAGCCAAAATAAATTATGCATTATTGGTTATACGTTATTTTGCCGGGTGCAGAACATTGGAAGCATCTAGCGACGTATGTGACATATGTGGCGAGCCTGGAGCACACCATGTTTGTAAAAGATGTGGAAGAAGAGTCTGTGATTTAGACTACGATGAAAATACTGGTTTGTGCAGAATATGTCTCGAAACTAATTGTGAAATATGCGGTAAATACCCGGCAATAGGATACTGTATGGTTTGTGGTAGAATAGGGTGTGAGGAATGCTTAGTCCAAATATCCATGGTTGCTTATATCTGCAAAGAATGTATGAGGAAGGGGATGTACAGTCTTGACAGAGAATAAGAACTATCTATCGGAGGGTAAGCTTCCCTGGAGATTGTTATCCGAGCTACTCGAACTGCTTCCCTCAGAAGATGTGGATCTAGTTATGGGACCTCAGATCGGAGAAGATGCAGCAGTGATAAGGCTTAGAGACGGTTTTCTTGTAACACATGCTGACCCCATCACCACAGCTTCAACTATGATTGGCTGGCTTGCTGTACACGTCTCGGCGAATGACATCGCCGTCATGGGTGTAAAGCCTAGATGGTTTATACCTATCGTGATGATCCCTGCTAAAACAAGTATCGAAACGACGAAAAAGATATTCATTGACATGGCTGAGGCTCTTAGGAGTATAGGGGGAATTGTTATAGGTGGACATACCGAGGTATCCCCTGATCTTTCACACCCAATCATATCAATGACTGCAATAGGTTATACACGAGGCAGAGTTATTTTTACAAGAGACGCTGAGCCTGGCGATAGGGTTATTGCTATAGGCCCCATAGGAGGTGAGGGAGCAGCTGTCATTGCAACCGATTTTGAAAAGATCCTCATTGATAGAGGTGTCGAGCCAAGTATCATCGTGGAGGCAAGAAGATATATCGAGAAGATAAGCGTTGTTAATAAAGCATTGAGAATAAAAGATTACGTCAACGCTATGCATGATCCGACAGAAGGCGGTGTTCTCCAGGCTTTAAGAGAAGTAGCGTTGGCGAGTGGAAACGACATAATCGTCGATAAGCGTAAATTCCCTATCGACGGCACAGTGAAGAAAATCGCAGACGCGCTAGGTCTTGACCCATTGAAACTGCTAAGCAGCGGTGCTTTGATCGCCACCGTTCCTCCGAGAAACCTGGGAAAAATAGAGAGCATCCTACAAGATATAGGCGAGAAGTACAGTATTGTCGGCGAAGTCGTTGAGGGTAAAGGAAGGCTGCTACTTATAGATGATGGGAGAGAAATGATTATTGACAATGATATTGTTGACGAGATATACATGGTCTGGAAAAACAATTTATTCTAACAACAACTCTAATCTTTATGGAAACATGGGGTGATCACCGTGCCTAGGAAAGATTTACTAATAGAGGCAAAGAATGCGGCGAACCTATTGGCAAAAAGAGTGGATGAACGCGTATTGACAAAAGCTGCTCAGCTGAAACCGTCGATAATAAGTATCGCTCAAAGAATCTATGACCTAACAACATATCTATCGGCAATATTCAATAGTCTCACGGAGAAACTCGGAGCAGAAGAGCGGGCTGTAATATCCATGGGGCCCCATCTATATCTAGCGTTCACAGATGATAAAGTGGTTCTCATTAGGAGCAGGCCATACAGTATTATTGTATCATATGACAAGGATAAGGACGAGATAATGGTCAAGACTAGAAATGGCTATGCCGTATTCTCCCCTGGAAGAATAGTTTTGCAGAAACTTAACATGAAGATAGAGTTCGATCCTACGGATGTTAACGAGATAACTAATAAGTATCCTGAGATAAGGTACCTGCTACGATTCATCGGCAAAATAATAGAGTTCACTCTAGTGCCTCTCCTAGAGAAGAGGATTGGTCTCAGCATCTAAGACAATGAAATACAATTTTTACAGACTCAAAAACTATTCCCAATTGTGTCATTTTTAGAAGAACAACGATGTTGTATAAAAATCTATTTAATTTTTCAAAAACCTATCAGCCATAACACTATTGTTTGTTTTGATATTTTATTTAATATTAAAATCTATTTAGGGAGAAGCCTCCCCTGTTTTTTCTTCTTCAACACCAACATTCAGCAGCTTCGGTAACTCTGCGTACTTCTCCTTCATCTTCTGTTCCGCAACGATCTTTGCTTCTTCGAATATCTTCCTCGCCTCGCTGTCTAAGCCTACATCGAGCTGCGTGCTTATATCAGCTATTCCTGCACCTAGTGATGCCTCTAGTTCTCTCATAGCGTATTGGAGGTCGATCCATATATCGGGCGCTACACTCCTTAGTACTCCTATGGCTTGTTTCATAACTGCGAGTACTGGCTTTAGCTCAGTTATTGCTCCACCAAATATCATGAAGGTCTCTAGTTTTATAGCGGCGTGTTCAAGTACATACTCTACCATTAATAGTTGTTTAGATATCTTCCTTATCTCTGAGACTTCCTTAGCATACATTTTAGCTCTAGCTTCATCCCTCTTCATGAGGGCCTCTACTACACGCTCGAAGAGCTCTCTGTCCTTCTGGCTGAGCCTGTCTATGTAGCTCCTAACGCGGCCAATGGCGGTCTTTATCCTGTAGTGAGCCATTATAGCCTTCTTCTCTAGGGGCTCTTTATCGTTTTTGAAGAAGCTCTTTATCTTCTCCCCCACAGTTGGTTCACGCGTACCAAAGAGGTCGAATTGAGCCATTACTATTCAGCCTCCAATGATGTATGTATCCATTCCATAGATGGCAAGTTTTCCGCTTAAAAAAGGAAGGACTATTTGGCCTGATGACATACATATTTATATCTCCAACATTAACTGATAGAAAGACAGGTGGTCATCATGACGACCGGTAGGCAGATATTCATGATAAAAAAGATAGTGAAACGGTACGGTTTAATAGGCAAAGTAGCAGCACGATATCTCGCCGCAGGCTATAATGTAACGGTTAAACCTCCCATAAAAGGCGTTGACTTCGTAGCATCAGGCCAAGGAAAGAGATACGGTGGATTCATCGTTGTTGGAAAGACAAGCATATCGGTGGAAAAGATCGAGGAATTATCGAGGATTGCAAAAACTCATGGACTGGAGCCTCTGGTGATACTTTATGGACGGGGAGCAACAATTACTGCCGAAGCACTTGAAAAAGCCAAAGAACTAGGTGTGAAGATTAGGAGAGTAAGACCTGATAGACCCGGTATCAGGATTAAGTGATCAGGAAACACTATTTTAACAACATAATCACTACTTTAACGTTGTAAGAGAAATAAATGCGAATATTTTATCAATCTATCCACCATAGATCGGAAGAGATGACAACCAATGAACAAAGAAATAATTGACCAATATATTATCTGTAGGGATAATTGTCCACTAAGATTTATTGAAGCACTTGCTATGAACGGCTTCATAAAAGAAGCACGTGTCGAAAAATGTGATAAACCACACTATCAGAAAATAGTTGTAAGGCTAATTAATGATACAATAGTAACTAGTGAATGTAGGTTCGACGAAGAAGTAAGACAAAGCATGAAAATTATTAGCGTGTACACAGAACTGGCCCGAAAGAATCGCGCGGCAGAACAATTAGAAGTTCTACGAAAACCAGCAATCGATTAATGAAACAATGCCCGCATCGTTTTCTTAGAAATATCAATACATGACTTCAAAAGTTCCTAAGGTAAAACTTGTAAACAGCCAACTAGAAAATACTAATTTTAGTGATGAATGGTATTACCGGCGACCAGTTAAAGGGATGAGCGAGCCCCATTTACTGAATAAGGTATACATAAAACATACAATAGTCTAGAATGTTGTACTGGTGATTGACCTGCGTATCCTTACCGCTGGTATGATATTCATTATTCTCGTAACATGTTTACTCGGTACGAGCATAAATTATGCTGTTAGTTATGAATCTATAGCTATCCACGTAGAACTACTTGATGGGGCACCATTACCAAATGCAACTATATTGCTTATTCCCAGTAGTGATATTATGCATATCTACACAAACACCACCAATGCATCTGGCATTTCAGTATTCAATATACCGTCACCATTATCAGGTAACCTCAAGATCCATTTAACGATAGAATACAATATATATGGGATCATCTATGACGGTGAGAAAACTATCAACACTACATCGCGAAGTAAACACATCATCTATATTAAAATTCCATACACGGTACTTAACAAGGAAATAAGAATCACCGATGAATACGGTGAAAACGTATCTGGTCATGTAACTCTAACATTTAATCAAGTACATCTACTTAACGTGAACTTCAGTAATGGTATAGCATTGATAAACGGCAGAATAGGTAAACAAGTGCTCTTATGGTCCAACAATACATTGTTTCAGAATAAATACATGTTACAGGTCATTATCGGCAATACTTCGGCAAGCTTTGAAGGTGTACCAAGTAATATACATGTTGATATAAGGCCTCCAAGAATTAAGGTGCTAGAAATCACGGGAAGATATTGTCCTTCGCTTGGAATAATCCATGTAGAGCTTAGGCTTATTATCAGGGATGGGATATCAACGTCTAAGAACATAGTTAAGGCAATAATATTGCTGGAACACTGCAATATTGGTAAATGCATATTCAAACCGGGAATCAAAACCTCGTTGGGTGGTCAAAATTATTCACAGTACATGAGCATCACAATATGGTACAATATTCAGCAAACATACTTTGTAGGGAGAAAAACAGTCAACGTTAGCTTTATAGTATCAATAGGGGATCCGGGCAACCATCGTGTAAACATTGTTAAACATGTTATCGTGCATTTAAATACGGCTACGCCATCAAATACTTTAAGCCCGGCGAGCCCTATAATGAGCTCTCAGAACGGCTCAACTACTATCATAAGAACAGTTAATGGAGAAGAAGGAGCTATAGCTAGTAGTGCCAGTCTTCTAAACTGGATCACCAAGAATATAGGTATTATTGTGTCGGCAACAATAGCGTTTATTGTCCTTATACTTGAAGCTCGCTATCATAAAGAATAAGGAATCTCCTACACCTGTTTGTCCTTATATCACTCAATGCTTTAGCCGATAACTCGAGAGCCTTACGTGAATTCAATGATACGCCCACACCAGCCTTAAGATATGTTGGTAGAAGCTCCAATAGATCATTAATGGCATCTGTACTTAACACGGCGATCATATTGTCTCCGCCCAAATATCCCGTAATGCCTCCAAGACGAATAGTAGCTCTAGTTATCTCACTATAAACACTCATAATCTTGACATATGTTTCGAACACACTAGTCTGAATAGTTGTTCTCGTTATATTGTTGAAATCTATGTGAACCACAGCCAAGGGTTCATCGTCACCACTAATATACACTAGTTTCTTATCTTCTTTTTCAGCTATTCTGCTTGCCATCAGCTGTGCTGTGAAGGGTCTCTTATGCACCAGTGATACTATCCTCACACCCTTCGGGGAAAGCGGCTCAATATCTGTCAGTATTTCTTCAAGATCTTTTTCTTTAAACCCATTACTGAGCGCTATGAAGTAATCGTATCTAACTGGTATGACGAAACCTCCTCTCCTAGAAAACATTCTCTGCAGACTTGAGTAGATATTAGATTGTAGCTCCTGTATCTTCCACTCCCTATCATAGCCTAGTGTCTCCGTCCACTCTCTGTACTCTAATAATTTTATGAGCGTTATACGGGGCAAAAGACTCTCTACCTATTTAGACTATTTTACTCAACGATTATGGTCTCATCATCTCTTAGCTCTATTTCACCGAGTTTCTTTGTTCTTAATATCATCTTCACAACGGCTTCTACGGCTCTTCTGGCATAGTCTTCAATCCTCTCCATTGCCTGCATTCTTGTTGCTCCAGGCCCAATTATACCTAGTCCTACTGGTTTTCCATACTCTATCATTAGATCCATTATTTTCCTAGCTGTCTGGCCCGCCACTAATTCGTCGTGCTTTGTTTCCCCCTGTATTACTGCACCGAGAGCCACTATTCCGTCAAGCTCTTCTCTTTCTAGTAGTTTTTTCACGGCGAAAGGTATCTCGTATGTTCCAGGAACTTTTACTACGATGGGCACTTTTATGCCGAGGAATTTCGCATGATTTATTGCTTTCTGAAGCATTAGATAAGTTATATCATAGTTAAATTCTGCCACGACGATACCTATCTTTACATCCATTGCAAACACACCCTATATCTTAAGTCCTACAATTTAAGCGGGCCCACATCGGGCCTACCTTGTCTAAGTCCATGCCCAGCATATCTTGTAAGTGCTTCTCGCCCATGTCTAATTAGTTTTACAAGATTTAAAGCATGTTCCATTGCCCTGTTCTTAGCGATCTCAAGGAGCTCATCCGGATTTTCAGCTTCATCCTCATGTACTGTCACGTCAATAATGTGTTTGCCAGTCATGATCTGGAGGATTATGAGACCCGTGCTCATGGCTAGGTAGCTGTACTTATCAACCTGTTTGGCTCCAACCCAGCCCAAGGTTATGACCGCCTCACATCCTTCGTTCATTATAAGATTCCTAGCAGCCACTGGTATGTCTTTGATGCCGGGAACAGTGTATCTTATTATCTTTGCCTCAGGCAGATTTTCTTGGATAACTTTTATGGCATATCTCGCCATATCGACCCTTGAAAAGGTCGTGTCGACAACGCCTATTTTAATCATATAGGAAGCCCCTCTTCTCAGCCTCCGTAATGATATCGAAGCCGTTGATGAAGAGCAGACCATTCCTCCTCGCAAATTTTCGTGCGTCTTCGTAGGGCAGGCTTATTCCCTCAGCGAGCATTTCCGCTATAACCATGCTGGGGGTTAAACCCGTAATCAGGGCAAGGGATGTTGCGAGCTCCGTGTGGCCCCGCCTATTCGCTATTCCTCTCGATGTTAGCAATGGAACGTGCCCTGGAGCGTAAAACTCTCGCTTGAATGTTTCGATCGCTTCTGTGCCAAAGCCCTTATACACTAGTTCTGCAACTTTGTGGAGACGCTTAATCGTTAATGCTTTATCATTATCATTTATTCCCGTCTTGGTATCTACATGGTTCAACCACAGATTAAAGGCCGGGGGATCACCATATCTGGGCCTCCTAACACTAATTTCTCGTAGGACAGGATGTTTTGATAGAAGCTCATTCATGAACGGTAATTGAAGCGTTTCCCTGAACTTACTACCAGATACAAAGCATATTAGTCCTCCAGCGTTTTTCCTCAAATAAGTTATTTTCTTAGAGTCTATTATTCCTGCATAGAATATCATATCAGTCTCAGCTTCTCTCTCAGCACTATCAAAAACTAAGACAGGCTTACCCGAAAGGAGCTCGTTTCTAACAACTATCCAATCAACCAAGCCTGATACACCATTAGGATTCTGTTCTATAGTGTGTTTAGGGTACAGTAATAATAAGGTATTCCTGCCCAGATTACTTTTTGGGCGATGAAGATTCCTAGTCCAGACCGATGGAGGTGAGGAAGGGATCTCCGGCACAGAGCCCTTGATCATAAATCTCGACAAGATACTTGTGGGAGAAAAACTGGATGTGATCGAACATGCCTACATTCAGATAGAAGACGGTGTAATAACGGATATCGAGCAGACATGGTCACCGGACGGGTTAAACATTGGTGGGATCGCTTTACCTCTCCCTGTTAATGCACATGTGCACTTAAACGACTATGTTGCTCCGGAGTCCTGTATAGGTTATGATCTAGCATCATTTGTAGGGAGCAAAGGAATAAAATTACCTATTACGCGTCTGTTAAGACATAAATTCGTTGATAACCCATTGGCCAGGTCAATCAGTATATACTACGCCTTAGCTGATTTCCAAGAACACAAAGATTATTGCAGAGAAAACAAGGAACTCATAGAAAAAAACGGACCTAGATATCTGGGGCTTTCCAGGCCCTTTAATCCACTTGATACAGTAGAATACGATGATGTAGCAAGAATTTGCGATGGTATAGGGATATCGAATCCATTGAGAATACCTCCATATGTTATGGAGGAAATCTCCCGTCTTTCCCTCATATGTCCGGTCAGTGCACATGTCAGCGAAACAAGGCGGATGGAGGAAAGAGGTAGCCTTCACTATCTTTTGAATTATAGAGTGAAACTAGTTAGTGTTGTACATGGTATTTTTCTTAAAAAATGGGAGCTCAGACAGCTAGCAGAAGAAGATATACCGCTTGTGGTCTGCCCACGTAGCAACTTATGGTTTATCGGAAGAATGGCCGACATAGCTACCGCTCTCAAAGAAGGAGTTACCATAGCTTTGGGTACAGATAATGCAGGCTGTTTCCACCCAGATATTTTTGCCGAGATGGAATTGTTATTCACAATATATAGAGGGAATATTGATGCACGCGAAATTGTCAAAATGACCTTTATTAATGGTTACAAAGCACTAGGCACATCGCCAAGATTTATAGATGTCAGACAGCCAGCTGATATGCTAGTGTTGAGAGAGCCTAGACTCGCCAGATATTCATGGAACGTGTACGGCTCGATCATTAGAAGAGGATCTTATTGCAATAAACTCGTTGTACGTGACGGGGTTATTATAAAGAGTTTTAACTAGATAAGACAATACCTTATTTTCCGAAAATCTAGGCAAGGGTGTATGCTAATTGTCAACGATACTAGATCCATGGGGTCACTTTGCTATCGAGAAATACGAGAAGCTCTTCAAGCAATTCGGTATTCAACCCATTGATACTGTTCTAGACAAGCTTCCAATTAAACACCATTTCTTCACGAGAAGAATAGTGTTTGGTCACAGGGATTTTGACAAATGGCTTGACGCCCTCAATCGTGGGGAAAAAGTCGCAGTATTGACTGGTTTCATGCCCAGCGGCCATACCCATCTAGGACACCTGATGGTTTTCGAGGAGCTAAAATATCTTCAGAGCCTTGGTGTACATGTTAAAATAGTAGTTGCAGATGCAGAGGCATATGCTGTCAGGAAGCTTGATCGTCGAAAAGTGGTCGAGTATGGCTTAGAATATATACGCCATGCCATAGCATGGGGGCTCGACCCTGCTAAGACCGAATTCTATTTCCAGACGAACAATACAACACCATACTATAGGCTAATCCAGATGTTCTCGAGAAAAATAACGAAGGCCGAGTTCGAGGCCATTTATGGTGAGGTTAGTCCGGGCAAGATCGTCGCCGCGTTAACACAGGCATCGGACATCCTCCATATGCAACTGAAAGCTTATGGAGGCTACAAACACATCCTTGTGCCAGTAGGCGCTGATCAAGACCCTCATCTCCGCCTAACGAGAGATCTAGCGGATAGATTCGCGCAAGAGCTTAGTCTAAGGAGGCCTGCATCATTCTATCATAAGTTCATACGTGGTCTCGACGGAAACAAGATGAGCAGTAGCAAATCAGATTTCGCGATCCTCCTATTAGACAAGCCCGAGGTAATTAAGAAAAAAGTAATGATGGCGCTGACAGGCGGTAGGCCCACGGCGGAAGAGCAGAGACTTCTTGGCGGCGAGCCAGAGAAGTGTACGATCTATGAGTTATATACATACTTTCTGTTACGAGACGATGAAGAACTGAAGAAACAGTACGAAAGGTGCAGGAAGGGCGAGATCCTCTGTGGTAAGTGCAAGAAAAACGCGTTAAAACTATTATTAGAGATGATCAAGACTCATCAGGAGAAATACAGAGAGCTCTTGGAGAGCCAGGTTATCGAAAAACATGTGAATATACCTGATTTCTAAGACGTTATCACCCTTCATCCATTTATTTCCTCAATAAGGCGTAATGCAACTGATAATGGATCATCTGCCTTCGTTATAGCGGAGCCCACAATTATTATTTCAGCTCCAGCCTCTACGAGAGGCTTTGCCTTACCTGGCTTTATGCCTCCAGCTACGGCTACTGTTGCATTTAGTCGAGCTAGTTTCCTTATCTCGTTAATCATATCAGATGCTGTTATTCCTCTTCTCCTTTGGACATCTATACCAAGATGATACAATATTATATCGGCTCCGAGACTGATTACTTCCTTTGCTCGCCTCACCGGATCGGCACAGTTAATAAGGTCTACCATGACCTGTCCATTGTATCTGTGGGCTGTTTTTACAGCATCATTAATGGTCGAGTCATCAGCTAGTCCAAGCACAGTTACAATATCAGCACCAGCTTTAAACATGATTTCGGATTCAAATCCTCCTACGTCCATTGTCTTTGTATCTGCAACCACTTTTGACTGTGTGATTTCTTTCAATAGTTTTACACTCAACGCTCCCCAGGATTTTATGAGAGGTGTGCCTGCCTCAATCAATAGCTTTTCTCTGTCAAGCTCGGAGGATAAGATGCTTGCTAGCCTTAGGGCAAATGAGATGTTATCCGTGTCGAGGGCTACTTGAAGTAATGCCATTTATCCCACCACGAATAATCAATACTATAGAGTGTATTTGAATAAAGCGCCTAGAAGTGATTATCTTGGACAATATAAAGGAGGAAAAGACCAGGCTTCGGCGACTTATATGGGATCTCATGGAGAGGAGTAATATTTCCAGGTTTCCACGACCTGTATATGGCAGGATACCTAATTTTGTCGGTGCAGAAGAGGCTGCTAAAAAGGCTTTATCGCTTAACGAGTGGAGGAGGGCACTAGTTGTAAAGGTTAATCCCGATTCTCCTCAGAGGCCTCTCAGAGAACTTGCTCTTCAGGAGGGGAAGAAGGTTATAATGGCTACTCCACGTTTGAGGCAGGGATTTATAATGATAGATCCGGCCATTATCCCAAAATCTATGGTCAGGTTCGCGTCAACAATTAAGGGCGCGTTTAAGCTGGGCAGGCTTTTACGCTTAACAGAGATACCTCCCATCGACATGATAATTACGGGATGCGTGGCCGTTGATCGGAGAGGAAATAGACTAGGTAAAGGAGGAGGTTATGCAGAAATAGAATATGCCATACTAAGGGAACTCGACGTCATAGATGAAAACATACCAGTTATTACAACGGTCCACGATATCCAGATAGTTGATCATATTCCTAGAGAGGATCATGACCTGACAGTAGATGTAATTTTAACGCCAACCAAGACATTAAAAATAGAGCCTAGACCGCCTAAACCAAAAGGGATTTACTGGAACTTATTGGCCGACAAGAAGGACTTACCCCTTATCAAAGAGCTACGACAATTACTTTCTCGGGAATGAAACCCTTATTTTGAAACCACAGTTAAGAAAGTAGATAGGTGCATGGTTGTGGATCCCAAGAACCTGCTTGAAACAGCCAGAAATATAACAAATAACACATTGAGAGAAGTGCTTGACGAGGTTCTACGTGAAGCAAGCAGTGTAACTGCTTACGCATCCGAACTGATAGACTATATCAGCGATTACACATTGCGTGGTGGAAAGAGGCTGAGAGCATTCCTCGTACTGATAGGATATTGGGCGGAGAAGTGGGGTAGCGGAAACCTTGACACGATACGATACATCATGGCCGCTATAGAATTTATGCAGAGCTACTTCTTGGCCCACGATGACATAATGGACAGAGACACCATAAGGAGAGGCGGGCCCACAGTACACGTTATGTTTGAGCGGAGCTGTAGAGATAAGTCCTTGCTGACTGATTGCAAACATTATGGTTTGAGTCAGGCTATTCTCGGAGGAGACTACTTAGAGAGCTTGGCAATTTACTCTTTCTATAAATCGGGTGTAACCAGCGAAGATCTACGTAGACTGATACATTACTACACGCGTGGTCTTCGCCTAGTATCGTATGGGCAATTCTTGGATGTTCTAATAGCTGGTCTACCTCTCGAGAAGGTTACCGAGAAAGACGTGATTACAATCCACAAGTACAAGACGGCATCCTACACTATAGAGCTACCATTATACTTGGGGGCAATAGCAGCTGGGTCGAAAAACCATAAGCTGTTTGAAGCTTTTACTGCCTACGCCTACCCTGCGGGCGTAGCTTTCCAGATACAAGATGATATCTTGGGCCTATATGGTGATCCAAAGGTTACAGGAAAGCCCGTTGGGAGCGATGTTAGAGAGAAAAAGAAGACACTACTTGTTGTCAAGGCCTATGAATGGGGTAGCGAAGAGGATAAAGAGTTTCTGAGACTAGTATACGATAAAAAGAAGCCTGAAGAGATAAGCGAAGACGATATTATAAGGGTCCAAGAGATCGTGAGGAAGACTGGTAGTCTTGATTATAGTGTAGAATACATGCAGAGACTGACGAGAGAAGCCAAGGTCGCACTTGATAAATGTGAGTGTATAAGTTCTGAGGCTAGAGAATTGCTTGGGTGGCTCTTGGAGCTAATAATTAAACGTAAGAAATAGATTGCAGAGACTTGATTATTTTTGCTCTTCTACCTCCTCCTTCTCCAGTTCTTTTATCATTTTCTCGATTTCTTCCGGGGGAATAGATGGCGTAGTGGCTAGTACATAACCTATGTAACCTATTATTCCAAATAATATGAGCATACTGAAATATACTGTTAATTTTACCACGATGATCGATATTGTTTCTCCGGCCCCGAAGACCAACCAAGTATAAATGATCGCGAAGACCACTGCCAGACATATTAATAGAAAACCAGCAAGCCTACTATAGCTCATAAACCATCACTCATTAATATGCTATCTATTAATTATTGACTCGTCAGCATAAAAACTATGTATGAGAAAAGATTTATGGTTGATCATTATTGGGTAGGAAACGAGGAGAAATAGAGGAGTGGCTCAGAAAAGTTGTTTTCTCCGGCGAGAAAGAGGAATACATAGTTTTTATCAAGCATCGAACCGATGAAGGCGTCGTCTTAAGACCTATTCCAGGCAGGTTCATAGATGATCTTAGGCGGGGCTATCTATACGTTGGTGAGGAGATGATTCCTTTTCATAGAGTCGTCGAGATAAGAAGAAAAGACGGGACAGTAGTTTATAGTAGGAGGTCGGGAGAGAAAAAACAGCGCCTTTAGATCCAGCCCCTGAGCTTCATTGCTCTTACTACACGGTCTACTGCGATCGCATAGGCAGCAGCTCTCATTGGGTACTCGCTGTACTTCTTCTGCCATTCGTCGAATACTCTGTTGAAGTTCCTGGTCATTATCCTGTCTAATCTCTCGAGTGCTTCCTCATCTGTTAGCCAGCAACCCATGCGGTTGTGGCTCCACTCGATCCAGCTCATTGTTACGCCGCCAGCATTTGCAAGGATATCAGGCACTATGATTACGCCCTTCTTGTGGAGTATTTCCTCTGCCTCAGGAGTTGTCGGGCCGTTTGCACCCTCGCTGATAACCTTTGCCTTTATCTTGTCGGCGTTCTTGATGGTTATCACGTTCTCTGTCGCGGCGGGGATCAGTATGTCTACATCTAGCTCTAGGAGTTCCTCGTTGCTAATTATCTTGACGCCTCCCTTCTTATAGTTGGTTACCTTTCTCGTCTCGCTCTTTACCTTGATTGCTTCCTCGACATCGATTCCATTGGGATCATAGATCGCTCCGCTCCTGTCGCTAACCGCTACTATCTTGGCACCCCACTGCTTGAGGTAAAGGGCTGCGTACTGGCCCACGTTTCCAAATCCCTGGATTGCTACGGTCTTGCCCTCTACTCCACCGATCCAGCGCTTAGCAGCTTCTCTGGCTGTTAGGGCAGTACCGTAGCCAGTTGATACTATTCTCGCGTGTAGTCCGCCCAGCTCTACCGGCTTAGCGGTTACTACACCCCAGGCATTGTAACCTACGATCTTGCTGTACTCGTCGAAATACCAGGCCATGGTCTGTGGGTTGGTGTAGACGTCAGGAGCGGGTATGTCGACGTCAGGGCCTACGTCCTTGGCTATTGCCGCAAAGTACTTCCTGCTTAGCTCTTCTAATTCTCTCTGGCTTAGCTCCTTGGGGTTAACTCTTATTCCTCCCTTGCCACCACCGTAAGGTATTCCTGCAAGGCTGTTCTTCCAGGTCATCCACATTGAGAGAGCTACTACTTCTCCAGGAGTCACATCTTCACGGTACCTGATACCGCCCTTGTAGGGACCTAGGGCGCTGTTGTGCTGGCTTCTCCAACCAATGTAGACTTCGATCTTACCATTGTCTCTCCTTATAGGTATTTTGACTTGGACGAGCTTCTCTGGGTGACGTAGCACCTCCACAATCTCATCGGGAAGACCGAGAAGCTTAGCTGCTTCTCGTAGCTGTTTTACAGCCATTTGATAAGTAGGATCGTTTTCGTACAAGATAGGCGAGATCTCCATTCGGAATCACCACTATGTTTCTCAACATTAAGAATATACTGTATTGTTGGGTATATATATCCTTCGGTAATGTACTTATATGTTAATACTACTATGGGTGGGAACCAAGTGGGTATATATGTGCATATAAATGGGGTGTAAATACCAAAATAGAATATCATATCATATATATCTACCAGAATAATAGTTGTATATAGATGTATGTATAATCAAAATCTACTCTTCCCTTATTATCAACGTATCACTGTGCTCCTGAAGCGTCTTGAATAGTTTGGATATATCTACATCCTTTATTGGTGGCAAGATATGCGGCTTAGGCGGTTCCTCTCCAGACTTTAGAGCTCCTCTTCTCGCCAGTTCCTCAACTATTCTTTTCTTGAGGGTATCATCGGCTAACACGCTATGATATATCGTTGATAGACTCTTCTTGATCATATCTGGTATGTGAGATTCATCCCTCTCCTCATGTATGTGGGGATTACGTGGCTCTATCTGGTATATCTCGATTGTTTTCTCGAAGACATCTTTATCCACTTTCTTCTTTATTCCTGTATATTCTTCAAGCATGTAGACTATTTCATAGGGCTCTATACTGAAACCACTCGCATAGGCTAGTTTGTCCACGAGCTCCATGGTCATAGCATGCTCTCCGGCGTTACTCGTCTTTATGATGTCTGTCTCGAACTTTGTCAGCCTTGCAATCAACATGTTCATGAACCTATTTGTTATTTCTGATACACGTCCTCTTCTCCTGAAATAGAATCTTCTGCCTACGAACTTCGTCTTGTATGGCCATTTTATTCTGATCATGGTATATGGTGATTGCGCCATGTAGAAGCCGGCTGCATAAATGTCGACATACTCATTGACCGCTCCTGGAATATAGTTATCCGAGTCTATGAAACCAACATATCTTCTCCCAATGATCTTTGATAAGAGCAGCCCTAAAACCATGCCTTCTCCCTTTCCATCTCTGATCTTCCCCGTTTCATCAAGAAGATAAGGGTAACCTGCCTCGACCAATCCATCACTAAAAGCTAGGTCTTTCTGATGTACCATGAGAAATGGCCGCCTCGTTAAGCGGTAAAACTGGTATACCGTGTCAAGCTCAATCCTATATCTGTCGATAGGTTCTCGTCGGCTATTGGAAACAATTATGACAAACGCTTCATGTGGAATCCCGCTAAGAACTCCTTCCAGGACCTTTGGATTCTCGTCTTTGATCGGTATTATAATCGTCATGTTCGACTCAAGCTCTTCGAGCTCCGCCCTACCAATATTTATAGTGCCAGCCACATCGCCCAATGGGCCACTCGACTTACCACCTGTTAGCTCAAGCACCCTCTGAACATCAAAGAACTTGACAGCGCCAAATCGCTCCATATACCGGGGCATCTCTAGTCTCACTAATGCTTCACCCCCAGACTACTATATTTAGTAGAGAGAGGAATAAAACATGAGTTGTTGAATCAACACTGTTTCGTGGTGCATAGGGATGCGCCTCGTTATAATGACTGATCTCGATGGATGCGTCCTTGATCCCGAGACATACAAGTATGATAAAACACTTCCCCTGATACAAAGGCTAAGAAAACAGGGCATAGAAATAATCTTTAACTCTTCAAAAACAAGAGCAGAGCAGTTGCTCTACATGGATAGGCTAGGGCTAAAAAATATAGTTTTCATAGTTGAAAACGGTGCTGCGATCTATATCCCGAAAAAGAAAGTCAGCCTACATATTATTAAATATAATACTAAATGCAGGGATCACGGGGATTACTATGTTTGTGTTCTCGGTAAAACAATAGATGAGATAAAGAACATGCTAAGTGACATTATAGAGAAGTACAGAGACCACATAATATGGATGGATAAGATCACACCAAGACTATTTAGTGAGCTAACAGGCCTGCCAGAAGACGAGGCAGTGCTCGCGCTTAAGCGGGAATACAGCTATTTATTTGTCCCTAAGACGAAAGATAGGGCAACCATAGATGAAGTACTAAACGAAATAAGAGGGAGAGGCCTAAACATCCAGGTAAGCGGTGTCGGGATTAGCCAGATCAATGGAGACCATGATAAGGGCAAAGCTCTTCTCCTTCTAAGAGATATTGTGAAGGACTATAGGGATGCCCACATAATTGCAATGGGCGATGCTATGAACGATGCTCCAATGCTCAAGGTGGCGGATACAGGTGTATTGTTAGGAGTGAATCTCGACGTGGTTAAAGCTATTGGACGGGGCGACCTGATCGTGGTGAATAACAAGGGTTCTCTAGCGTGGAGAAACATATTGGCAAGACTAACAGGAAACTACGACATGGTCGTAAGAGGATGACGCTTTGGATATAGCCCATACAGTATTGGCACTGCTGTTTGTCCTAGGTTTCCTCCTAGCCCTACTCGTTAGAAGAGCAAACCTATCAGGCGCAATCGGCTACCTCCTAGCAGGCCTCATAATAGGCTTATTGCTCCCGATTCCTAGAAAACTGATGTCTATGTTCGAAGTACTATCCGAAGTCAGCATAATACTCCTCTTCTTTGAGATTGGTTTTGAGATCCATATTGAGAACATAAAGGATATTATAAGACATCCCCTCTACATATCACTTGTCGAGCTATTGCTTGCAAACGCTTTCATAGCACTAATACTATATCCGTTCAGGACACCAGCTCCACTAATAGTCATAACAGGTCTTATAGCTTCCTTCTCCAGCACAGTATTCACATATAAATTGTTAGAGGAACATAATCCGTCACCTACTGTTATTAAGACTGTACTAATGGTTGCCGCTGTTGAAGATATGATCATAGTAATATCTCTTAACTTCATTAAAGGATTCGCCGACGGTATAATGTTGATCGTAGTTAAGACTCTTTTATTCCTCCTCGCAGGAGGTATTGCTAGTTATTCATTCTCAAAACATATTCTCTCAAGACTAGTCTCCCACGACGAACGTGGCCTAATACTGATGATATCTTATGGTTTATTCATGGGTGTTGCGGCCGACTACTTCGATCTAACTCCCGCTCTTGGTGCATTCATAGGAGGATTATCAATATCCGCTGTTGAGCACAGCAAGCCTGTTATGAAGATGTTTAAGCCTGTAAGAGCTGTTTTCATAACAATTTTCCTGTTATCCATGGGTGTGAACATCGCATCACTGCCGATTAGTTTTGAAACACTCCTCGTCGGAATGATCATCGGTATCGCTGCGGCGTTCATACATTGTTTCTCAACGCTACTTTCATGCATACTTGTCGGAAAAGGAGACAGAAGAGAAAGAGTTGAAACAGGGAGCTATTTATCAACGGTTAGTGAGCTGGCATTAGTGATAGCATATTATTCATATATTTATGGTAGGCCTGACGGAATTGTATTCGTCGTAGCGTCTACTGCAATAATAACTGGTTCGATAATCGCTTCTTATCTCGTAGAAAATTCTGATGGGATAGAAAAAAGCCTAGAAAAAGGCTTTGATAGATTATGTAATAAAATAAGGAGACTTAGAAGCTAAGCTAGAACTTTACATATTTTTCGCCGGGGCTACCACAGATGGGGCATTTCTCTGGGGGTTCCGAGCCAATATAGGTGTGGCCACAAACCGGGCACACCCAAATATATCCATCTATAGGCATGTCTTGTCCTTTCTCAAGGTATTCCAATGCTTTCTTGTAGAGCTCACCATGTATCTTCTCAGCTTCAAGTGCCCACTTGAAGCTCTGAAGAGCTTGTCTATCGCCCTGTAGCTCCGCGATTTTTATATAAGCCGGATACATCTCCTCTACTTCGAAGATCTCGCCACGAATCGCCTGGCCAAGGTTCTTCCTGGTATCACCGGGTCCGAATGCCGAGCCAGCAACTACTTTGAAGTCAGCGTCCAGTCCGCTTAGTCGTCTAGAATGATTCCTAGCATGCACGTACTCAGCATAAGCAATTGCTCTGAAGAGCCTAGCTATGTTCTTATACCCTTCACGCTCAGCCATCTCAGCATAGATGAGGTAACGCATATGGGCCATAGATTCTCCGCCGAAGGCAGACATTAATGCATCCTGAGTCATAGGACGTGGACCATTCATGTTAACACCGACTTCATAATATGTTCAAAAAGACTAAAAGGGATTTTCAGCCCTCACACGGTTCTTCATCGCAGACGCTCTGTTCCGAAGTCGCTCATCACATATTATCCCTAAGAACTATTAACGATTATATAGTATTTTCTAAACGGTGCACTACATCATGAGGCCTGCTATCCTAGTTATAGATATGATCCACGAGTTCGTTCATGGGAGACTCAAAAGCCCAGATGCTGAGAAGATAGTTCCAGTGATAAACAAGCTCCTCATTAAGGCTAGAGAGAAAAATGTGCCGGTCATATATCTGTGTGACAAGCACTTTCCATTCGATCACGAACTCAAGATCTGGGGAGAGCATGCAATCTATAGTTCGCCTGAGAATAGGGTCATTGACGAGCTGAAGCCTAGCGACAAAGATATAGTATTGTATAAGAGAAACTACAGCGGTTTCAGGGACACTGGATTACTGACCGTACTGCGTGATCTAGGCATTGACACGGTTATATTGACTGGCATACATACGCATATCTGTGTACTTCACACTGCATGGGATGCATTCTACTATGGCTTCAATCTTATTGTTGTCAGAGATGCTGTTGCCGCGTTTAGTAAGGAAGACCACGAATATGCTTTAGGGTACATGGGGAAAGTATATGGTGCTAGGATATTATCGAGCGAGGAAGTAATGAAAATTATTGACAATATTGAGGATTGATGTTTAGCCATAAACCGGAATTATGCCTATTAGCTTACCTTTATCATAAACATATTTTAGCTTAGCACCAAAGACTTTTTCTATGCTCTTCCTCTCGATCACCTCTTCTATTGCCCCTTTATCGATGATCTTCCCATCTCGTAGTAATATGAAGTAATCTGCTGTATTAACTGCAAATATGGGATCATGAGTTGCGATTATGATAGTAGTATTTTTTCGGCATCTTTTTATTAGTCTAGATATTTCTATTCTGGATAATATATCTAGGTGGCTGTCAGGCTCATCGAGTAATAAGTATTTAGGCCTCTTAACAAGTGCCATAGCAAGTACTACCTTTCTAAGCTCGCCGCTACTGAGTTCACTAAGCCTTCTATCAGCCAGGTGCTTTATACCGGTCTCGGCCATGACTGCTTCCGCCTCACGTATATCTTCATCTTTCTCGATCAGGCCTGTGTATAAACCAGACCTTGAAATTAGTAATGCCTCGAATACCTTTAACCCCATCATTTCCGGGAGACTTATATCACCCATGTAGGCTAAGAGCCTCGCGATACTAGAGCCCCTAATCCTGGCTAGTTCTTTGAAATCTACTACTATCGTGCCCCTGTACTTGACCCGCTTAAACAGCATTCTCAACAGGGTCGTTTTACCGGAGCCGTTGGGGCCTAGGATTACAGTTATCTTATAACCAGGTATTATGAGATGAAGATCTTTAAATACAATATTATTTCTGTACCCCGCCTCCTCAACATCTATCAATATATCGTTCAATCGGTTCAAGCCCCATGACCCCGAAGCCTTCTTATCATTATCGATATAAAGAATGGTGCACCAAACAAAGACACTATCGCGCCAGCTGGGACCTCGCCCACAGACACTAAAAATGGGCCGGCGAGTACGAGCCTCGAGAAATTATCGCTTAGCAGTAGGAGAATAGCGCCAGTTAACCCGGCAATCACCGGTACTAGTCTATTATCGCTTGTTCCGAGCATAAGTCTAGCTATATGTGGAGATACTAGCCCGATGAACCCTATGAGGCCACAGCAGGCAACAACAGAAGCGCCTATTATGCCCGAGAAAAGAACTATCAATAGACGCGTAATCCTAGGATTATATCCCTGTTGTGCAGCATACTCGTCACCCATCAACAACGTATTAAGGGGCTTAGATGAAAAGATATATAAAACAAATGACAATGCTGAGAGAACTACTAGCAAGGGTATCCAGCCCGGATCTATCGCAATAAAGCTGCCAGTCAGTGCGTAAGCTACGTATGGGTTCTTACTGGCGGCAACATAAGTTAATAGGAGACTTGCACCAGAAAACATTGAGTTAACACCTATCCCTGCAAGAACATATGCTATATCGCCTCCGCCAACTGATTCGGCTACCATTATAGTTATGGTAAGCGCTGCTAGACCTCCTACTGCGGCAATAATGGTTAAGACCGCTAGGAAATAAGCATTAGAGCTGAACAGATAGAATAACATGACGGCAAATACTCCACCACTTCCAATACCCAGTATGTAGTGATCGACAAGAGGATTCCGTAGACTTGATTGGAGTAATGCACCCGTAAGACCTAGTATCAAACCCACTAAAATGGCTGCCATTATCCTGTTGAGCCTGTATTGATATATTATCTTGGATGAACCATAACCCATATGCAGGAACAAATAAGATAGTACAAGGAGAAGAAGAGAAAGTACAGCTGTTATTGTCGTAAAAACAATTATTTTTCTTCTGTAGAGTCTATAGACGCTCATAATTTATCACAGTCAATGTCTCCTACCAATAACATATCCGATCGCTATACCAACTATAATTATAGCAATGGATATACCAATCACCTCTCCGTAAGATGCAGCCTGTTTAACAGGTTTTGTACTCGTTATGGTTGTAGCGGAGGCGTATTCCTTTGTCACGGTTCTTACACTAGTTTTGACAACGGTATGAGATACCGTGCTTGTTGAAACTATTGTTTTAGTTACTGGTGTAGGGGTTGGTGCTGGGCCTAATGCGTCAACTATTCTCTTAGCTAGAAGTACTGATGCTTCGCCTATTAATGGTCCTGGTCTCGATAATAGGTCTACTTCTGTTTTGTTTAGGAAGATCAGTTTTGCATTGATCTTGTTGAGACCGTATTCAGTTAAAGTCTTATTGGTGACGTAGGTTGTATCTATTATTATTATTTGTGGTTTCCATGACATTATGGTTTCTATATTTACTGCTTTCCAGCCAATGGTTGTTGCGACATTAGTTATTCCGATTTTTGAGAGGAGATCATCGATAAATGTAGCTTTACCGGCCACCCATATGCCTTCATAGAAGCCTACAACAACTACAGCCCTAACAGTCTTGTATAGCGCGATGTATTGCCTCGCCAGGGATATATTGTTCTCTATAGACTGGATCAGTTGTGAAACCCTTGTTTCAGATACATTGAATATCCTCGCGACCATATCTATATCGGAATATATATCCTCAAGCGACTTAGAAGCACCAGCATGAAGATAAACTACTGTGAGGTTATAGTTCTCGAAGAACTTAAGGAGTTTAACATGTGCTCCAGCATCAGCCAAGATTAAATCTGGCTTTAATGCCAATATTTTTTCTATCTTTATTGCTGACCACCAATACCCACCAACGTCTGTTATGTTATGTGATTTACAGAACTCCGCGATACCATAGTAGGGATCTTTATATGATATAGAATCCACACCCACTAGTCTATCCAGTAGACCTAGCGATGCCATGATCTCTGTTATGCTTGGTGATAATGATACCACGTGTTTCGGGGCTGTCTTTATCTCAACTGCTCTATCCAGCGCATCTTTTACTGTAACGGGGTAGCTATGAGATATGGGAGACAGTAGTACCATTGCCAGCACTAGCACAGCTATTAAAAGATAAGGATACCTGGTCATGGGTACATACCCCCGATTAAAACAGTTTTGAATAAATATAATCGATCTTATTTATAACGGTATCTGGCAGGCCTCCTATTAGCTTGAGAGCACCCAGCTCCATAGGGTGGGGCTTAGCAACAATTATTATAGATTCTGGCGGGCCCGCGTAATCGTATTTTTTGAGCCCCGGGAATATATCTGCATGTATGACTTGTTGGGCTGTCCCCGCTCTTGATAGCCCAACAGCTATTATTTTCGAGAGAATTCCTTTTTCGTCTAGCTCTAGTAGTACATCTACAGCCTCGGCTATTCTCATAGCCTTGTTCTCCTCTAGCTTGAGGTCAAGCAGGACGAGGGTGTGAAGATTCCTTGTGAGATTCTCGTATATGGTTTCGATTGTCGAATAGGGCTTGAAAGCTTCAGGATACACGAGTGTCACTGTTTTCCCGAACCTGTATATCTGAAGACCTGTTGCTGAGGCCGCGACCGAGTATATTGATATGCCATGGATTGTTTTTACGGTGACTCCTTGCTCAAGAGCCTCTATTCTTATGGCGTCATGAGTGGTTGCTATGAATGGATCCCCTGGAACAAGTATCACTATGTTTTTCCGTTTAGCCTCTTCAATGATGCCTTTTATAGATCTTCCCTCAAGATCTTTTCGGCGCGCCAATACTAGTTCAGCGCGTGGATTAAGAATTGTAATCTGTTCAGGCGTAAAGCCATGTACTATGCTCGTATAGGTATCAATGATTATCTTATCAGCCTCATCGATAACATCCCTGGCCTCCAATGTTAGGTGGCCGCTGCTTAGCCCTAATCCAACGAAGTATAGTGTCATTGCGATTACGCCACCATTTATGATTCTAGCAAACCTATGATTTAATAATTGATTATTACAATCCTATAACGCCGGTTAGAACACGTATTCGGGAGAGTATAAAATGACAAGATACAGGCTTGCCGCGTTTGATATTGATGGAACTCTCTCAGTGAGTCGCGATACCGTGGAGCTTGATCTCGATGCCCTGAGAGCTCTTAAGGCCTTGGATAAAAGTGGAGTTAGTGTAGTACTTGTATCGAGCAATATGATCCCTGCAGTGGCCGCTCTTAAAAAATACATTGGACTATCTGGACCTGCTATTGGAGAGACAGGGTGCATTATTTACTGGGGTGGGAATGAATTCGAAATACTGACAAGGTATTCTGCACGGAAAATTTACGAGGAAATATTGGATGAATTTTCTGATTACATATACGGCTCTTGGCAGAACAGGTTTAGATCATATGATTTTGCTCTGAAAATAAGGTCTGAATACAGAGGAAAAGCCGATGAAATAGTTGATGAAATAAAAGAATTCGTCGAGAAGAGGGACCCCAATATTAAGGTAGGTTTTAGCGGATACGCAATTCACTTAACCCCTAAAGATGCTGGTAAGGGGAAAGCCCTTGTACACGTCATGAAGAAACTAGGAATAAAATCTGAAGAAGCTATTGGTGTGGGAGACAGTATAATGGATTATGATTTCATAAGATATGTTGGATTAAAGGTTGCGGTTGGAAATGCGGATGAAGAACTCAAGAGGCTCGTAGATCTCGTAACCACGAAGCCAAGTGGTCAGGGCGTTGTAGAGCTTGTAAGCAGGATTTTAGATGGCCTCTTATGACGGGGTAGACCAAGCTCAATTCTTCTTAGTCCATAGATACGGTATAGAATCACGGCTAACATAGAGTTGTATATGACTGTATATAGGATGCTTGAAGCCCATCTGTAATAATATAGTATGGCCATAAAGCTGTAGAGGTAAGCCCTACCGATAGAAATCATCTCATGAACCATAGATTCCGAACCAAGAAAAGATTCCTGGATCAACCATACAGCTGAATAGAACTTCTTATCTTCAGCAATGAATACCTGGCCATGTACTACTGCAGCTGAACCAAATATTGTAAACGGATATAATAGCATCGAGACTATCGGTAAGGCTATATATAGTACTTTCATACCCCATGAACCAAGTGTCCCTCTGGATAATAATATGGCAAGGAAGGGTACAACCCACGTCAAATAATTTAGATTGCCGACCTTATTGGTTATAAGGCATACAATTATTATGGCCACATATGCCTTTGCCAAGGATAATTCATCGGTTTTATTGCTTCTATAGAAGACATAGAGATAGGCGAGCACACCTATAATCATTGCTGGTAACCACAACCAGATCTCCCATGAAGGGAGCAACATATAATTATATCTTAAAACATACAATGGTATAGCCCATATACTTAGATCCTGAGGAAGGCGATCGCTATGAAACACTATTACTTTCATAAGGAAATCAATAGGGTTATACATCATAAACGGCAACACAATTGCTAATCCGGTAATCAGACCAGCACCAACATAGCGTATTAGTTCTCCTGTTTTATGTTCAACATAATATTTGATTAGTGGAATAAAGCCTATGAAAACAACGAGAGGCTTAATAAGTATTGCTAGCGCTAGGAACACACCCGTTAATACAGGGTTTTTGTACCGTGTCATGGTTATGAGGCTTAAAAGTAAAAACATTGACGTGTATAGATCGAACTGGTATCCAAAAATCGTTGAATACGCGCCGTAATTAATAAGCCAGTATTTGGCTGTGTTCCAGCCATAATATCTTAGCAAAACATAGTAGATCAAATTGAACATTATAATCAATGGAAGTTTCACTATGAACCTAATAATGATGAGATTACTCGAGATCATAGTTGCGAGCAGGTAAAAAGGTACGAAAAGGACAACAGCGAGAGGAGGATATGATACCTTATCCGCTAATGCGTATACGGAGAACAAGCCATGTGCTACTGTGATTTTGCTCCACTCGATAAAATATTTGACATCATAGTAATTCCAGTTGTAGGGAGCGACTATGAAAATGTATATGTTAGCCAGCACAAGAAAGAAAATCCTACGATTAAGCCAAAAGTGTTCCACAAAGTCTTTGAGCCTGCTCACATGTTTTCTTCGAGCCACCACTAGTAGGCCACACCATTTCTTCATTATAGTTTTAATGATTGATAAAAATTTATTATAGTAATGATGATGGGTGGCCGAGTCTTGAAGACCAGTAGAGACATAGTATTTGTTAAGCTTGGGGGCAGCTTCATCACCTATAAGGACAGGTTTTATTCTATCAATTTTGCGGCTCTCAAAAAATCAGTAAAGATACTTAGAGGAGTAATCAATGAATACGATATTCTGCTAGGCAATGGAGGAGGTAGTTTTGCTCATCCAATAGTCCTATGTGGCGAAGAAGGATCTATTTCAACGCTTGTAAAATGCCAAGAGGCAACAAGAGATCTTAATCACTTAATTGTCAATTATCTTGTGAATAACGGCATTCCAGCTGTCTCTTTTCAGACATCAGCTATAATATATGAGGGGGAACAGGGCCTTGAAGTGTTCGTGGAACCGATAAAGATCGCACTAAGAAACAATACTGTGCCTGTGGTATATGGTGAGTGTATTCACTCACTAGCAAGAGTGTTTAGGGTTCTATCCACAGAAGATGTTTTCCTAGAGCTGTCAAAACATATTAAACCCGTGCGTGTTGTGCTTTTAACCAATGTTAAAGGAGTGTATAATCGTGATCCTACTAAATACGATGATGCCGAGCTCATCAGAATTATCGATGAGAATAACTACAATGACGTGATCGATAAGATATCCAAAAATGTAAGTACAGATGCAACTGGTGGAATAGTCGGTAAGGTAATTAAAATGTATAATCTATCGTGTAAGATAGGTGCCCCTATTCATATTGTGTCAGGATTTGATGTTGAAAACACTATTAGAGCCATAAAAGGAGAGGAATTTATCGGCACAACGATAAAATGTGTGGACTAAACAAGATAGATGGTGAGCCCGTCATCTGTTCTCTCGAAATAAACGTTCCTCTTCACCGATATCACTATACACATTTGATCGTCAGTTAATATGACATGATCATATAGATAGGCTCCTGGGAGGTTTATGGTTAAATAGTTACCGTATTTTAGTCTCGTGTAGCGTACTTCGATCTGATAATCGATGTATTCGTCAACAGCTTTCTTTACGAAATCGCTATTGGGAAGAAGATGTTTCGAAAAGATAACATAAACATATCTCTTTTTCTTGGAGTAAACAGTCTTGTTTCCAGCTACATTTTTTTCTACAAATATTGATCGCGGTCTAAACAATATTGTATTGTTTGCAAATAGTAACAAATACTCTGAATCTCCTAGTTTAAACTCAGCATATCCGTCGCCCCATTGTAGATACTTTGTAATCATCTCCGAACACCTTTCAAGAGAACAATGATTGATAGATAAAGTATTTAACTACACTTTCGATTCAAAATATCCCAGTCTCGAGATATAGGCTGGAAGGTGGACAGCATGCCGAAAACGCCGAGCAAGATACTAGCTGATCTATTGTCTAAAGAGCAGGTGGAGCTGCTAGACATATATCATCGAAAAGATGGAGACATAATCAGAGTTAAAGACAAGCTATCGGGCAAAGTAGACCTATATGTATCAAAGACTCATGTTAGAGATATAGTTTCAGAAGAAGACCTAGCAAAGATCGCCAGCAAGATTATTACAAAGATAAGATCAAAGTGATCATGTTTTCCCACATTTTATAGAAACACAGATCTTATACCTATATTTGATAAGTTCTTGTAACAGATACTTCCTCACTTTATCGCATGGTTCCCTAATACTAATAATAAGTGTGTAGCGCGTGAAGTGCATTCTTGTTGGTGTAAGGCCGGCTTTCTTAACTATATTCCCTATTTCCGCGCTAGATGGTAAATTGAACCTGGCCGAAACAATTCTTTCCATGACCATACGGAGGCAATACATGCCATGCGTATATATGTTAGCCATACAAGCCTGCGGGAAAAAGATGAGGCCAAGCGATAAGGCCTTATCCTTGATCCTCATCTTCAAATCGGATACCTTGACCGGGACTTGCTCGTTATCGCGAAGAGGCCTTGTTATCCGTTGAAGAATTTCCTTGACAGGAACACCTTTCTCGAACAGTCTAGACAATATAATCTTTGTAACCCTCAGTCCTCCAGCAACTACGCCTACAGCCCCAGCTGCCCTAGCCCTCATAAGTATTTCCTCATATTCTTCTTCAGCTATCCCAGGGATTATGGGTCTGTAAAAGAGAATTGGTTTAAGACCTGCTTCTGAGAGATTCTCTATGGTCTTGAACCTAAGCTCGGGTAACGGGGCATATGGCTCTAGTTCGGCTCTATGTTTAATAGTAATTATTGTTATCAACGGGCTTATATCGGGATCTATATCGGCTATTCTCCAAGCATCCCGCTTATCGATATACATTTTTGTCGAGAACTGTACTGGATTGCCTAGATACTTGGTTATTGCCTCGATATACCTGATACTGAGATCCTTGGTCTGTGGTAGGAAAGGCTCGGTGACCGAGCCCATAGCTATTAATGTACCATTTCTACCCGGTATGAAATATGGGTTAGAGGCTAATGCATATACTAGTTGCTCGGGGCTCAAGGGATATTGCTTGACATTGTTCTGGAACCCCATATCATATATGTAACAATATACACATCGTAGAGGGCAACCTATACCTGTATGAACTGTTAACCCACAAGGTCTGGGCCTCCTACGAGCATGAGGATCATGAACAGCTTCATGTATTTCTTTCTTGGAGAGCTTATGGCTGAGAACCTCTCTAATTTCCTCCTTTAAGGCAATGATTTCATCAAATATGTTCGGCAAGGCTAGCTCATCTCCCTACAAGTATTTATCTATGCTAGTCATCCTAGTTAATTTGATGATGTATGATGCGTAGGGAAATATTTGTTATAAGCAGATACGATCCGGAGTTTGATAAGAAATTCATCGGGCTTTTCGAGAAGATAGGGACAAGAACAGAGTATATTTCTCTCCATGATATTCGGCTTAAGAATCTTAGAACTTATATTGAGAAATTATTTGTATTGAGGTCGATTCCCGAGAATGCTCGTATTGTCATTATTTCTAGAATTGACAGGCATCTCCCGGTAATTCTATCGTCAATTGCAAAAGTAAAACCTGTCTTCCTATTATTTGTAATACCGCCTGATCCCCACCATAACTTTAGCTCTAAGAATATCGCGTTGCTATCCGCGGTCAATCTTGCTCTCAACCGATTAAGAGCATGCGGCACCTACATTATGGTAGGTTATACTACTCCGAGAGAGAGGTTATTATTTGGCTTCATATTTGATAAGTTTGATTATATCTATCTCCCTATTTACTCGTGGGAAAAGGAAAAGTTCATAGGAGAGATACCTATTGATCCTCCTAAGATATTGTTGATATCCGAGAAGATTAAATGCGAGACAGTTAAGAGACTGATCGAATTGCTAAGAGAAGTCGAAATAACCCCGCTCATAGTAATCGGACTCACCAAGAAGGATAGAAAAGAAGATTGTAACATAGATCCGCATGTAGTATGTGTGATGAGCGATACGCTCGAAGGCATAATTCCTAGGGTTACAGCAGTAGTCGTGACAGATATAGATCACGCTTCTACTAGTATTGTAGCAAGAGCTATAGGTAGCAGACGCCCAATTATAACGTCAAAAGATCAGGGTCTAGCATGGATATATGAAGATACAGGGCTTATAGTGTATTGTCCATCAAATGATCCAGAAACTATTGCTTCTAAAATACTCGATATTCTTAATAATATTGATAAGTACAAACAGGCATCGCTAAGAACGGAAATATCACCGCCAAAACCTGATAAGGCTATCGAGTATTTGTTAAGCATCATTGATAATCTATAATCCATATGTGGTTCTTGAACAATGATGGTGCTCAGAGAAAGAGTGTTCATTCATGGCCTCTCCGCCCTGGCCTACGGAGAGGCTCCAGCTTCCGGCGCGTTCCTCATAGCCGGGTCTAACACTATATCCTTTCTAGGATTATAATGGTATCGTAGGGTGAAGTCTTTGAGGCCAATATACAAGTGTGTGGATGGCAGATATGTTGAGGACCCTAATGAATGTGTTGAAGGCTGGACACTATTGATCGATCCTGCCAGGCGCGTCAAGCTTAGCAAATTAATTAGCGGTATCCTTAGACATTTTCCTCGGGAAGCATGTGTGGAACCCGATAGCGAAGGATGGGTAAAAATAGATGAACTTGTCAAAGGTATTAAGAAATGCTGGTATAACAAGGAGTTTTACCAATGGATCACCTATGAGCACATAGTAGCAATAGCGAGGCTCGACCCCAAGAGCAGATTTGAGCTGAGAAATGGAATGATACGCGCCAGGTATGGCCATAGCTTCAAAATATCAATTAATTATCCCAGGATAAAATGGGATAAGCTCCTATATCATGGAACATCAATGTTTTCTCTTAAGAATATCTTGAAGGAGGGGATTAAGCCTATGAAGCGCCAATATGTTCATCTAACAATCGATGAAGAGACAGCTATTGATACAGGGAGAAGACACGGTAAACCCGTTGTCCTTATTATTGACCCAAAGTGTCTTGAGAAACATGGTTATGAGTTGCTATATGCAACTGATCATATTTTTCTGACTAAGTATGTTCCTCCTGACTGCATTGTTCGTGTAAAGAAGATATAAGTTTCTTCAAGAGCCCAAAATGATAACCTGCTAGTCTCATAGCAGCATAGAGTCTGACTTTCCCGTAGCTCTTCGCATTCTTCGGAATTGTGCCCTTGTTCTGTAATCTCTTTATTTCTCTCACAACATCACGTATTTGTAGATCAAGTTTTTCCGAGAGATCCTTCATCGTCGGAGAAGCAACTATCTGCTCTAGAAGTCTTAGGTCTTCCGGAGGTATTTGTTTATCTTCAGCTATGATCGTGAGGAAGTCGGCTAAAGTATTTGTTATCGTGTCCCTTATTATGTTCTCTAGCTCCTCCGCTTCAATTAGAAAATAATCACTTAACTGTATCACCTTAACACCAAGTTTATCGGCAAGCTCTCGTGCCGAGTCATCCGCATATCCCTTAGCCACTACTAGTGGCTTGTATCCAGCAACGACCGCGTTTACATATGCTTGGCGAACACCATTGACATCTATCCTTCCAGCCTTGATCTCAACAGCGTATCTATTCCCATTCTCATCATCGACTATAGCATCTATTTCTGCTATTTCGAAACCATGCTGCTTTATACGGACATGGGTATCGATGATCCTGTATCCTAGTTCTTCGAGAAAAGATAGGGCTATTCTTTCGCTACTCCTCCATTTACGTTTAGCCGATATTGTCATCGCTTGATCATCCAGCTGGTCTCCTTGCCTCGATCCATTAGTATAACTCCTATTTTTGCGAGCTCTTCTCGTATGAAGTCGGATAACTCATATTCTTTTCTCTGCCTAAGCCTTGATCTTATATCAACAATGATTTTTATCAGTGATTCCACAAATGTTTCGAGCTCTTCAGGTGTCTTTGTTAAATAATTGTCAAGGACCCCTAGAACAACATTGAATTCCTTGAATAACCTATATATTGTCCATACAAGCATGTATTTTGGCCTGTACTGAAGCTCCTTAAATACTATGTTCGTAAGTTTTCTCACAGCTGCCAATGCCTCAGGTGTGTTGAAATCATTGCTCAGTGCCTCGTGGAACCGTGTATGTGTCTCGAGGATCTCATGAAGCAATGCAATGTCGTGTTCATCCATGCGATGTATATCAGTTGTTTCCCTGCTTAGCTTCTCTACGAGCTGAATAGATGCAACTAGTCGTTCATATAGTTTGGATGCTTGGTTCAAGGCTTCATCTGTGAATACAAGTGGTTTACGGTAATGTCCCGTGAGATACCACAGCCTGAGAGTCTCCGGACCCCATTTCTTAAAGGCTTCTCTAAGCGTTATTATATTTCCAAGACTTTTACTCATCTTTTCTCCGGAGATCTCAACCATTCCCACATGGACCCAGTACTTAACCCAAGGCTTTACACCTAGGGCTGCTTCGCTCTGGGCTCGCTCGTTCTCATGATGTGGGAATATTAGGTCTGTTCCTCCACCATGTATATCGAATTGCTTGCCCAAATAACGTGTGCTCATGACACTACATTCTATGTGCCATCCGGGTCTTCCTCTTCCCCATGGTGATTCCCAGCTGGGCTCTCCGGGTTTAGCAGCTTTCCAGAGGGCAAAATCATAGGGTTTCTTCTTTTCTCCTAGGAATTCTTGTTCTTGATTCCAGAGTGAACGGTCCAGTCTCCCTGATAACCTGCCGTAATCGGGGTATTTGTCAACCTCGAAGTACACACTCCCGCTGGGTGCAACATAAGCATATCCCTTATCGATCAGTATCTGTATGAAATCAATTATTTCCTTAATATGATCAGTTACTCTAGGATGTATATCCACATGTACATTTAGTTTCTCTAGGCTCTCAAGATAGTCCTTTGTATACTGATCTGCAATCTCTCTCCATGAGCGATTTTCACGCTGAGCCCTCCTGATGATCTTGTCGTCAATATCTGTAATATTCATCACATGGACAACATGATAGCCTCTGAGCAAAAAGTACCTTTTCATAGCATCATATATCACATAGGGTTTACCATGACCAATATGGTTGTAGTCGTAGACTGTCGGGCCACATACATACATTTTGACAATGCCCGGCTCTACCGGCGTGAACTCCTCGTAGTCTCTTGACAATGTATTGTATATCTTAATCTTAGGAAGCATTTTACTCCCCAATGATACGGGATACTAAGCTACGAAAAACAAAGTATTTAATAGTATTTGACATAGACATTCATAATCGTTTTTGCAACTCTCTCAATTCTAGCACGTAGTTCTTCGCTTGTAGCCAAGTATTGTTTTTCCGCCAACAGGTTATCACTAACTATAAGTACTGCTGCTGTGCTCCAACCCCTCATCCATCCAAGTGTAAAAAGTATGGCTGCTTCCATCTCAACTGCTATTACTCCCTTCTCTGACCATTTCTTTGCGAAGCCAGGATCCTCAGCATAGAATGCATCGCTACTAAATACAGGACCATAGTAGTACTTAATACCCTCTTTGTCTAGTTCATCCATGATCCTTGTTGATAACACCGGATCAGGAGCTGTTGGACCACAATGACCATTAAGATACATTCCTACACCGCATCCGCCCGGCGGATATACGGCGCCAGTTGCAACCACCACGTCCCCGATTTCCATCTCGGGCTTCATGCCACCTGTTGTTCCGAGCCTGATGATTCTTTTTGCACCAAGCATGCCTAGTTCTTCGAAGACTATGGCAGCTGATGGGCATCCTATACCATGTGTCGCTATAGTTATTTCTTTGCCTTTATAGGTACCCGTATAGATCAGGAAGCCTCTGTGCTCATTAACTAGTCTCGCATCGTCAAGAAGCTCAGCTAACATCTTGGCCCTTCCAGGATCACCGACGGCGATGACGTCCTCAGCTATATCCTCTTTCTTGGCTTTTATGTGGAATGGGGGGCCGCTCATCGTTTACGCCTTCTCTTTCTCTTTGTCTTGGTTCTCTTTTTCTTCTTCTTGTCAGATTTTGTCTTTTTCTTCTTCGCCTTCGTTCTTTTACGGATTTTCGGTTTCATTGATTCCTCAATTATTTTCTCACGTAGGGGTAGCTTAGCCTCTTCTCTCAGTATGATCCTTTTTCTCTCTGGAGATTCTACGAGTATAGCATCCCATTCCATGTTTTTCAAGAACTCTAATTTAGTTTCATAGCACCATAATTCCTTGGATATATTGAGCTCCAATATTTTTTCGAGAATGTTTGTCTCCTTATTCTTCTTGAGGACCACAATGCGTGTTATGGGTTCCGGCTTGAGGAACAACAGCGTCTCCGTGTCCTTTATTTGGCCTTCACCGACTATTGCACGTAGGCCAGGAGCTTCGACTTCTGAGAAAATATACTTGTTCTCTCCGCCCACACTACTCATATGTCTAATAACATTATTATGGGCTAACACTAACATACGATCTATTAGTTTCTCGTGCTTGCGAAGATTGTGTTCACTCCATTCAGCTTCTATTCTTTCAAATAGAGTAATCCTTACTGTATCATTTCCTATTTTTCTCGGCTCGTAGTACACTGTTTTTGCTAAAACTTTAACCAAAACCAATACACCTAGATAGGAGAATAAGTTCTAATTACGTCAGTGCATATTAGTCGGTAACACCCATTAATATTTAACGGTAAAATTTAGGAAGGGTGGATATCTTGTCAGCCGATGTGAGGATTCATGTTATCAATGTACCAATCCCGGAGGGAGCCAACATAATTATAGGACGGACCCATTTCATTAAGAGCGTTGAGGACATATATGAAGCTTTAGTAACTAGTGTGCCTGGGATCAAGTTCGGATTCGCATTTAACGAAGCGAGCGGTAAGCGACTCGTGAGATGGGAAGGCAATGATGATGAGCTCGTCAAGAAAGCCATCGAGGCAGCTCTGAAGATCGGTGCAGGCCATACCTTTGTGCTTTTCATTAGAAATGCTTGGCCAATAAACATCTTGAATCAGCTAAAGAACGTTCAGGAAATTGTAGAATTATATGTTGCTACCGCGAACCCTGTACAAGTCATAGTGGCCGAGACCGACCAGGGTAGAGCTGTCATAGGGATAGTGGATGGGTATCCACCAGTCGGTGTTGAGACAGAAGAGGATAAGAGGGAGCGGAAAGAGTTCCTGAGAAAGATTGGTTACAAGATGTGATTAGTATTTATGATTTTACATAGTTATTTCTCCCAGAGCGCTCGGTTCAAGTTCTTTTTTAACAGCATCACGTACAGCTTCTACGTATTTGAACCCATCGCGCGACTTCTTGAGATCGGCAGGGCCGTAGACTCTGATTAATAGTTTAAACAATATCCCGTCCTCATCGAGGAGATGAGGTATATCAAGTGATTTAGTAATATTATTCGAGATATCAATGAATGTTATCTTACCAACAGGTAATGGTGGAACAGGACGAAGAGTATTTATTGCTACCCAAAAGTCCTCTATTTCTTCATATTTTAGTCCCTTATCGATAATTTCCTCGCGCACCGCTTTTTCTATTCTGTCCCTGAATTCTATTGCAGTTCTCCTCTTGAATAATATGGATGCTGGCCCCCTCAGATTGATCGGTGATAAGACGTATTTTTCCTCGTACAACAGCTTCCATAGGGGCTTCCTATTAACTATGCTTGAATATAGTCTACTTATCCGTTTATCCTCGTCACAATAGCTAGAAGCTAGTCTTAACGCCTCATAATCATTGAGGGAGAGATATTTTGTTGGATCCCCTTTTCCGAGGGAATTAATTGCTTCTCTGTATATACCACCACTTATATCGTCGGTTATTCTTAGTAGTTCTATTGCAGCCTTACTGAATACCAGTGTTACTGGGTGGAAGTAGACATTCTCGAACATTGCTATACGGGATCTAAGATACGATGCTAGTGCTCCTCTTGCCCTTAGCTCTAAAACTATGTTTCCCGGTTCAAAAGGGGAGGCGTGGCTGAGCCTTATAAGCCTGTAATAGTCTATTAGTCCATACTCTCTTGTACCTGTATAGTAGCTATCACGTATGAGGAAATCGAGTATATCAGCAGGATATATCCATTCTTTCACAGTTTTCCTCAGAAGTTTAAGAATTGGTTCTTCGGGCTGTTTATTAGATAATAGTTGGAGAACAATATCGAGCAGACCATTCTCCTTAAGAATATCCTTGATCTCAGTGTTCTTTATAATATTGTATCCTGCTTCTTCATGGTTCTTGATGTTCAGTTTATGCTCGTAAGTCCAATAGATCGCCTCCTCAAAGGCATGACTGAATGGTCCATGACCTATATCATGTAGGAGGCCTGCAATACGTGTTGCTTTAATGAGTTCTTCGGCTTTATAGCCCTCTATGATAGATTCCTTGCTAATCCCCTGAAGTAAACTCTTAGCGAAAAGACCCGCTAAGTGCATTACGCCTATACTGTGTTGAAATCTTGAATGTTCAGCACCTGGATATACTAGATAGGATAGTTGGAGCTGATGGAGAAACCTTAGTCTCTGCACGGGAGCGGAATCCATCACCGGTTTCTCCAACAATTTATCATACTCGATGTAGTTGTATACGGGATCCCTGATAAACCCTATAGACCCCATAAAACACCACACGCCTTATTCCATGGCTTAAAAATAATATTTAGTTTTTAGGATTCTAATATTCTGCTTCTACTATACTACATCTACGCAGGGAGATCCTACAGCTGTGAACGGCATTCATTGAATATCTTTTGTGCATAACGTATTGCCTCATCCAAGTTGATGCTCTCATTCTCATACATATACGCCATGCTCTCTCCATGACTCCTTGTAAGCACTATTATGTATTTGTCATCAACGACCATAACAAGAACATAGCACCGGGGAGGATCACCTTCTTCGTCTTCGTATTCTACCCAATATTTATGCCTATGTGCTATATCTACTAGTTTCCATGCATCGGTGGAAACAAGTGGTTCTCCAGAAAATAACGCCGATACTTTGTCTACACCGAATTCCCTGATGACATGTTTTATAAAGCAGGCTCCGCGCTGCATAATAACCCCATTATACTGGTAGTGGCAGGTCTAGTATTCCGTATCAGTTTCACTGAGAGTTTCAACTATTTCCGCGTAGATCGTATCACCGATCTTTCTGACTGCTTTAACCCGTACCTTCGAGCCTAGGCTCGCATCATATACTATTACTTGGTGTCCTTGGTATCTTGCTATGCCTCTTCCTTTTTCATCGACATCGTTGATCTTAACGATGAACTCTTCGCCTATCCTGATCGATTTCTCTTTTGGTACCTGTATACTAGGATAGACGCTGAATCTTTGGACTTCGCTTGTATAGGGGTTCCAACGGTGTTTACGAGCTCTATGTCTAGCCACGAATGCATCCCATAATTCTTGTTTTTCCCTGTATCTAATCGTCAGAGGATATTATATCGTTTATGCATAATTATATTGATCAGTCAGCATTATTAGAGTCTTCAACACTCTTATCACCGCAGGGAGAAAACAATGAGGTACCCGGATTTTCTGAGACACATTGTGAACTCTAAGCTGGCGGAGTATTCGAACAATAAAAGTGTCGCTAGCATTATCGACGAAGTACGAAAAATGATTGCAAAGGCCGAAGAAAAATATAATTTCAGTAGCTTCGGTGGTAACCCCGAAAATCTCGCTAAATACTTGAAGAGCGCGGACTTCAAGCTTGTAGTATCTCTGTTTAAATCAGCTAGCAAGCTGGACGTTCTCAAGGAGATACTTACCGAGACCAAGAAGCTATATTCTGAGCTCCCAAGTGTTGTGGAGGCTATTGACGAGGTACTACCTAGTCTTGCTGGCAAGGAAAAACCGCTAACGCCGGAGAATATTGTTGAGAACTTGAAGAAAGAGTTTCCGAGGGCAAAGATAGGTATTGAGGATAACAGGGTTTCTCTCAAGCTAGACGATGTAGAGCTCGTTATACAGATAGGTGATTCTACATACAATGTATCCGGCACAATTAGGCTGAAATACAGCGCGAAAACACTAGATGAGCTACTAGACTATATCAAAAACATCGTTTCATCAATGAGTACATCTGGTGCATCAAGCCTTGAAAGGATTAGTGTTCTTTGATTGTGATGGCGTACTAACTGTTGAGCATAGCAGTTGGGGTGTGCTACACGAATACTTCGGGAGCAGAGACAATAGTTATTTCGCTGACTTGTATAAGCGGGGTTTAATCAGTTACTTGGACTGGATGAAGATCGATGTAGCATTAATGATCCATAGTTACGGCAGACCTATCATGAAGCAAGATGTGGTCAAGGCTTTATCCGGTATTAGGATAAGGAGCTCTGCTAAAAGAGTAGTTGAGATGTTAAAAGAAGACTGCTTTAAACCGATCGTTATTAGTAGTGGTGTCGATTTACTGGTCAGTCGCGTATGCCGCGAGCTGGGTATTAGTGAATGCTATTATAATGAGCTGCTATTTATTGACGACGAGCTTATCCCAGGTGGAGTACCAAGAGTTCCTCCGGACAAGAAGTTGGAAATTATGCGTGAGCTCGTAGAAAAATATGGGATCCCTATGAATAAGACTGTCTACGTCGGTGATAGTTCCTGGGATATCGCTATATTCAGAAATGTAGGCGTCTCCTTCGCAGTGAACCCGTGTGGAATGGCGTGTAGGTATGCTAGTTATGTTGTTGATGACCTAATAGAGATCCCTGAGTATTTGAAAAAACTATTTCGCTAGCCCACTTCTCGCTCTGAACTTTAGTCCCTTCTTCTTGAGCTCCTCAAGAGCCTTCACCACATCATTGAGTGTTTTCGCCTCTACTATTATCTCAACTCTTGCTTTCGAGGGCAGTAAGGCGGGATCCCAGCGATCATGTCTTATATCAACAATGTTTAGCATATGTTCGGCTAGTAGTTTTATCACCTTGCCCAGTTCTCCCGGCCTATCATCTACTTCGCCTATTAGGGAGACTAATCTTCCGTCTTTCGCTAGTTCATGCATGATGATCCTCGACAACAGTGTTGGATCGATGTTTCCTCCGCTGACCACGCATACAACCGGTTCCTTTAGCGGAGCATATTTTCCCGAGAGCAGTGCAGCTATTGGTAGGGCACCAGCTCCCTCTGCTACTATCTTGGCTCTCTCGAGCAGGAAGTTGATAGCATACGATATATCCTCCTCATCTACCAAGACTATATCATCCACAAGTTTCTCCACGATCTTACTCGTTATCTGCCCTGGCTTCTTCACTACGACCCCATCAGCTATTGATGGTTTAGGTCTATAATTTTCTAGGCTCCTCGTGAGAAGCTTGTACATTGCTGGCGCATTCTTTGGCTGAACTCCTATTACCTTTGTGTCAGGATTTCTTTTCTTGACAGCTATACTTATACCAGAGATTAGGCCTCCACCCCCTATTGGCACGAGCACACACCCAGGAGAGGATAGTTCGTCCATTATCTCATGGCCTATTGTGGCTTGTCCAGCAATGACATGTGGATCATCATAAGGATGCACGAACACATAGTTTTTCTCCCGAGCGATCTCCATAGCCTTCTCATAGGCTTCATCATATATATTTCCATGGAGAACAACTTCTGCACCATAACTTCTAGTTGCATTGACTTTGGTGGCTGAGGTTATCTTCGGCATGACTATGACGGCTTTCAACCCGAATACTTTGGCTGCGTACGCTACTCCCTGTGCATGATTGCCACTGCTAGCCGCTACTACTCCTTTTACCTCTTCGCCCTTGGAGCGTGCCTCCTCTATGATCTTGTAAACCTTGTAAATCGCCCCCCTAACTTTAAAGCTACCCGTTTTCTGTAGATTCTCGAGCTTCAAGTAGACGCTACGACCAATAATACTTGATAGTGTATAGCTTGTTATTAGAGGCGTTTTGTGGGCATGTCGAGAAATTATTTCTCTGGCCTCAAGGCTGTAATCGTATATCTTATCGATTAGTCTATCCACATCCTCGGAGCTCATCTATTTCCCACCAATCAATATTAAGGATTCAATTGTTAGAAATAGTTTCCAGTGATAACCCATGTTATCCGACGATCTTACTCTTCGCGAGAAAATAATAGAAGTGCTGAAAAACACTGAAACACCCCTAACGGTAGATGATATTATAGCTCTGCTTGAGCTTAGACATAGTGATCGACGTTTAGTCTATGACGCGATTCTACATGCCGCTAAATCACTTAACCGAAAAAGTCATGGACGCCTCGAAATAGTTATGGTGCCCCCATATTGTATGAAGTGCGGCTACCTGTTCAAGGACTTGAGAAAACCGCGAAAACCAAGCAAATGCCCACGATGCAAGAGCGAAAGAATAGCTCCACCCAGATTCATAGTAAGAGAAAAGACCTAGTTATTTCTCTGTTATTTCTCTCTAATATTACTAATTAACTCTACTATCTCATCGAATTTCACATCTTTGATAAGGATCATTTTAAGTCTATCACGCTGACCACTCACTATATCTATCTTTGAAACTGGTATTCTCAGCCTTTTGGATAAGTATTTGATCAATGCCGCATTTGCCCTTCCTTTCTCGGGAGGTTCAGTAGTATAGAACACGAGCTCGCCGCCCTCAAGAACTAATTCCTCTCTATCAGAGCTTGGCTTGACATATATCTGTATAATTACTCCTTTTTTCGACTCATTGAGTGCCCTTCCTAACACATCCAGCTCAGGCATGATATTCTCCCTCGTTATCCATGGTATAATAGGTTTATTTCTCCCAATATATATCAGTAACATACACGCGGCAATGAACTATACTATGGCGGGACTGAATAAGTGATGACGCCGGGCGCTTATTTGAGCCGCATTCTCGGAAGTATTATTCCCTTCTGTCTCAGCTCGACTATTTTACGAGATATTTCTTCTTGTTTAAGCCATTGACCGTATCCTCCGCCCTTCCCTATGATCCTCATAACTTCACGCCTAAACCATTGTGGCACATGTTTCGGCGACTTATACGCGTATGGTGTGCCTGGTAATGGCATAAAAGTATGGAGATGTATCCGTGCACCCAGCTCTACAAGCTTTTTGATAGCCCTAAGTGTTAGAACAAGATCCTCTTCCTCTTCAACTGGGAGGCCCACAATGAAGTCTATATCTGGCTGAAACCCGTATTTGGTAGCGTTTTCGACTGCTTCAAATACATCCTCAATAGTATGTCCCCGTCCAAGGATCTTAAGAACCCTATTGCTCCCGGATTGAGCTCCCATAATGATGTTTTTATTAGACACATATCGCGACAACAGTTTCGCTGCGTCTCTTGTCAGATGTTCTGGTCTAACCTCGCTTGGGAAGGTCCCGAAGAAAAGTCTTCCCCTCCCATGTTTCTCGAAGACATTATGGATCCGAGTAAATAATTCTTCGATAACCTCCAAAGCCGGTTCTCGCTTATAGTATTTCAGCCCATACGACAAGCTGTCCGGTGATACAAACCTTACATCGTTCAATCCATCACTAAGCATTATGTCAATGTGCTCTATGATTACATTTATGCTTCTATGTCTCATTTCTCTTCCAAAGATATAACTTACTTGACAGTATTTACAGCCGTGTGGGCAGCCACGAGTTATCTCAATAGGATTATATAGGTGCCTCCAGTACGGGAATGGGGGATAATCATCTAGATCAATATGCTTGTCTCTTCGCCCAGTAAATAATGGTTTTTCATCAACAATGGTGAACAAACCCTTAACCTTAAGTGGATCAAGAGAATTCACTATTGTTGAGAGAAACTCACAGATCGTCTCTTCTCCTTCACCGATTACAGCGTAGTCAAAACCTAGAATGTTCAGAGTGCCCAGTGGATCCCCGGATGCATGGGGGCCTCCGGCTAGGGTTATGAATCCTTTCATCTTTGCGGTCCTAATCAACCTAACTAGCTTTGCACGGAAATTATCATCTACTAGTGCAAAGGTATTTAGAGAAACAGCCACTATACCGATACTATATCTTGCTTTTAAGGCATTAAATAGACTGGCTGATTTCGATGGTTCAATGTTTTCAACTATATAGATGTCAACATCATCAACGAGATCTGCTGCTGATGATATAACGTTTACACTATATCGAGTGAACCTTGTACGATATAGTATCAGGGCTGCTCGTGGCAACTCCATAAACACCAGTGCAAGGAAGCTACCAAAAAAGTTATCCGGTTCTATACAATATAACTTATCCAGACAAAAGCGACGATCAATAGATCGGTGGAAGGCATGAACAATATCAGCTTAACGGACAAGGAAATAGAGTACTTCATGAAGAAGATCAGGTTAAAGATACTCCATGAGGATAGTGACATCGTGCTGATGACAGCACCAAATGAGGACGAACTCATAGGGATAATCCGAGAATTAATAAGTGAAAGACCAATGAATCTCAGGGAAATACACACTATATTATCTGGCATTGCCAGTGAAGACAAAATAAGGAAGGCCTTATCAACACTTATCGAACAAGGACTTGCAACAATGGGGCCTGATGGCCGATATATGGCTATAGTTTACTGATCAGTCTTGAAAAACTATTTTCTTCGTCTTCTTTATTTTATCTTCTATCTTTAGCTATGACATGAATTAGAAACGAATTATCTTGTCTAGATAATAAAATAATTCATCAAAATCGCTTACCACAATCTCGGCTCCAAGTTTTCTGAGAGTTTCAGCTCTTTCACGATACCTAGTTATACCGATGAATCTTATCCCTGCCTTAGAACAGCTGATGTAATCTTGCTTGTAATCACCAATATATATAGCATGTGATGGTTCCACACAATATTTCTTTATAACCATTCTCATGAGCCAGCTTTTATCGAATAGTTCTTCTTCGATGCCGCCATACATCCTTAGATCAAACATCGTATATATTTCATCTACATAATCATTTAATCCGAATCGCGCCAGCTCAAGCCACAAAAGAAGAGGGTGAGAATCTCTTCCAGAGATAATAATTAGCGGTATGTTCAGGCTCTTCAATACAATGAGAAAGCGCTTAACTCCCCTCATAGGATAGCCTGATTTACTAGGGTATATCCTCCGAAAATACGTCCAAAACTCCAATGGTTGTATTTCTGGAGGAAGAAGATCATGCAGACTATCAGCCAATACATGTTTAACAAATATATTATAAGACACTGGTTCATAACCAAATCTTTTCAAAGATTCTGAGAAAGCTTCATAGAAATCAATCATGTTATCCATAACAGTTAGATCATAGTCTAGTAATACTAGGTTTCTACCCATTAAGCAACACCTCGGTCAGATTTCGGGAGATTCCGCACGAGCTACGGTAATCGGCAAACTCATCATCCCGATGCGGGCTGACATACAGGTTATTATTACCGGGCTTAAATTAAGAATACGGTGCGAAGCACCATGCATGATTTAGCAGGTTATGACATCTGTATTGTGAATGACAATAGGGTTAAATGTAATATGAATGGAGCTAAATACATTACAGACGGCATACTAGTTCTTGAGAAACTCTCGTCATACAACATCTTATTCGTGGTTAGTGCTACCGACAACATAATATGTCCCGGCAAGAACTTCCAAGAACTTGTCTGGGGTAAAGACAAGGGTTTTCTATGGTCTTTTCCGGATTTCCTACAAGGCAAGAAAATATATTGTGTTCACACTAAGGCATACATGAGAAAATTTGATGATAATTTATACATTCTTGAGAATAATACCGGTTCTAAAGAGCAAGATGTTCTTCAAAATATTTCATACTATTCATCGATCATTAAATCATTACTTGGACGCAGCGCGTGCATGTTTTTTATCCCATTCTTAGAGCCGCAATATTCTATGCTCACAATCCTATCGAGCAGTACTGGTAAACCATTATCGTATGCTACACAGAATTTTTTGAGACTTTTCATCAGTGATACCGATATTGTCAAGAAACTCACTGATCTAATAATGAGTGGTCTCTTGTCACATCATATTATAGTATCGATCATAAAAGGCATCATAGGATACAGTAAGATAAATGTGTTTACTAGTGGTAATGAATTATTTATTGGGACAGAGAGATTTGATCTCACCTATAAGAAGCTTGGAAAAGGGAGGGAGATAATTATCCATGATCATTGATATGCACTGTCACACCCACGAATATGACGAAAAAACTATCATTGAATTCATTAACAACAAAATCTTCATTGTATCTGTTGCCGATGATCCTAGTACAAGTATAAAGAATATTGAGATAGGGGAAAGGTTTAAAGGTAAAATAATACCTTGTGTTGGAATACATCCTTGGGAGATCACTAAATACAACATTAATGATGTCTACAAGCTTGTAGGCTTGGCGATCGAGAACAATATAAAATGTATTGGAGAAGTTGGTCTTGATCGATTATTTGTCGCCAAAACAATTAGTAAACAGAACGAGATCTTAAAGGCTTTCCTAGAAGCAAGTAGATCACATGATTTCATATACAATCTCCACACCCCAAGGACTTGGCGCGAAGTATTCGAACTACTCATAAAGTATGATGTAAAGAGAGCGTACTTCCACTGGTATACCGGTCCCGCGGATCTGTTAAAAGATATTGAGTCGATGGGCTACTTTATAGGTATTAATCCCGCAGCACTTATTCAAGAAAAACATAAAAGGATAATTGAGAAAGCCCCACTGGAAATAATGATTACAGAATCTGATGGCCCATATAAGTATAAGTCGCTTCGACTCAATCCATTCCTTATTGAGAAAACAATTGAGCTGATCAGTTCCATAAAGGATGTTGAACGAGAATATGTTGTTAGAATGATTGAGTTTAATGCTAAGAAAATTCTTAACATATGAGCAGAATTACAATATGGATCGATAAATATTTTATTCGTATTTAGGCCTCTATGGGGGCGGTAGCATTACCATTTATTGATACTGGTATGCTCGGCTCATATATCATTGCTACGACAACTTTATCTCTACGCTTGAATACTGTCAGCTCTAGATCCTCGGTCTTCACGCTGACGTTTTTAGGCGTCTCATAACCTAGCTCTCTTACAATGAAATCAATGGTTCTGAATATGTCGTAGCCCATTCTAACTGCATTCTGTATTTTCGAATACGGCATCGAGCTGGTGGAGCTACATGTTATTAGACGGCCCTGAAGGTCGAGTACTGCAACAGCTAGTTCAGACATTGTTTTCACCCTTTTCTGTTATCCTGATTGAACATTGAGTATTTATAAGGGGTGCAAAGGAGTAATTCTAAAGGATATCGTGGAGTATTACGGTGTTCGCACATTGATGTGGAAGCTCTACGTGTCAATGCTCATATCAATCTTAATTGTTACAGGGGCGAGCCTATTAATACTATGGGCTATATCGCCATTAATCGGTGGCATAAGCATAGAATCTCTCGTCGTAATGATAGCTATGATATACTTTATACAGTGGTTGATCTCCCCATACCTAATAGACGCTATGTATCATGTCGAGCCCTATGATGATAGAGCACCTTCATGGCTTAGGGAAGCCGTGAATAGGATATCAAGGGAGAGCGATATCAAGAGACCGCGTCTTATGCTTGCTGACATAGACGTACCCAATGCATTTGCATATGGTAACATAATTGCAGGATATAGGATAGCGATTACACGTGGTCTCCTAAAAATACTAGAACCAAAGGAAGTCGAGGCAGTAATAGGACATGAGATAGGGCATCTGAAGCACAAGGACGTAGTAGTAATGATGGTGATAGGGCTACTCCCAGCTATTTTATGGTGGTTAGGTAACATCATGCTCCGCTGGGGATGGTTTTACGGGTTCGGCAATAGAGATGAAAACGATCTAAGCCCGTTCGTGATAATGGTCATAGGCTTGGGCCTCACTGTCATAGCATTTATTCTGAATCTAGGCGTACTTTATCTTTCAAGACTACGGGAATATTATGCGGACATGCACTCAGCGCTAACAGTCAAAAACGGTGCCTACTATCTTCAGAGAGCACTAGTCAAGATACTCGCCGCTACGGGCAGGTTGTCCGAGAGAATGAGAACACAGATTGCCAAGGCTTCTCAGCTGAAAATGTTATTGATAAATGATCCCGAAAACGCGATAATGGTGAGCACACATGATATAGATTATCTAATAGAGTATGTTAAGTCGCTTAAACCTAGTCTCCTGGAAGAATTATTTAGTTCACATCCCCATCCTTCTAAGAGGCTAAAATTCTTGGACAGGTTTAGGACTACATAATTATCTAATGATTCTTCGCTAGGCTATTCTTCAAAAATTTATAGAGAGATTAGTTAAGATCTATATATTTAAGGGAAAAATATGTTTACAAATGGAAGTGATAATTATGGAAATGAAGATAGGAATGCCCATATATAGAGAGGATGGAAAAATTATACAGAAATTTAAGGTGAGGAAGGGAAATTATACTTGGCTTGGCATAGCTACATATGAGCAAATGAACATTAAACCAAATATACTATTTGAGCTGATAAAAAAGAGCATTAGTGACGCCTCTAAAGGCTACGAGTACAGAGCTGTAGGAAACATTAATGGTTTTAAGTATCAAGTGATACTGAGGAGGGATAAGGATTTCAAATTACAAAACATATCAAAGATTGAGATACAGATAAGGGGTAATAAATCAGAAAAAATACATCTAAGCATTAGGATTAAAGAGTAACGTTCTCAATAATCTCTTTAATTTTCTTGAGTGCTTCTGTAAACGTGTCAAGCCTCTCCTCTAATTCCTGCTTCTCGTGTATTAGCTGATCATACTTGTTCTTGAGATCCTCCCATTGCTTTTTCAGGTTTTCCAGTTCTTCTTTCGTTCTCTTTAGCTCCTCTTCGATTTTCTTCTTTTCCTCACGCATCACCTGTAAGTCGGCTTCCACCATAGTCTTAGGCACTCTTAGGAAAGGTACAACTATTTTTAATTCGCCTCGCTTTAATTTCTCATATGTTTGAAGTACTAGTTTTCCAGCCTTTGTCTTGCCGTTAAGATGAGCCCTTATCATTGTTTCGCTTCTTCCTACTTCATCGGCAATCTGTCTGATTGAGTAACCCGCCTTATATCGTGCTAAGGCAGCAGCGGAAACTGCAAGACTGTCAACCCATGTCGCACGCTCAATAGGATCCTTGATCAATTCTATCACTTCAGGCGAGTATAATGTTGCTATAATTAGCGCCATCTCAAGCTGTTGTATCTCTTTCTTGCTTGTCGGCCTCAAGGGTATATGTGATAAATCAATTGTTATTTCTTCGGCTATCTCATCGATTTTTTCCTGGATGCTCATATTTTCTCATCCTCCATACTTTAATAAAACTGATATATTCTGCATAGTATTTTATAACACATTATCTCTAAATATATCTTTTCTTAAATAAGCTTATACAGAGTTCAAATCCAGCAATATTTTCTCATAAACCCATAAGTGTTTAATAATTGTAAAAGAATATTAGACCATGACAGTCTATTTAAAGGGCAGACCTAATAGAGAGTCGACAAGGGATTAAGCTTGCCTAAGTGTCCTTGGTACAATAGTGGACTATGTTACAGTAGGAGAGCAATCGCAAAATATGGCAGTCCTTCACCTGAGCCTGTAGTTGAAGACATTTGTCTAACAAATAAATTCACGTCATGCCCACTCTACGAGAAACCCGGCCCTGAAGAAGGACTTGCAGAGGCCTTAGGTGTCGAGATCCGCAAGGGTTATTATCCGTTAGTTCATGTACTATCGGAGCCTGTGAACTCAGACTGCCCATTTTATAAATTGGTAAAAGTCGGCGACAACATGTATGTAGCTTATTGTTACATAACTGAAAGATACGTAACTAGAAGCGCTGTTAAGAAATGCGCCCTATATTGGGATAAGTGTCCATTCTACGAGATAGGTGCTAATATGGAACTCGTATGATTGTGAATAATTTCTAATTAGATCTCACTTGGTATGAGTCTTTCATTATGTATTGATTCGATGCTACATATATCATATACTGCTCTTACCATATTGATCAAAGTATCAATTTCAGGCGGCTCGTACAGGTAAAGCGGAGGCATATTGTCTACAATTAAATAAGGTATGTCAATATTATCGTAATAAACACTATAGACAACGGGTAAACCATAAATTTTCCTAAGTAATTCAACCGCAAATCCAACTATATTATCTAATACTGTTCCTTGGCTTGTTCCAGTGGTGTATAAAGCAATGTTTATCTCCTTCATAAACTGGACACCTTTTAATCGATAATACTAATAAGCTACTGTGAACCCGTGTGAGAATAGATGTTGTTAAGAATATAACTTGTAGGGCTCCGTATTAAAGGCATTGATTTATGCTCCTTATATCAACCGATACTCCCCCCATGGTCTCAGTAGATTTTATCCCTTCCCTGCTAACACATAGGGTTACTTTCATGCGGCCATCTATATTCTCAAGTTTTACACCCAATAACCTGCCTAGCCCCTTACTGATCGTTACTGGCGATAATTCCATGAATATACGGCGGGCTATCGCCACAGATTTCTTGTATTTATCGTATTTTGTCTCATTGAATTTAGCGATGAACATAACTGTATTACTATACTTAGGATTAGCAAGTATTCTTCTAACTATTCGCGGGAATGGGGGATTTGAACCATATATGATGAATGACTTAGTATCTATGGGTTCTAAGACTATATCTACAGGTCTATCTCGTAGTTCGTAGAAGAATATGCGTGAATAACAAAGTTTGCCTGAACAATTGTCTGACAATATCTTAAATACTTGGAGAAAACTAACCGATCGCCTAGGAAGTATTATGTATTGCCATTCATCGGTCTTTTTTGTATGCCAAAACTCAGGGATAAAGTTTTCAACTTCTGGGGTCACAATAAGATCAAATCCTGACAAATTTAGTAGAACAATACTGCTTTTGGAATAAATCTTACTTGACATTTTATATCAACTCATTTTACTTCAAACACTAATTGTATTGGTTAATTAAAAATATTTTATGCAAACTTGTTAAGACCCGCCATTTCTTTCAATAATTTCTCTTATACCGCTATGGTATAAGACAATAATCCCCATAATTACGGTCGTATAGTATATGAATGAGCGTGAAAGAATAACTAGTCCTGGAGGAAGAGTTATAGATAGACCATATTCCATGGTACCAGCTCCACCAGGTGTGGGGAGAGCACTAGCTGTTGCGGCTAGAAAATAAGCAATTATAGCATTCGCTATGTTTACGTTGTAAACATTAAAGCCCAATAGATAGATTGTAATGCCAAATAGCATTTGAAAAACAATTGTTAAGACACAAACAACGAATCTTCTGCCGATATCCATTCTTGAAACAATTATCTTAAAAGATGAAGCAAAAGATGTATAAGAATCGCCTAATCGTTTACTGAGCTGGTCGTTGACCACTCTAACCACAAATCTTATGATGCGTGGCGCATTATCGGGATCAATCATGTTTTCGAGTAAGAGGTACATCGTTCCCCAAAAACCCGTGTTTGCTATTCCCACGATGATTATAGGTATCGTTAATGGCAGGTAGAATAGGCTAAATACTACAGCACCTATTGATGTAACAAATACATCGTATAGAACCTCGTATATGACTAGGGCAAAGTATTTTGAGAAGCGTTCATTACATTTGTATGATAAATAATATGCACGAGCAGGTTCTCCCCCTATCGCAGACGGTGTTATATATGCCATTAACCCGCCCAGCAATCTCGCATATAAGTATTCTTTTAGCGAAAGCTTCTTCTCGGGATCAAGGCTGATGTGTATAGTTCTTAATCTAATAGCCGAGACCAGCCAAGCCCCGAAGAATACAATAAATGCTATGAGAAGATTAATTGGATCTATGGTTGGTGGTTTCATCCCTTCTGTAATAACATTATAAGTTATCATAACTGTAGTTACGACAAGAATGACTAGTACTATTGTTTTCTTGGAGATCTTTATTTCTTGGATATTCAATCTCAACCACTCACTGTTCTATGGTAGATTCTCGATATAATTACATAATCTACGGCTCCTTGTCTGATTAGGGATAACCGCTGGTCACTTATACTAACAATTGTTGATGGTACTTTAAGTGGTGTCTCGCCTGAATCTACATATATCTGTACATCTTCATCGAAATAATGTATGGCATCCTCAATGTTTAAGGGAGATGGCTTGCCAGAAATGTTAGCACTTGACCCTGTTATGAACCCCCCATTCATTTCTGCTAGTTTTCGTGGAAAAGGCGCGGCGGGAACACGTAAAGCTATACTATTATCCCTACACACAAGGTTGGAGAATATGTTGCAATCGATATCGTTGAAAACAACCGTTATCGGGCCAGGCCATATCGCTGTGAGAAATGCTCTTAACTTGCTATTTATCTCAACGATCTCTTCAACAGCCGCTATGCTGGAGGCTAGTACAGGCAGGGGTTTAGTCTTTTCTCTATGTTTAACAAGGAAAACCCTCTCCACGTACTTGTCATTATATACATCGCTGAAAATACCGTATACTGTATCCGTTGGACCTACAACAAGTCCTCCGCTTCTTATTATCCTGTATGCTTCCTCAATGACTTGACCACTCGGACACCAGAAAAGTGTTTTTACTACACGCACTGCTATCACCTGTTCCAAACCTATATAATAGAGTTTCAACATCCACGAGTTAATGAATTATGCGTGAGAGAGGTGTATGGGGGATGGGTTTTTAGCTATAGTGAAGAGAAGCTCCAGTCTCTCCGCGTTGATCGAAGACAGCTGAAGAATATAATTAATGAGCTCAAGAAGTGGCGTGCCCCCGCAACTGTATTGTTAAGTCTCTATATTCCTCCAGGCAGGCCCGTCAGTGACGTACTGAACATGCTACGACAAGAGCTTTCTATCACAGATAACATCAAATTGAAGAAAACACGAAACGCTGTTCAAAGAGCATTATCAGCAGCTATTGAGAGGCTCAGCAAGATTCCGAAGATACCCGATAAAGGATTGGCACTGTTTTGTGGAGAGGATATGAATACTGGTGACTTCATATGTATAATGCTTATACCGCCGGAGAAAGTGCCCGTATACTACTATAGGACCGACAAGGAGTTCCACACAGAGTTCCTAGAAGAAATGGTGCTGGAGTCAAACCTTGTTGGACTAATACTTGTCGAGAGAGATGCGGCAACACTCGGACTGCTTAAAGGCAGTAGACTCGAGGTCCTCGAAGAACTAGAAGCCTATATCCCAGGCAAACACCACAGGGGCGGCCAGAGCCAGCGACGTTTCGACCGTATAATAGAGCAACTTGTAGATGAATTTTACAAAAGAGTCGCTGAGCACGCTAAGAAGCACTTCCTACCACTTCTCGAGCAAGGAAAGCTAAAAGCTATACTCATTGGCGGCCCAGCCTACAGCAAATACGATTTCCTAGAAGGAAACTATCTAGATTATAGGCTTAAACAGATCGTGCTACCTAGGCTAATCGATGTTGGTTATCAGGGTGAAGTAGGGCTCAGAGAAATGATCATGAAGGCTGCGGATATTCTGAAAGAACAAGAATATGTTGATGCACTAAAGGCTGTCGAGGAGTTTAAGCTCCACATGGCGAAGGACGATGGCTTTATTATTTATGGTGAGGATGAAGTGAAACAAGCACTTCAAATGGGAGCTGTCAAGATACTGATAATCGACGAGAATAGATCGGATGCTCTGGAGTGGGCTGAGCTCGCGAAGAAATTTGGTGCCAAACCAGTTTATTTGAGCGACGACATACCGGAGGGAGCATGGCTTAAGAAGACCTTCGGGGGAATAGTAGGTATACTAAGATATAGGATTTATTAATCCAGTCAATAATTCATCTATTCTGAACATTAACCCCCTTTAATATTAGGTGAAAAAAGTATTGCCTATAAAGGCGCCTAGGCCGGTCAAGTACGAGCCCATACCCGTCTATGAACTATTAACCGATATGAGCGAGTACTCGAGACTAATGGTCGATCTAGCCTACTACTCTGTAGTAGTGAATGACTCAAGCCTCGCCTACGAAGTACAGCGTGTAGAAGACAAACTAGATGTGGCTTGGAGCCTCCTAGTAATGCAGGCCAGCCTTGCCGTCAAAACTGTGCATGATGCCGAGGAGATGGTGAGCGTGTATAGGATGGCGAATGCCCTCGATAAACTAAGTGATTCGGCAGCAGATATAGCCATGCTCGTATTGAGAGGCACAGGAATCAGTGAACAGGTACGTGCGGCGCTTCTCGAGTCCGAAGAGGTTATTGCGAGAATAACCGTTAAGAACAAAGCCTACGAAGGTTTCAGCATAGATAGACTATACGAGATGATGACAGGCTTCAACATTATTGCGATCAGGAGAGAGGATCACTGGATTATAAACCCTGATGAGGACACGGAGATCAAGGTCGGCGACATATTGATCGTGCGTGGAACCTTCGATTCTCTAAGCCTAGTTGCAAAGATGCTGGGCGATGAAATCGCTCTTAGAAAACCAAGCACTAATGTTGTAGAGGAAAAACTAGCCAAAAAAATAGCTTATCTCAAAAATATATCCGACGTTATGATCGATCTAGCGTTCCACGCAATAGTGAATAACGACAAAATCGCCGCCAACGAAGTACTTAACCTTGAAGAGGTCGTTGACGATTTAGCGTATAAAATGATAATATATATACTATCTGAGTACAATGGCGAGCCTGAAGAAAAGGCCGGCCTTATGAGCTTCGTAACGTCTATGGAAAACATAGCCGATGCAGCGACAGAACTAATAGTGCCATTAGCGTCAAACCTACCGATCCATCCTATTGTTAGAAGAGTCGAGGAAGAAAGCATAGAACAAGTGGCAAGACTGAAGATCCCTGAAGGATTCAAGGAGAGAACACTGGAATCTCTTGCATTGGACGATCTAGGCGTTCTCGTGATAGCTCTTTATAGAAACAACAAAATAATACCCATGCCCAAACCTAGCACCATAATTAAATCTGGTGATGTACTCCTAATAAAATACTATTCAGGAACTGAGGCCAATCTTATAGAAAAACTTGAGTCCCTGAACATCGAATATGAGGGCATAGAAGAAGAGGAAGAGTAAAGGATCCGTAAACCTAAGCCTTAATTAGGGCTAAAGACAAAACTATTTTTGGCACAAGATTCCTTGTAGGGATTCTTCTATGATGCCCAAGCTAAGCCCTTCTGAAAAATATGAGCTTGTCAAATTAATTGTCGATGCAGGCCTCGAAGAAGACTTTACGGAATGGCTCAGGAATCAGGGATACACTCATCTGTTTGGTAGGCTGGATAACATCCCTGACGAACTAATAGAATCCTACATTAGGGTCAAGAAACTGCTACCTACAGATGACTATGATTCTTATCTTGAAGCTCTTAGAAATATGGATGAGCTTGAACCCCCGGACAAGAGAACCTATATACCCGCAAGAAAAGAATAACCATTCTCTTTCTTTTCTGAAAAGGCCGAATGTTCGGCACTACACATCCATTATTTTTAATTTTTCAATAACTTATCATACCTGCTCTGCATTCATAAGAAGAATCTATGAAAATCTGGGAGTGTAATGTGTTGTTATGGCCGGGAGTGACCCGTCCTACGCTCATACTCCCCCGGTACTCGGGGGCGTTGCGTAGGCTCCGGGGCACTCGTATAGAGTTTATTATGTTACTCCTAATTTATTTATTTAATATCTATTATGTTATTCTTGTTGACTTTGATGTTTAGAGTGGCTTCGGCTATTCCGCTACTATATCTTGTTATTCTCCGTAGACTATCGTAGACCAGTGTTAGGACTATTTTCTCTTGATCACTTATGTTTCCTAGGAGGATCTTGTTCAGCAATATATTTTCTATCTCTCTGACTATTTTCTGCGCATCTCTAATTACCTCTTCTGCTTTCTTTCTCCCTAATTTGTATAGGTTATCCATCGCATTGTTGAAAGTACTGATTATTCTCTGACCGAGCTCATAGGTTTCCTGGCATAAGATGCAATCCTCAGGCATGTGTTTGATCCTCTTAGCAATATTCACAGCATGATCAGCTATTCTCTCAAGGTTTCTCACAACTATTCTATAGTTGATTGCCTCAACAGGGTTCGAGATCCCGAGCTCGTACATTATCTTAATATCAAGTAGTGCTAGGGCTAGCTGTCTAACAATCATAAAGTGAAACCTATCTGCCTCGTCATCACGTTGTATTACCGCAGCAGCCAGTTCCTTGTCTTTCTTGATGAATGCGTTCAGGGCGTCGTTAAGCATGCCGTTAACTATTAGGTGTAGTCTCCTTATTGCTCTAATGAGTGGTAGCTCCTTTAGGTCAAGGAGTATCTTAAATGATATTGAATTATAGGTTTCATCGACAACCTCTATACCCGCAAGCTTAATCCTTGCCATGTTCTTGAGCTCACTTATTCGTCGTGCTAGATTCGGAATATTAGATGAGAATGTCACAGCTATGTTGTCGTAGCCAGCAAGATACATCGCGACAAGTACACGGAATATTTCCTGGTTGTCGATATCCTCTTTGATATGGATCTCTCCGCTCAGTTGTCTAGCCTCCGCTTTAGGAGAAGTAATTATTAGCTTACCTTCATGCTCATATATTAGTACATAATCACCTGATTTTAGTCCCATCATATCTATCCATTCTTTTGGCAATGTAACGATATATGAGGATGAACCCGTCTTCTGTATCTTTCTTTTCTCTACCACTATTGGTCACCTTGTGTCCATATAATATATACTAATAAATACAACTAATTATTTCTTTTTTACAGATTTATATTGGTTTAATAAAACATGTTATAGTCTACCTACAATTATTTTGCATCACTGTATTGACATTGAACAGTACGTATTCTATAACCCGGACCATGTATACGTATTAACAAAGATAATGATCCAAGCATATAATGATCAATATCAAAATATAAACAGAATACAAACCATTGTAAATCAATGTCCGAGATAACATTATTGTAAAGACGGATACATAATGGTTCGAATGAGAAATAGAGAAATAAAGAACTTGATGTAAAACATCCGAGTAGCTATAACAGCTACTTTGGTATAAGGTTTGTATATCCTAACTCAACGAGAGCAGACATTAGATCGTTCCACATAGCAATGGCATCTTGATATCTTTTTTGCTCATCTAGTGTTATTGCTTTAAGAATTACTTTGACTAGTCTATCAGGTAATTTCTTACGTATGGCTTTAACGGCACTTGCATCGTGATCCCCTATTATGGATAATATATTTGACATTAGTTCTTCGGGTGGTGATTTTCTGGCCGAACTTGTATAATTGTGCAGAATAACTTCGAGCCTTCTATGTATTTGGACCAGATCCGGGTTTTCGATCAAAAATACTCTTAATGGAACAGGTGTACCGTAGAGGCTTTTGAGTATCAGTAAGTTTACAAGAATCCTTGTCTTAAGCTTCTGACGTGTCGCGGCATAGAACAATGTTAGTCCTAAGCTATATACATCATAATTGTATCCAGCCTTTCCTCTTATCAGGGCTAGAGGATCAGCATATTCTGGCGTCGATTTCTTTAACTCTATGGTTTCGTTGAACAAATGCGGTGTTCCAACGAAATCACTTACTAATGGGGCGTACCCATATGGTTCTCCATCGTCTTCCTTCAACAGTATGTTCTGAGGCTTGATATCCATGTGCACATAATGATTCGCATGTATCAATCCTAGGGCACCAGATGTACGTATCGCTATAAAGGCTACTTCCCTCGGATCGATCTTATGTTTTTTGATCCTACCATCCAGGTCTCCTAGATCGGCATAATCCTCGATCACTATTGGTGGACTCGACACATATTCTTCTTCAGTGTAAACATCCCTTAACACTATAATCGCTTTCGGATATAGGATATACTTCCTATAGACAAGCAGTTTATCGGCAAGAGCTTCATCGTACCCTCTGAGCATTAATGATTCCCGTATTCCCTGCCTATTAGAGTGAGCTACTTCAAGAGAATTGAAAACTCCTTTGAGCACCTCGTTTAGTCCCATTGGCCTGCTACTAATAGCTAGTGGCTTCCCCTCAATAGTCTTCTCCCTCGGCATTTTAACCGCATATCTGTATCCGAACTTATCACGACCTAGGAGAACATACATGTAGGCTCCTTTCTCAGTTAATATTTTATCGATATATATATCGTATATCATTTTATTAAGCCAAATATACGGGGGCTTTTCCTTCGATTTTTCCTGCCTACAGTTTATCACATGTTCTTTCAGCTGATCAGGGAGTTCATCTATTGGAAGCACGCCCATACTGTATTTTACCATTGGGTTATTAGGATATACTTCTTTTACGAAACTACTATAAGCTAAACCGCCCACTATCTGTGTACCTTCCCTAGTCTCGTAAATCATTCCGACGATATTTGTAGAGTAGAGTAAAAGCCTTATTCTCCAGGATGAATCCGCAGCCCGCACAGTTATGTATAGAACTTGTTCATTCTTAGCCGCGTTTATTGCTCTTGTTTTTAACTCGTCTATAAATTGGGCTAGATTAGCCTTCTTATTAGCGATAATCATTTTTTGTTTAAGTAAAATCTGTGATAATACCACTGGATCCACAAATACATTGCTTGAATCGTCTATTCTTGAACATGGTCTTAAATCAACCAATTCTCACCCACCAATGTACTAACAAATAATGAAAACCAACTACAGACTTGTCATTGGATATGTTATTTAACTACATCGTTGTTTAAGATGTTTATTCTTCCTCTGTTTTCTCGACAAATGATACAGCGAGTATTGTTAAACCGACAACTATTTCCGAGCCGTCCTCTAGCTTGACAGGTTCTTTCCCTTTAATATCCTCGTTATTTACAAGTGTACCATTAGTGCTACCTAGGTCTTCTATGTACCATTCTCCTTCTTTAAAGAATATTCTTGCATGGCGACGAGAAACGTACGGATCAGGAATCACTATGTCGTTAGTAGGATATCTTCCCAGAATATATTCTCCCGGTTCTAAGACCCATTGATTCTGCGGCATGAAGAAGTTACTCTTGACGACTGTTAGTTTTAGTAATTTGGGCTTCTCTTCCTTTGCCTCGCTCATTTTTTGTCACCTTCTTCTTTTTTCTCTTTTTCGATTCTTCCAGATAAAATCTTTGATATTATGCTCGCCATTTCCTTAGTTACATCGGGTGTGAATCCTTCTTCGCTAAGCATCTCCTTTATACTCATGGTTCTCGTCACGAGGTTCTTTGATCCAAGTACGCGTGTTGCCTCGACGAGTTCTTCGAACTGCTTCTCGATTTCCTCTTTCTTAGGCTTCTTACCTACATTCTCGCTCAGGGTTAGTGCGGCCTTGACGGCTCTTACTTCTGCCTCTACGGTATTATCTACCATTATTTCACCAGCACGGCCTCTCTCTATGATGTTTAGTGAGAACCTGATCGGTCTTAGGAATTCTTGTTCATCAGTCTCTGGATTAATATATGATATCGTTATGGTTAATGCTTCGTGTGTGCCTGAAACCATAGGTTCCACGAGCAGTTCTCCAACTACATCGATTACCTCTCCGTAGTGTATGTCTCCAATGTTTACCCTGGTCTCATTGTCTATGGTTATTGATTCTCTATTGTAAATGTTTACACGTATATACGGTGATGAGACTAGTGTTGCGACTATTTCTCTTGCACATAGCTCTCTTACGATCGATGTGTATTCGTACATAGTTTTTTCGAGTGCTTCTGGGTCGTGGGCATGTTCGAATACACCGTTGACAGCACGGGCGATATCTAGGAGGAGTTTCTCGTTGTATTTCTCACCTACACCAATTACCAGAGCAGTCCCGCCAGCCTCACGGAGCTTTCTAGCCATCTCGAGTATTTTCTTGGGCTTCTTCGGCCCAGATGTAGGTTCTCCATCAGTGATAAATATTGCTCTAACGGCAGATACTGCTTTTGACTCTACGAGCTTCCTAGCCTGCTCCGCTAAGACTTTCAATGATTCGTAAATATTTGTACCACTATCTAGCTTAAGCGATACAATGGCCTTCTCGACAAGCTTCTTGTCGGTGAAAGGTATCGGCTTTAATACTTCTTTGACTTTACCACAGAACCCATATACGCCGACATAGTCCTTATCACGTATAAGCTCAAGAATTTTCAGCGCGGCCTGTTTTGCCCTGAATATCTTTTCACCATCCATAGAGTAACTGACATCTATCATTATGAGGAAGGCTACTGGCGGTGATGCACTATGTACTCCCTTGATCGATAGGATAAACGGTACTGTATCCTCTATGCCTTCGATGACCTTGTTCTTGGCAGGCTTGAATGTTGCTTCTATAAGCTTCATCGTATCACCCATGTTGTCTTCATTATATTACTTGTTCAAGAGATATAACTATGTACTGTTTAAATCCTATATATTAGGATGTTATCAAGCCCGTAAGAGGTAATTATGTTGGATGCGAAAGAACTAGAGAGAATGGCCCGAAGACTAGTCGGGGAGGTCGCTGGATATCTGCGCGATATTCATGGAACGAAGGGATTGGACGAGGTATTAGGCAGAGGTGCCTCCGGCGATACGACAAGGAGAGCTGACAGGCTTGCTGAGGATTTCTTAATTGATCTTGTTAAGGCTGAAGGCTTAGATGTACTGATCGTGTCCGAAGAGAAAGGAATTGTGAGAATAAGTGATAGGCCCAATCTGATCTTGCTGACAGATCCACTGGATGGTTCTCTCAACTATGTTCTCGGAATACCGGTTGCCGCGGTTTCTGCGGTTTTCTATAGCATTGATAGACCCTACTTGAGCCAGGCACTAAGCGGTGCTGTTGCTAATGTTTTTGTACGTGAAATATATAGTTTTGATGAAGAGAACGTCTATGTCAACGGAGTAGTTATGCATGAGCGCCGCGAGCTAGAATCGGGTATAGCTACTGTTTATACTAATGATCCATCGCTGTTCGTGGTTGTCGAGAGATATTTACATGGCAGATACAGGCTTGGTTCAAGAATAAGGGTGCTCGGCTCAGCAGCTCTCGAATCAACATATGCGGCTATAGGCAGGTTTTCATTATTTATTCATAATACTGGTAAGCTTAGAAACCTTGATATTGCGTGTGGCTATGCTATTGCTAAGAGGTTTGGCTTACCCGTTATTGATGTTGAGGGTAATAAGATCGATGGAAGGACAGATAGTATTAGCCATCTTAGATCAATGCTTATTGGTGGTAAAGAAATACTTGATTTTCCAAAATTTCTTACGGGGTAATTATTCTCTCGAGGCTTGACGAGAGTATTTTCACTCCTTTCTCGGTCATCACAGCATCTTCTTCTATTCTGATGCCGAATTCGCCGGGTATATATACGCCGGGCTCAATAGTGAACACCATGCCGGGTTCAACCTTGGTATTCGATCCTAGTGTCAAGTAGGGGTGTTCATGGACGACTACTCCTAGTCCGTGCCCCAGTCCATGGATGAATCTCTCTTTATAGCCGTATCTTGCTATGACGTCTATGGCTATCTTCGTTATTTCTTCTCCCGTCATCCCCGGCTCTGCTTTATCGATAACCTCATTTATGGCTTCGTTGACGGCTTCCAATGCTCTCCTCCATTCTTTTCTGGGTCTACCCCAAAGGATCATTCTTGTTAGGTCGCTACACCTCCCCTGATACTTGACTCCAACATCTACTAGGATGAGGTTAGGTCTTCTGAGCCTGTTAGGGCCGGGTATATTGTGTGGATAGCTTGTCCCTGGATTGAAGACTATGATTGGGTCGAAAGCATACTGCGATACGTTGTACTGTCTAGCTCTATGCTCGAATATTCCTGCGAGCTGTGCCTCAGTTATTCCTTCCTGGATGTAGGAGACTAGTGCTTTTATTGAGTTCTGTGTAATTTTTATTGCCTTCTTTATCTTCTCGATCTCCCAAGGTTCTTTCTTCACTCTATAGCTAGTGATAGCTTCTGTTATATCTACTATTTTCTTTCCCAGCTTTTCTTGTAGTTGATTTATAAGTGGTGATGAGTAGCCTATGTCGCACCCTATTTTCTCCTTCCCCGTACCTATTTTTTCGAAAAGATCCTTGTATTCGCCCTCAAAGATCCTTGCATCATTTGGCTTGATCTTCTTGGATACCGCATAGACTTCTACATCCTGTTTGCTGAGCATGTCCCTGTACCTGTAGTACTCGAGTATTGGCACATAGACTTCTAGGTCTCCTTTATGGCTGTAAAGCACCATCACTGAGTCTGCTATGGTGGGTACACCGAGAAAGTACTCGACATTCTCAGGAGATATGATCACGATATCATCGAGGCCCCTCTCCTCATGCAACTTGCGAAGTTTATATATTAAGTCCATTCCTTTTACACCGGTGAAGTTATTCTCTAAACATACGTATATATTGGATACTAAATTACTACTTACCCCTGGAATATAGAGTGTTTTGCTGGGGACGCGATATGGCCAGTACATTGTACTGTAAAAAGGATGGCAAGCCAATGTACCTTGTAGAAGAATCGGAAAGAATGAGTGATGGGAGCCATAGAATAACATTCTATTATAGATGCCCCGTGTGCGGGTATAGGATCACTATTGAGGAGATAATAATAGAGAACAGCGGGCCAAACATCATTGTTAAGAGGAACCTACGGCTTTCTCCTTGATCTGCCTCAGTATTTTTAGCTCTTCTGCAAGCCTTCTTATCCTGTCAACGATCACTCTCCGCGGATGATATATTTCAATAACATAGGTCTCCTTGGTCCGTGGCCAGACAAATATTATTTCCTTATCAATCTTGATCTCATCAAGTAGTTTTATGAGGAGCTTTGTTATTCTACTCGAGGAAACATATATTCTCTCGTGTACCCCGCTAGGCCTTTGTGGAGGATTATCCAGACTTTTACCGATCAATGTGTATGCTACACTAGTTTTCATTTTTCCCTTACCTTTCCGTGACGCCCTTACTAGTCTCTCTAGTTTTCCCTGTATTTTCACCCATGTACCAGATGGTAGTTTAACATAGATTCCGGGCGTGACACTATCCTTATTGCCTGTCATGGCTTCTTCCCTTAACCAGCTAATTATTAATAGACAACGTGTAATGTGTCAAGTAACTCCTGTCCTTACTAGTTTCTCGTAGGTTCTCCAGATCCTTTTCACAGTAACGTACCTTATATCAAAGCCTTGTTTCTCGAGTATCTGGTAAACTAGGTCTGGGTATTCATCGGGATGTATTCCCCTTGCATGGAGGGCTGCTTCTTTTACGGCTTCTACTATGTCTCTGCTAGAGGAGTATTTTTTCCTTGTTTTCCACCTATTCGGTTTTGCCTTATATTTCTCGATCTCATCCAGCACATCTTCGGACACTATCTCGCTATAATCGATCTCTTCTTCCACCATGATCATCTGACCCAGGATTATTGATCAGTATCTGGATATATAAGGTATTGGATTTATAGACATGTCTGGGATGACCGAGCAGAGACGATCTGAGCGATGATGTAGGTGGAGCGACTGGGACCGCCTCTTCTTGATCGTATGGAATCATATATTACTAGCATATTTCTATATAGGCAAAATTGACTGGAGCGTACTGGAGGGTAGTGTCATGAACTGTGATGAGATCCTACGCGAAGTCGAGAAGATTATATGGCCTAAGAAGCTGAAACTATTCACTGCTGGGCCAGTCGCGTGTTTTCCCGAAGTACTAAAGGCTATGAGCTTCCAGATGTTCAGCCACAGGTCTAAGGAGTACCAGACACTCCACCGCGACACAACCCTAAGGCTTGCAGAGTTCCTCGAGGCGAAAAAAGCGACGGTACTTCTAATACCTGCTAGCGGTACCGGGTTCATGGAGGCCAGCATCAGGAACGCCGTAACTCCTGGCGGCAAAGTCCTAGTAACGATCATCGGTGCTTTCGGCAACAGATACCGTGAAGTAGTTGAGAGCAACGGTCGTAAAGCTGTCGTGCTGGAGAAGAAGCCCGGCGAGCCTGTTCTCCCCGAGGAGCTTGACGAGGCGTTGAAGAAGAACCCTGAAGTCGAAGCCGTCACAATAACATATAATGAGACAAGCACAGGTGTCCTCAATCCGTTGCCTGAGCTCGCCAAGGTTGCTAAGGAGCATGATAAGCTCGTGTTTGTCGATGCTGTCTCAGCTATGGGTGCAGCCGACATAAAGGTTGACGAGTGGGGCCTCGATCTGGTCTTCGCCAGTAGCCAGAAAGCATTCGGTGTACCGCCCGGCCTCGCCATGGCTGCTGTAAGTGAGGCAGTATTCGAGAAGGCCAAGAACATTCCAAACAGGGGCTGGTATTTCGACTTGTTGAAGTACAAGAAGTACTTGGAGAAACAATGGTCTACCCCCTCAACGCCTCCGATACCGCAGATTATAGCATTGAACGTTGTGCTGAGAACTATTGAGGCTATGGGTGGTAAGAAGGCTTGGCTCGACATGTATGCTAGGCGTGCGGAAAGGATTAGAAAAGGCGTACTTGACCTGGGTTTGGAGCTGTTCGCTACTCCAGGATACTATAGCCCTACCATAACTGTTGTTAAGACGCCTCCGGGTGTCAAGGGTGTTGATGTTTATAACAAGATGAGGGAGCGCGGCTTCGAGATAGCAAAGGGCTATGGGCCCGTCAAGGAGTACACGTTTAGGATCGGGCATATGGGCTATATCACCGATGAAGAGATCGATGAGCTGTTCAAGAACTTAAGGGAGGTTATTGAGGAGCTTAAACAGAAATAATTATTTTCAGCTGATTCTTTTTCTTCTCTTCCTCTTCTCACTGTTACCTAATTTATTAAGATGGAAGTATCCATACTATTGTTGTAGGTGATAAGCTATGGTAAAGGTGCTGGTTGCCGCACCTCTTCATCCCAAAGCGATCGAGAAGCTCCGAAGCGCTGGCTTCGAAGTCATTATTAAAGAGTACCCCTCCGAGGATGAGCTCGTCAAGCTGATAAAGGACGCCGACGCCATCATTGTGAGGTCTAAGCCAAGGGTTACTAGGAGAGTTATTGAGGCTGCGGAGAAGCTAAGGGTTATTGGTAGGGCTGGCGTTGGCATTGATAACATCGATCTTGAGGCGGCTAAGGAGAAAGGGATCAACGTGTTAAATACTCCCGGTGCTCCTTCTAGGAGTGTTGCCGAGCTCGCTATTGGATTAATGCTTGCTGTTGCACGCAAGATCGCCTTCGCCGATCGTAAGATGCGTGAGGGTGTTTGGGCCAAGAAGCAGTGTATGGGGTTTGAGCTCAGAGGCAAGGTTCTCGGCGTTATTGGTATGGGCAGGATTGGCAGGGAGGTAGCCCGCATAGCCTATTATGGTTTTGGTATGAAGATAATCTACTACGATGCTCGCGGAAAGATGGAGGATGTTGAAAGAGAACTTGGCGCCAAGTACAGGGAGCTTAACGATGTTTTGAGAGAGGCTGATATAGTCACTCTACATGTACCCTTACTACCTTCAACGAGACATTTGATTAACGAGGAGCGATTAAAGCTAATGAAGCCCTCAACAATACTGATAAATACCGCGAGAGGCGGCGTCGTCGACACTGAAGCCCTTATCAAAGCATTATCTAATGGTTGGATTGCCGGTGCCGGGCTCGACGTGTACGAGGAGGAGCCTCTACCTAAGGATCATCCGCTGACAAAGTTTGATAATGTTGTGTTGACACCACATATTGGCTCGACGACTATCGAAGCCCAGGAAAGGGCAGGCGTCCAGATTGCGGAGAAAATCATTGAATTCTTTAAGTCTAACTAAAATCCTTTCTTTCTCTTTTCTTCTCTTCCATGTATTTACGAATAGGTATTGTATGTATATGCAATTACCGTTTTATAGATGCTAGTGTATTCTTGTCTCTCTAGAGAAGCTTTGAGATGCTGTGGGGCTGGTGCTTTGTGTCGGTGATCATAAAGCTGCCGAAGCTAGATATACCGGTTAAGCGGGTTGAGCCCGTTCTGATCGATGTTGATAATATGGTGCCGCATGAGGAGATTGTTACTAGGCGCCTTGAGGATGTCAAGAAGATGATCATGGACTTAGGCGCTGTGGATATGCCTATCATAGTTACCCCTATACCGGGAACTGATAAATACTTGATTGTTGATGGACATCATCGTTGGGCTGCTCTAAAAGAGCTGGGATATCGCAAAGCACCCGCGATCGTCGTGGATTACTTTGACGATAGTATCAGGCTCGAGACATGGTATCCCGCGATCATAGGTGGTATCGAGGACTTCCTCCAAGAAGCGTCTAAAGAACTAGACATCAAGGAGGTCGAGCTCAACGTGGAGCAAGCGATAAAGCTATTGGAGCAGGGAGATATAGCCTTCATAATATTATCACGAGATGGCAAAGCATGGATCATAAAGGGAGACGTAGAAGAACAAAAGAAAGTATCCAAAATCCTAAACAAGCTTAACGTAGAGGGAAAAATAAAGCTCGCCTATTACGGCCTACGCGAAGAAGCAATACAAGACCTCAAAAAAGGAGAAATCAACTACCTGTTTCTGAGAAAACCGCCGACAAAACAAGAAGTAATAGAAATAGCCAGACAAGGAAAAGTATACAGCCCAAAAACAACCCGCCACATCCTACCATACATACCAGCAAAAACATACACCCCGCTAAACCAGCTAAAATAACCCTTTTTCCCTCCCTCTCCTCTCCCTCCTCTCACAGGAAGAAATAACACACAAGAAGAGCAAGCCAAGAAAAACCTTATAACCACCGAAAAACACCACAAACAATACGGCGGGGCAAAACAGCGGGGTAGGGCAGCCAGGTAGCCCGCGGGAGGTGTAGGGGCTACCGTCCCTTCCCCATCTCAATATGTATTCTAAGTGTTTTGATAAGTTCTACTATTCTTTGATTATAAATTACATATTCTCTGTTACCTTCCTTAACAGAATCGAGGAGGTTTAAGGAAAGTACGGATTCTATTTTATAGAGTAGCTTGTTAATTAAGCTGAATATGTAGTTTTTATTCTTTTTGTTAAAGGAGATGTATGCATAGGTATATTTTTGCTTTTTTCTAAATTTAAATAAGGTAAGTGTTTTTAGATCATCATTATCAAGTTTGTCTAGGATTTCTTTAATTTTATAATTTGTTAATGTGATGTTGTTTAGAACGAATCTTTTTCTTTTTCTCAGGATTCTTTTAATCATAGTTTTCTTATGTTCCGAGACTATGTTATTTATTAGTTCTTCTAAAATGCTTAGTTCCCTAACGGCTCGTGTTTTTATCCTTAACATATATCGTTTTCATCATAAACCAAATTATTTCTAAAGATTTTTTGTAAAATCGTGTATAGAGGATCACGTTTATCAATGCATATTCTTATATTATCACGATCTATACTTCCATCACCATCTATTATCCCAGCTAGGAATTGTGCCAACGTCATTCTATCATTAACGAGTGCATCTATAAATTGATCCGTATCTAGTTTGTTTTCTTTAATACGTCTTAGAAGTAATGCAGTATCCGGATCCTTCACTACGATGTTAATAACAGGTATTATCTTGTTAGTTTTTATACTTAGCATGTATCTAGCTACGTAGATTTTTATATAACTAAATCCATACATCACGGCATCTATTGTGTGTGGTTTTGATGTAGAGAATATTATATTACTTTTACCTAGGACAGAGCCATCGCTTAATGCTAAGCCCAATCTATACCATAGCGGGGCCTCATGCGTTGACCTAATTACTAAGCACTTACTCAAGAACTTTACTTCTTTAAAGGTAGTTGTTTTTATGTTGTGAAGTTCTTTATAAAGAAGAAATAGAATTTCTGACTTTATTTGTTCATCGACATTATATACCAAAAACTTTCTTCTACCCAGTAAATGTTCTCTTGATTTCCATTTATTAAGATAGTTTGATCCGTAATTTTCCAGCAAATTTGCGGTAATATTACCCATAGACCGCTTCATTTCTTCACCTCTGTTAGGAATTCTGTAAAGAATTCCTATATAAATTTATTATCTACGATTATATAGTATTTCTTGGTGAAATAATGAAACTTAGAAAGAGGAAAGGTAAACAAAAATATTACACCTATGAAATAACACTACCAAAACAATTAGTTGAAGCCTTAGGCTGGAAAGAAGGGATAGAACTTAATGTCGAAATTTATATTAACAATAAAAGAAAAGGCTTACTCATAACACCTAAGAATAAAACTTTATAAGACCCCCGATAATAAAGGTAGTAGCAGGGACGGTAGCCCCGCCCCGCGAAGCTCATAAGAGGCTGCCGCCTCAGGGACACCCCGAGGTCGGTGGTTCAAAACGGGGCGGCTGTCCGCTTTATATTCTCCTATTCTATCTAAATGGGAATAATATGTCTCTAATGGATAATCCTCATTTTGCAAGGATTCATGCACATATTTGCGGAGATGGACATATATATGTCGAGAAGGGAGATAGAGGAAAACGTTACATTATAGAATATACTAATAAACCAATTGAACTAATTAGTTCATTTGCTAGAGACGTATATAACGTTTTGATGATAAGCCCAACTATTATATATTCATCCAAAAAGCACGTCTATATAGCAAGAGTTAAATCAAGATATCTTTACTACACACTTAGACGTTTAGGTGCAAATAATTCAAAATTATGGAGAGCACAAGCATTCATAAGAAAAAGTCCCAATATACTCATTAATTGGATCTCAGCATTTATAGATGATGAAGGACATATTGATAAACAAAAATATAGAATTATCATTAATTCTGTGAACTATTACGGACTGTTAGATATTCAAAAAATGCTTAGGAAAATCAGCATAGATTCTAGGATATATAATTATGGCGAGACCTGGGGATTTTATAGATTAGTTATTAGTAGAAAATTAACGTATGCAATCTATATAACATTCTGGATATTCATCATCAAGCTAAGAAAAGGGCTTTGACTAAGATTTGTAGTAAGTTTTAAAAGGGTCAATAATACTCATTACACATAGTGAATATGACCCTGCGGACAGCCGCCCCGGGAAAATCCACCCCCCGCTACCATTGTGGGGGCCCCGCCACCATTTCTTCTGTTTATTTTATGGGAGCATTACCTGAGAATGGAATAACAGATTATGGCGATGCTATAAATACTTATGACACAAATACTTGCAGTAGCTTTTACTGGCGGAATATTTGTTATTTTATTAGCTTATTTAGGCTAGAAAGCAAACATAAAGGTAAAGAGATATTTTGGATATAATAGTATCTACCAGGTCTGCAAGTATATCAACGGTAGTTATAGATTTTACTAAAATTATTAGGAATTGAACAAAAACATAATTATTTGTTTAAAACAAATGGTTATGTTTTAGACTAAGCTATACAATATCACAATGGTATTAATGATCATTCAAATCATTCTGGTCATGCTTCATGTTAGGATTGATGTATTCTATAATTGTTTTCAGCACCAGAAACCTTCATCACTGTGAACTTCAGTTTATCTAGCCTTCATCACACGTTTTGCGTTTCTGGCGTGGTCAGGACTTAAAGGTTTCTTCACCTATTTCCGTGAGTACGGCCTTCATCATCCCCGAGGGTTTTCTGTGCCTGTATGGTTTTTATATTTACATCTAGAAGATTTTCTAGTGTGTAGCTATACTTAGCTGTATATATTGTATGTGCCAGGTTTGGTGAAGGGTATGGGTATTAATGTATTGGTCAGGGAGGGCTTAATTACCCTGATCTTGTTTCTATGGGTGATGTTCGTTGTCGGACCACTGACGAAGTTCTTGTATCAGAAGATGCGAGCCAAGGGGATGACACATATCAAGGCCGTTTACTACAATAGGAAAGTAATACACATACTAGCTGGAGGACTTGTATCAGTCCTCGTACCATTTTTCTACACAACACCATTATTCCCAGCACTACTCGCTGGAGTCATGGCTATATTGACATGGCTGCCTAGAAGAAGGAAACAATTAATGAACTGGTTCCAAGTAGAGGAAAACAACTACGAGATACACTTCATAATTATGTGGGGAGTAATCATTACGCTTGCTTGGCTAATCTTCCACAACTGGTGGTACGGTGTAATACCCATAGCCTTTATGGCGTTCGGCGACGGCGTGACAGGTATTGTTCGAAACATGCTATACAATAAAAGAACAAAATCATGGATAGGAAATATAGCAATGGCCGCAGTGGTCATACCAATAGGATATATAGCCTTAGGATGGATAGGGGCACTAGCAGGCTTACTAGCAAGCATTGTAGAGCACTTCGAGTCCAACCCGATCGATGACAACATAACAGTGCCGCTAGTCAGCTTCATCACAATACTAGTAGGCACAGCATTGTTCTAATCAAGAGAATAAGAATAACATAAAACTCATTTTTAAATAGCATATCTATTTTACTGCTATTAAAAATCAAAAATGAGCTCATTGAATACTATACATCCTGCGAGGAATAGGTTCATATATTCAAAGAGAATAAATGAAGAACAAGTATGGAAACATTATCATCCAAGCTCAGCAATGATCTCGGCATGTTCTCTTATAATCTCGGCCTTCCCACCTGTAGGTCTGACAAGCAGAGTACCACATACCTTGCATCGAGCCGGGAAGGTCGCGTGGCTGAACACTACATTCTCAGCGCCACAGGTCTTACACACAACCTTCAAAAATCTACTCCTAGGCTGAGGGATAAGGATCCTCCTCCTCTTAACCATGGCTAACGCGTCACCTCCACGAGCTCATATTTTTTCATACGAATACCTCTCCTATGTAAGATATGGCCGCATTTCCTACACTTAAGCTTAAGCACGACCTTCTTGGTAACTTTAGCGAATCTTTTCTGCTCGCTCTTCCTCTTGGAACCATAACCTTTCTTCTTAGCCGTGTATCTACGCTCACCTTGAGCCATGCTCCTCCTCTTGCCATGCTTATAAATCGTCACAGTATGCGGTGTATGCGTCCTACACCTTGGACAATACGTCACTATCATTTTGGGGATCCTCAACCACAGCACCCCTCAACTATTCCGCTCCAACTACGCAGTAGTATCAATCCAAACCACCTTAAAACATTACCTATAATAAACCTAGCGAAAAACTACCATCGCCTATCCTTAACCCCCATATAATAGGCAATATTATTAGTGACAACATGGAGAACCAGGATAATGATAAAAGCGTAGAGTACGAACAAAGGCCTAGAAGCAAAACCCGGCTCAACCAACCAGTAAAATAGGGTTGAGGCAAACGCGAAATCCAGCTGATCAATAATGGGGAGCGGATCACCACGTTTAAGTCCTAAGCGCCTCTTAAAGAACGAAGCCACCATATCCCCCAGTAAACCAACGACGCCGCCGATAAAACCGTAGGGGACAAAATATTCGTCACCAACAATAACTGATACAAGCATCGAAGAGAAAAGAGCCATCAAGGCCCCAGTGATGAAGCCCTCAACAGTCTTACCAGGCCCGAGCAGGGGCTTGCCATCGATAAATATCCTACCGCCATCGATAGGATGGGAACCACTAACTAGTAGTGGAGAAGCATTAGCGATCATTGGGGGCACATAATATCTAATGAACCAGAGCATAAAGCACACTATGAAAACATTATTCGAGAGACTCAAGCCATTCAACACCCCCATCCTCGATCACGAAGTATGCCTCAGCCTCCAAGCCCTCAGGCTTAACAATACGGGCATAGCGGAGTCCCTCCTCTGCACCCAGGAAAACTATTACGTCAAACCAGTACTCAAGAATAGACATGCCGCTAGCAACAACCTCCTCCCCCTCACCACGCGGCTCAAGCTCAGTCAACCCCCTCACCTGGGCCGAAGCGAACAAGTAGGCCCTACCCTCATCGATCTTCCTCCTCAACAGAGCAAGTATGAGTCCAAATAAGGGTATAGATTCCTCAGACCCCGACGCCTCTCGGAACGGAGCGTTAATACTATCCACAAACACAGCACAAGGATCAACAGGGTAAACCCCTCGAATAATCGTCTCAAGCAGACCATACAAATCCCTGGTCTCACCAAACAATACATGCTCGTAGTCCTCAGGCCTACGTGCAACGATCCCCTGGTACAAGGAACCCTCAGTACTGATATAGATACATGGGCGACTCCCCCTACACACATTCTTCGCGATCCATAGCAACATGTTCGTCTTACCGATACCGGCTTCCCCATAAAATAGGATGGCGCGCGGCGGGGACCCGACAATCTTGTCGAGCACACCCCAGCCAGTAATGCTCCGCGCGCCACCCAAAAATTATTGCACCACCTATTAGCGGTTACATGAGGATAAAAATAGAGGATACAATATAAAGGATTATAGTCTGAAAACCCTCTCGCAGAAAAAGGGTGGAAGAACTGACACCGAACATGCCAAGATACAGAACACTTGTGCTTGCAATATATGATCCAAGATGGTTCATGGAAGTCCTTGACAGGCTTAAAGCTCGCAGAATACCTTACAGCCTATACTATACACCTGACAACATACCATACTATAGCATATTCTATACGGACTACAAGTACTTCATCGACCAAGTTGCGGAGAGAAAAGACTTGGAGATAATATATGATCCAGAACACCAGCCACTAGTCCTCGAAAAAGCAATCCTGAGAACAAGGCTCAAAGAAACATATAATGAGATTATAGTAGGTGTTGATCCCGGGCCCAGTCCATACATTATAGTGCTGGGAGACTCAGAGATCCTCGAGATGAAGAGATTAAATCCAAAGGCTTCACTAACTAAAGAGATTGAGAGGATCAAACAGGAATATCCTTACAGGACTCTGAAAGTGAGGATCGGGCAATGCCACAATGGGTGGAGAATAGCATACACGTTGAAAAAAGCCGAGAGGGACGTAGCTGTAGAAATAGTGGATGAGACAAAAACAACGCCGAAAAACGGCACGGGAGAGATTATTGAGAGAATAAAAAACATGCTCAAACCATATAGGAACAAGGACGCCTATGCAGCCTTATCAATCGCACTAAGAAAAGGCATCGAGGTAATAACCTAAGATGCCGAGAATCCATCTAGCAGAAGGTGAGCTTATAAGAGTCTTCGGCCCAGCTGCACTAAACGTGGTCACGGGGGAAATAGAAGTTCTTGGAGCACTATATAGTGCCGGCGAGAGAATAATCATACACAGACTCAGAAGCTATACCATCCTGGCCCTGAAAGAATCGGTACTAGAAGTAAACCTTGGCTCCGAGGGGACGATTCAGGCAGCAGGCCAAGAGGACCCGTATCTTGAATGGAGAAAAATAGCTGAGGAAATAATCAACGGTGAGCCCCACAAAATAATGGTTATCGGCCAAGTGGATTCGGGGAAATCATCCGTATCAATACTGTTATCAAACATTGCGCTCAACAAGGGTGAAAAACCAGCGATAATAGATGGTGATGTAGGACAGGCAGACATAGGGCCCCCAGGCTTCATAACTCTATCCTATCCAAGCGGGAAAACCGTGTGGATGAGGACCCTCAAGCCCCGGGCAATGAAGTTTATAGGAGATATCAAGCCCCAGGGACACATGTTCCAAATAATACAGGCCATAAAACAATTGATAGATATCTCCATACGAGACAATAGATCGCCTGTTATAATAGATACTGATGGATGGGTAATGGATACCTATGCAACAATATACAAGTCAACACTCATCGAGGAGATAAGACCTGACCACCTAGTAGTTATCGGGGATGGTCTCTACGAGATCTACAAGAAATACGGCTCAATCAGGATAAAGGTGAAGATGATCAAGCCGCCGCCCAGCAAGAGGGAGAGAAATAGAGAAGATAGAAGGTATTTGAGATCAGAAAAATACAAGGAATACCTTGACGGCGGCAAACCAGTAAAACTAGGGCTCGCCACCACTATAATCTCAGGCCACCCATTATTCCATGGAGCACTAGTGGATCCCGCATTAATACAGGAGATAATTGGTGTGAAGCCACTCTATGCGTCAAAGACCCCAGACACCCTATACATGGTTGTCCAAGAACCGATCAAGAACCCGCGACTCGACCTATTGAAAAACGCTTTCGGCGTACAGAGAATAAGATACTACGTAGCCGGATTCGAGAAACGAGCTTATGCAGCCCTTATTGGTGACCAAACAGACTATCCCGCGATGATCGAGAAAATAGACTTCACAAGCGGGACAATTTACTTGAAGACGAAAGAACTAACAAATACACACATAGTCAGACTCGCAAGATATAAGCTCACAGAAGAATATCATGAATCATTGCTCGAATACTAGGTGCTAGGCAAATGCTTGTTCACCCTGCAATAAACCTGGTTAGTGGGAAGAAAATAGAGGATCTAGGAGAAATAGAGACCGAATACACCATAACAAGGATAAGCAGCAAGAATCCAGACACCCTATACATATACAGAGTTAAAGGAGCAAAACTACCCTGCTACTCAAACGTAATAACGACAAGAAAAGATCTGTATAACCTGTCCCAAGTAGACAATGATACAGAACTCTACGAAAAATACATCAACGCTATTAATAGCCCGCCCCCAAAATACAGTCTTGAATTATTCGAAGACTACTATGAGAAATATAGTGGTAGTCTCAAAGATATACCGTTCATAAAGTTCTACCGGGAAGACGGGGGATACTATCTAACCGGATCTATCGTTATTGCTAAATGGAACAACATCCATAACGCCAGCATACACAGGATTATGAGGCTGGGGCCGCGCAGAGCAACACTGAGAATAGTCCCACGCCACCTCTACTACATAGTTAAAAAACATGCTGAGAAAAGAGAAGACACACCTATAGCGGTCATCCTGGGCGCACACCCTGTCTTCGAGCTAGCGGCCGCGACGAGCCCACCGCTCGGGAAATACGAGCTAGACATCTATGCTAGGATAACCGGGGATAAACGGGTCGTAGAAACCCCGATCCACGGTCTAAAGGTCCCGGTAAACGCCTCGGTGATAATCGAGGGAAGGATAACACAGGAGGAAGCATGGGAGGGCCCCTTTGTCGATATCCTCCGAATGGTCGATAAGAAGAGGCTACAGCCAGTACTGGAGGTTGACGCGATATACGTGAACAAAAAACATGACCCAATGGTCCACGTAATAGTCCCGGGCTATCATGAACACTACATGTTCATGGGTTTCCCGAAGGAGCCAATAATATATGAGAGCGTAAAGAAAGCCGTGCCCGGAGTCAAGTCCGTGAGACTTACGCGCGGAGGCTCTTCATGGCTACATATAATCGTCTCAATCGAGAAAACGAGAGAGGGAGAAGCAGTTAACGCCGGAATGGCCGCGTTCACCGCCCACCCCAGTGCCAAACTAGTCATCGTTATTGATCACGATATTGACGTGGATGATCCATTCATGGTTGAATGGGCCATAGCGACACGCGTCAAACCGAGCGAGGACATACATGTGATCAGAAGGACTAGGGGAAGCACATTAGACCCTAGATGCGATGAGGGAGTATGTGATAAGGTAATCATAGATGCGACAAAGCCGTTGTCCGAGCCGTGGACAAAGTATAGGATGGTGAAGCCCAGCTAATGTACCTGACCAGGGAACAGGAAAGAATTCTTGCCGGAGAAGAAGGCTGGGTAAAAGCGAAAGCCCTAAAGGTGATTGTCCGGGTAGGGGAGGCGCTGGGCGCCAACAGGCTAGTTAAGATAAGGCATGCACATGTTTCCGGCATATCCTACACAAACATAGGTAAGCCGGGCCTAAAGTTTCTAGAAGAATTAGCCAGGAGTGGTGCGGAAACCATCGTCTACACCACGTCCAATCCTACCTGTGTAGACCTCACGGGAGAATCGAGTCTGATCGATCATAGTTATCTAGAGCAACAATTCCTCGTCAATAAAGCACTCGAGAAAATGAGAGTAAAACCCACTTATACGTGCCTTCCATACATGCTGAGAGCACCCGCACCCCATGAGCACTTGGCGTGGGGGGAGAGCAATGCTGTAGCTATGGCTAACAGCTTCTATGGAGCCAGGACGAACAGGGAGGGGGGCCCTATAGCGCTCCTAGCATCAATAACAGGATATATATACGACGCGGGCCTCCACAAGATCGAGGAGCGTACGGCTAGGGTTATGATTAGATTCCATGACCGGCTAGATGATCTTACGGCGAGCCTCCTAGGCCTATGGATCGGGGAGAGCATCAACAATATACCCCTGCTGGAACTTACTCCGAGGCCAAGTATCCATGAGATCAAGCTATTACTGGCGTCTGCAGCCGCGACCGGGAGCCACGCCCTAGTAGTGATCCGTGGAGTGACGCCTCCGAGAACCTACGGGGAGGATATAGTTGACAAGATATCATTGAGGAGGGAGGATCTTCTGAAAAACTATAGAGACTACTTGTGGAGCGGGGGAGATTATGATCTTGCTTATATTGGGTGCCCACACCTCTCGGGCACCGAGATGCTTAGGATAAAACGTTCTTTAGAAAAGTGCTTATGGAAGACTAGGGGTAAAATGATCTTATCAATACCACCTATAGTGTCTAGCGTGTTCGCAAGAGAATTTGGTATTCTTAGGAAGAAAGGTATAGAAGTTATTGCTGGCACATGCCCAGTGGTTACGAGGTTCAAGTATAAACCCGGATTAGTGGTCACTAATAGTGGTAAGGCATTCTTCTATCTAAGAAGACTACACAAACTAGACGTGTACCTCGCAAGCATAGAGGACATTATCGGTGCAAAGTATTGAAGAGGATAAGGATCGACAAGATCATTGTTGACGGCAACTGTAGGGCAGAAGCCCTAGTAGTCGATCACAAGATCAGCTTCTTCGGTGAAGTAGATCCTAGGACGGGTAGAACTGTTGAGGGCTACTACATCGGCGGAAAAGCCCTGATCTTCCCCGGAACAAGAGGTTCAACTGTTGGCACATACATAGTATATGGCCTTAAATACTACGGTCATGCACCAGCATGTATAATTGTGTATGATGCCGAGCCGATACTCATTGCTGGAGCAGTCCTTGCAGATATACCATTGTTTATAGTCAAGGAGGAGTACGAGGAATTAGTAGGACACGTTAAGAGCGGGGAGCACGCCATAATACTTCACAGACGCGGAGAAGAGGTGCTGGTTATTGAGTAGGGGAAAACTTGTTGTTCTGGAAGGAATAGATGGGGCTGGCAAGACTAGTATAGCCTATAAGCTATTAGAAGACCTCGAAAAAAGCAAGTACCAAGCGCTATACACGTATGAGCCATACAATACCCGCTATGTAGAGATACTTAAGAACGAGTACAACAGTTTCCGGTCAGCTTTTCTAGACGCCCTAACATATGCTGCCGACCGATTACTACACATTGAAATGGTCATAGAACCAGCCATCCGTGAAGGCAAGATAGTTGTGTGCGACCGCTACTACTACAGTAGTGCGGCCTACCAGGGAGCCATGGGAGCACCGATAGATTGGATACTCGAGATCAACAGATTCGCCATGAGGCCCAACATAGCGATCTACCTAGACATAGATCCCGAGTTAGGGCTCAAGAGAAGGAGGGGATTATCGTCTAGGTTCCCCGAGTACGAACAGCTGGAAATCCTCGAAAAGGTCAGGCAGAACTACTTGTACCTTGTTGATAAAGGACTACTCATAATGGTGGATGCATCAAGAAGCTTCAACGAGGTTTATCAGGATGTTAAGAAACAGGTTGCTGAGAAGCTTAGGATTGACTTCTAGGGTTCGCCTTAACCATCTTCTTGATCCTCTCAATTCTCTCAATCACTTCTAGCCATTCAATGATAAGTGATGGATCAGAAGCTTCTCCCACCATAGAATCAATTGTCTTAATCGCGTAGTCTTCTAACTTATCTAGTACACCAGCCAAGCTGTACTTCTTAGTGACCTCAACTGCTTCTTCCTCGCTCCGAACAACAACTACTCTTCCATGAACAGGGCAGACTATCTCTCCTGATCTGAGCTTGAATAATGGTAGATTACATCCCTGAACAGGGCATGTCTCAGAAAGCATCACGGCCCCTGCTTTCATGAGTTCAGCCATTTTCCTAATAACCTTGTCTCGGCTGATTCTACTCATTCTTTGCCACCTACAATAATGCCTTGCTCTATAGCCAGACAGTATATTTATGAAATATTTATTATTAGTATTACATTGTGAAGTACAAGTTTAAATAAAGATTATTATTTAATACCAAATACCTGTTATGGAAAAATAGGGAGACGCTCCGCTTATAAAATAAGCCATTAGGGGTGAGCGTTATGGCCACGATAATCGATAATGAGACAAAAATAAGGAACGCCATGTTCATGCTTATGAGTATTATTAATGATACTGGTGTACCACGAAACATTCGCAGAGCCGCTACAGAGGCTCTTAACCAGCTACGTAATACGAAGTATAGTCCAGGCGTCAGAGCCGCCAACGCTATAAGCATCCTGGACTCCATAAGCCAGGACCCGAACATGCCCATAAACACGAGGACCAAAATATGGCAGATCATCGCTATACTCGAGACAGTTAGAGACTAGCGTGGTCTCGGCTTGGCGAATGTACGTGTGCGTGGAATCATAGCGACAGCTGTATCCAAAATTCTTTTTGATCATAGCTACACTATTGTTCAGGCCAGCAAGCCTATACAGGAAAGACTATGTATAGGCTTCAATACAAGCCCAGCAGAAGTGACTGTGAAGGATGCAGACAACGACGAGATACTAGTGATCGGCTTTCCGGAGCCAGCCAGACACGTCTACGAGCTACTCGTAGAGACGCTCGAAGATGTGTTCACATGGCGCTCAAGGCTAGGCCTATGGAGCATAGTCTCCGGAATAATCACCGAAAATAATGATAGAGTGTGCCGGGTCAAGCTACCACTTGGCCTTGAAGGAGAACTATTCAACTGTAAGAAGAGGCCAGGAGAAAAAATCATTCTGGCCGTGGCAAGACCCCCTGTCAAGCCAGGGGAAAAGATCAGACTTACAACAAATATTAGGATCATTGGAAAATACGTCGCGCTAATCCACGGTGTCCCTAAACTTACAGCATCAGAGCACATAAGGGATAAGGCTAGGAGGGACTACCTACTAGCCCTCGCCGCATCCAAGGTCTATGGAAAAGGAGTCGGCGTACATCTAAGAAGCAGTAGCATGTATGCCTCGGACGAAGACATAACGAGAGAGATAGACGAACTATTGGAAAAACTGAACAAGATCCTACATATGGAGCCCCCTAAAGAACCGACAATAATCTATCCCGGAGAATACCTCGGCCTGATAGGTCTCACAAGTACAGCTAAGGAGAGACTAGATGAGATACGCAACCAAGTAGTCCCAACGATAACCGGGCATCACAGCTTAAAATCAACACATGACCAAAGCCTCAGCGAGCTAGTAGACTATACGGAATACCTGGTCCAGAAACAAGTGTTCACGAGAGAGAATGCCTCACGTAGTATCAGAGACTATATTCTGGAGAAGAATAAGGAGGCTAGGATAGGGATCACACACATAAAGCCTACAGGGGAAAAACTACATCTAACCCCGGGAACACTACACAAGATAAAGACGGGCAGAGATGGCACAATAATCATTATTAAAAGAACAATGCGCTCCAATGGAGTATACGATGGACTAAACATAGAGAAAAAACCGGGAGATATAGACTACATGTTCATAAAAACGGGAGAGTGGTGGATAAGCCATAACTACTACAGAGGAGAAGAATGGTTAGGAACATACGTAAACATAAACACGCCGCCAGAAATACTGCCCCGAGAAATAAAATACCACGACCTAGCAATAGACGTGGCTATAACAAAGACAAAAATACAGACAATAGACGAAGAAGAACTAGAACAACTCGTAGAACAAGGAATAATACCGGAAAAACTAGCCAGAAAAGCCCAAGAAATAGCCAGAAAAATCAGCGAAAACCCGGAAAACCACATTTATAACCCCAACACTTAAATCCAATAATGGATGCGGGGGTGCCCGAGCTAGGTCAAAGGGGTCGGGCTCAGGACCCGATGGCGTAGGCCTGCGTGGGTTCAAATCCCACCCCCCGCACCACTCTCCTAGCTTTTCCTCAAAGAAGTTTACGGCATCCACAACAATCCTTCTAAATGATTGGGGCGGAGCCATAAGCGAAGCATGGTGTCGCCAAGCATTAACTTATATTCTAATTATACTCTCATATATACCTGGTTTATTTAAACATCAGAATATATGAAACCAGAACTATATAAGGTTTTAAACTACAAGCCAGAAAACTGTTGTTGATCACTAAGGCAGAAATATAAAAAGCTTCTTGCCTTTCATTGAGGAGAACGATGAGAAGACAGCCGCAAGATTGCCTTAATGGTTCCTAGGCAAGCACTCTAGGTAGTTGTTAAGTAGTTGATAGATCCCAAACCATGCTTCTAGGCTGTGACCTTATTCGAACAGTATCTATCCCTTATGTATGGCAGGGATATCTCTAGTCCCTATAGTCACCGCCTAGCATGTCAGTCCATGATCATATGATAGTATATAATATATTGTCTACCTATATAGTTGGTGAGCCGGGTGTTTAGTTGTTGAACAAGTGGGTCATGGCTGGACTATTACTGGCCATTGTATTGCTACAGCAACTCTGCCTAGTTGTTCATGAGGGCATCGTCCCACTATATAATAACTTTATATCCGCGATAATCAAGCCCATGGGCTATTCATACACCATGGCGCATCTCATATTGAGGTGCCCGGTAAAGAATGAACTCCCCATCCCTCTACCACTATTTAATACACGGATTAACGGCACATTATGTGCACATATAAATAATACCATGATACGAAGCATATCAACGTTCAGCTTAAAAATGATCCCCGCCAACACGCCGATGACAAAGGTGATCTGGGGAAGAGGATCCCTGAGGCTAAATACAACTATTAATAATTCCTCATCCGAGACAATTTATCTCGAGTATCACTATAGGGTCTACAACATCTCAAGTATAATCTCTGGGATGGGATCGGGGGTTGTAAGGATAAATATTAGTGGTAATAAGTCGATTATAGATGCTATAATTAAAGCCACAAATAATGCAACTACGAGCTTTATGGAAAATGCGATAGAGACTTTCATAGTAACACCGCTCTTAGGTAGACCATTAAGCCTCAAAGTGAAACATAATACAACACTATACCAGTTGAGAGTGAAGTATACAGGGATCCCCGCAATTATATGGGTCAATTTCACCGGCAACTACAACGCGATTAGCTGGCAATATAATGGGCTCTCCTATCCATCTGCAAATGGAAGCTTCACCCTAAATTACAAGGTTAAGTATGCTATAGGCCTAGATAGGATCATTAATATGACCATGAATATGAGTGACAGTATCTACAGACTATCTGACCTACTACACCCTATCGAGACATACAACATTTTCCCAATAACATGGGAGGCTCATCACATCGTAGATATACTAATTTCCAATTCTCTAGCCATATGTAATTCATCATCAATAGACTTAGCCATAAGAACAATCAATGGAGGCTATCTCTATACGGATATTAGAATACTATATCCACGGAGTAGAGTTGACGAGGGCGATGCAGCCCTACTTATAGGTCTAAGTATCAGCGGCTACGGTGCCAACACGTACTTGAGGATCAGAGAGCAATCAGTATTGCTTGACAAGTACCTTGGCGAGAACAGGACATATATGGTGGGTAAGCTTATAGGATCCCCGCTAATACCACCTACAGATATTCCTGATCTTATAAGCCCTGACAGCTACATGAAGATATATATTGGTGCGTCAACCTCATTTATACTCCGCTATATCCTTGGAGGAAACTGTTTCAGGACACCAAACAAGAGATGGATAAATATTACTAGGGAGTGGATCGTCGTGAGGCCATTTCCAGACACTATAAACACCGTCCTTGTCTACCTAACATTAACAGGGTTTACACCACTTTCTAACTATAGATTCTCATATGAAAATAATAGACACATATGTGTAACAAGCCTGGGCACTACAACATCTAAAAGCTCCGCGACATGTACTACTCCATGTACTACTAGGCGCACACTCTCACCATCAACTCATAGGACAGGTAATTCCATGTACACGTATATAGCCGGATTTATCATATTTATCATTATCTCACTAATAACATATGTTATATTACATAAGAGAAGAAAAACATACAGTAACTGATATATTACTCACCGGCAAAAATTGTTCCCTAAAATACCTCTTACCATAAACTCTTCTCCCATACAAACTCAACGACCTCGTCATGGCTTGGAATGCAATGGCTATCCAGACGCACAACCTTAATGCTGACACAGCATCGGCATAAATAAGAGCCTCCCTGAGGCTGTACCCCCTTAAGAGACCTAGTAATAGGCCTGAAGTAAAGGCATCACCGGCATTAGTTGTGTCTACGACCTCGCCTATACTGAACGCTAGGAGCTCGTATTACTCACCACTTCTCGTTATCGCGTAGTCCACCATTTGTGCCACGCTTAACAACCACAATATCGGGACCATATTCCATTGACTTCTCGGCTACATCCTTATGGTTTTCGAGATCAGTTAGGCCTCATCGCCTCGAGTCTGCTTGCAGGGGGCAATGTCCACTTTTCTCAGAAGGATACCTAGGGATAACGTTGTCATTAAAGCTTGGAGAGCACCAACCCTATGGAGAAGCATGCGGACATGACGCCCCGAGATCAGCATTCGTTCCCCAGGGCATCGCCTCGAGGGCTTCCCCAAAGACCAATAATCATCATCCTAGACTCTTATTTTCCGTTTAGTTGTTATTTATTCTTCCTAGTAGAGGCTTCGGTGTTATTGGCATGGACGAATACGTGTTGAGAAGCCTGTGCCGCGCACTGGGGAGTTTCTGCAAAAGTATTATCGAGGCACTCTATATCCCTCCTAAGAGGCTCTACTTGAGGGTTAATACATTCTTAATTAAACGGGGCGAGCTTATAGATAGACTAAGGGAAAGGGGGATAAGGGTTTACCCGGATCCCTTTGTTGATGAAGCACTATACATTGTCCTTGAAGGCCCCTTTAGAATTGAGGTGCTCGAGAAAAAGATAGTGGTTAACAGACACGCGGCAGAATCCATATTGATGGGCGCCAATACCTATGCTCCCGGCGTGGTCAGCTATGATCCTTTCAGGCGTGGAGACGCTGTCACGATCATGGCTCCGAACATGAGGCCTGTCGCCATAGGTATCACTGTTGTTGATTCCAACCAGCTCAAGAAGATGAAGCACGGCCTTATAGCCAGAACCATTAAGAGCGTGTACAGTGCGCCCCCGATAAGGGAGATGCCCGAGTACAGTATGGGATATTTTTACCCACAGAGCCTCCCAGCTATGATGGTCTCTAGACTCATGGATCCTCGGCCCGGGCAACTCATAGTCGATATGAACTGCTCCCCGGGAGGTAAGACAAGCCATATAGTACAACTCACAAGGGGGAGCGCCAGAATACTTGGTTTCGATCGTAATCTGGGAAAGGTGGAACGAGTACGTGAAACCCTCACTAGGCTTAAACTATACTTGAACACAGTACTTACTCCGGCTGATACGAGATATATCGATGTAGATCTGCTGGGAGAGAATAAAGTCGATGCAGTACTTATAGATCCGCCGTGCACAGGACTTGGTGTTAGGCCAAAGATAGAAATAAGGACGAGAAGGTCTGATCTTGTGAACAGTTATCTATATCAGAGACAGTTCTTCAGACCCGCGAAGAATATTGTCAGGCCGGGAGGCAGGATAGTATACTCCACCTGCACACTCACATACGAGGAGAACGAGGGCAACATACTATATGCTGTTAAAAAATATGGCCTGGAATGCGTTGATCTTGGAAGAGTACCGTATGCGGAAAAACTTGTTTTCAGCGACTGTACAGCCTACAGGTTTGGGCCACATATAGATGATATGCCGGGCTTTTTCATTGCAGTTCTTAGGAAGCCCTCTTCCTAATTATCGCTGAGCCACATAGCGGGCATAGAGTCTCCTTGGGGCTTGAGGGCACATAGCCGCAGACTGGACAGAAAGCACGATACTTTCTGGGCTTTTTGATCCCTGTGGTCCGGAGGGGCTTGAACCCTATTCCCATATGGTATAGGAGGTTCTGGAGACTATAGTCATCGGTTATAACTACTACTGCTCCACACTTCTTTTTGAGAGTGAGGGCTAGGGCAGCGACTACTATATCTGTGCGTGATAATTTAACTAGTTCGCCTATCTTTTTAGCAGTTCTCATAGCCTCATCTATGCTTGTCGATTCAGGCTCAACAATACTGATCCTGCCTATACTAAGTCCTAGCTCTAGGGCTTCCCGGCTCTCCTTATCCTTAACTTCATCGTACACCTCTGCCGGGGCAAAGTAGTCCGCATTACCTATGTTCGCTATCAAATGAAACTTAGCTAGGAGAGCTCCTGTATCAAGTACTATACAGATCTTTTTATTGGACGAAAAAGAGCCTCCTCCTATCGAATACTTTCTTAGCCACATCTCTACGTCCACTCAGCCTTATTATTCTAAAACTACGGAAATCCATCTCGACGAGAAGCTCCGAGCCCTTCTCCATGGATTCCATGTTTTCCCCATCAACGTACAGATCGACGTGGCCATGTATTCTAACAAGTAGTTTTGAGAGCCTCGACACTATTATTGGTTTGATATTCAGTTCCATAGGATTCAAAGGGGCAACACTGATCCCGCTGACAGAATACTCCATTAGGCTGCCGCCCGCCGACAGGTTATAGGCGGCCGAACCAGCAGGCGTCGAGATAATTATGCCATCTCCATAGAAGAAAAGATGAGATCTCATGCCAGGTGTCACTATTTCTAGTTCAAACCTCAATACTCTCCCATGGTCAATACTTATGAGAGCAGCCTCATTCAATGCATAGTAGCTAGCTCTAGGTGACAAGACGTGTAACCTGTCGTAATCCTCTATTACGAAATCACCGCTGATAACCCTGTCAATAATATGCTCTATATCATCAGCTCCGATATTCTCATAGAGAATTGTACGTCTACCACAAGGTATTGGTAAAATAAGCGGCGTGTTCTCAGGATACACCCTCGATATTTTCAGGAGAGTGCCATCACCGCCAATCCCAACTATTATGTCAACATATTTCCTCGCGCCACGTATTATGTCGTCAACCCAGAACGTCTCGACATTAACACCTCTCGATATAAGGGCGCGGCGAGCAACCCTTGCTAGCTCTATGCATTTCTCGCTCGGCCTGTAAACAATATATGCTTCCTTGAAATAATTATTCCTCTGCAATGCCGATCCATACTCCGTCGGTAAGCATATCATGTCTATGATTAATTAGTAGCAGGCCTATAGTTAAACAATTACATGGGCAGATAATAAAAACTAGGATAGGGAGAGAAAACGGCTTGAAATGCATCGAGGTACCTAAGAAGTACGCGGAAAGAACGATAAAACTGCTTCGTGCACTGCACATTATGGATAACGAACATATTATTACTAGGAAGAATGACCATGTGTTGATTCCCGTTAAGAAGCCTCCTGTGAATAATGAGTTAAGCTCTATTCCAATCAGATTAATAATCTGTAATCCTCCTGCAAAAAAGAAGAAAGAAGTTAAGGTTCCAGCCCACGATATTGTAGGAGACATAGCAGTTGTAAGAGAGAATGTTCTCGAATACATGAGTAGAGAAGATATCGTGGAAACACTTCGCGCGACCTATCCAAGAATTAGAACGATATATCTTAAAAAAAGAACGGAGGGCGAGTTCAGGGTCGCTGATCTCGAACTATTGTGGGGTATTGATAACCCTTCAACTATCCATAAGGAATATGGCCTAAGATTCAAGGTTGATCTTAGGAGAGCATATTATAATCCACGATTATCCGAAGAGCATAGAAGGATCGCTGAGAACGCTAAGGACGGGGAGATCATATTCGATCTTTTCTCTGGAATAGGAGGATTTACAATACATATTGCTTCACTACATAAAGCCACTGTTCTGATGAATGATCTGAACCCCTACGCTGTGAGACTAGGTGTCGAGAATATACTGCTTAACAAGAAGAGGATCAGGGGGACAATAATACCTCTCCACATGGACGCTCTTCTTGCTCCCAAATACTTTAGGGCTGAGAGATTTGATAGAGTTATAGCCAACATACCACGTTCTAGCTATTTATTCGAGGAGATCTACTGGTATTTACTTAGGAGCAAAGGCATACTCCACCTTTACTTCCTATCCAGTATCAGCGAGCGAGACGGGTTCATAAAACGGTATTTCGCACGCTGGGAATTAGCTGGTGTTAGGAAAGTCATTGATTATGCTCCCTATGTTTTTATATGGAGAGCAGACCTCATCAAGCCCTAGGATGTATATATCCAAGATTAGCTCTGCTTCTTCTTTGAGCATATCGACGAGGACTCTATTGATATCCCTAGCGGCCTTATTGGCTCTTATAGCTAGTGTTGCCGGCTCGACGTAGGCGCTCTTCCTAACTACTATTCTGCGTTGGTCGCTTAACTGAAGCTTTTTTGATCCCTGTGCTAAAACCATGTCTTGTACCTGACCGACCCTCAATACTATGATTATGATAGCATCATCTCTCCTTATTGCATCCTTCACTCGGGGATCCAGATCGTCAGCGGACTTATCAGCATTCACACCTATAATACAGTCGCCTCTAGGAGTAAGATAGGGGTCCTTGGTTATCTCAAATGTTGTTCTATGCGTAGCTCTTATCATTGGATGGCCATACGCCCTAATAGTCTCATGGAGCACCAGTATTGTTCACCCATGTTAGCATTATAGTAGAGTTACTATATACTATATTCATGGTTGATGGTTATGAATGAAAAACGATTTTACGAAGAAAGAAGGCGCGTAGTCAAGTACTTGGAGAGCCTGGAATATATTAAGAGCGAGAAGGTCAAAAAAGCACTGCTCCATGTACCTAGGGAAGAGTTTATACCCGAGCCCTACAGAGATCTAGCCTACGTTGATCGCCCACTACCCATAGGGTATGGACAGACTATAAGCGCTATCCATATGGTCGCAATTATGACTGAGGTCCTGGATCCTCAACCTGGAGACAAGGTGCTCGAGATAGGTACAGGGTCAGGTTACCAAGCAGCGGTACTGGCCGAGATAGTTTGTAGAGATGGAGATGGACATGTGTATTCCATTGAGAGAATACCTGAGCTCGCTGAATATGCGCGTAGGAATCTCGATAGGACAGGTTATAGTAATTGTGTCACTGTAATAACTGGGGATGGGACACGTGGCTATCCCGAGAAGGCGCCCTATGATAGAATAATCGTGACGGCGGCCGCACCCGATATGCCAGAACCTCTGATCGAACAGTTAAGGGATGGGGGACGAATGGTTATCCCTGTAGGTGATAGATGGATACAGAGGCTTCACATTGTTGATAAAAAGAAGGGTAAAATCATTATTAGGCGTTCGATCGAGTGCCTCTTCGTACCGTTGATCGGTGAGTATGGATGGAAATACTAGCGTTTAAACCAGGCTTCAAGACCCATTTGTCTGCCTTTGATATGCTCCCTGTAGGCTTTCATTAGCCTCTGGACAGCGTTCTTCACCCGCTCCGGATTGAAATCGTGTTCCTCGACAAGTATCTCGTAGATCGCCTTCTCATCGGGCTCTCTCCATTCAAGCTTATAATCCGATGCAACAGGTGGGTTTAAGAAGTACTCCTTGATCCTCTCCGGTGGTACCGGAAACTCTGCCTTATATAGTTTAACGATCTTTTCTATTGTTCCGTAGGCTTTTATAAGCTGCAACGCCTTCTTGGGCCCTATACCTTTTATTCCATCGGGATTATAATCCGTGCCAAGCATTATTGCGATATCTATTAGTTGTTCACGAGTTATACCAAGTGCTTCGAGGAGCTTCTTAAGTTCTATCACCTCAGGCTTTATCTCGATGTACACATTCTTCCTCGGAAGCTTCCTCCGACCAGTAATGGTCAGATTCCTTACAAGCCTAGGTGAACCGAATAACAGACTATCATAGTCCTGCGATGCACTAGCCCATGCATCCCCTCTGCTCGCAATATATGCTGCCTGCGCCTCTCCTTCCGCTGGTGCTTGAACCCATGGAATTCCCATAGCGTCTAAGAGCTTCTTGGCATCAGCTACCATTTCATCTGTTAGTTTAGCGGTCATCATAGCATATCTTCTAGCGGCTTCGAGGTCTCCCTTTCTGATTGCCTCCTCATACTTCTTCGTTGCATCCTCCTTGATCTTCTTTCTCCTCTCTATCTCCTTGGCCTTCATCTCAGGCGGTTTGCCGTCAAAAACATATGCTGGCTTGATTCCATGTTCCATGATGTTTATCGTCCTGTAGAAAAGGCCGCTGAGATGACTTGTTATTCTTCCCTGACTATCCATGAGCGGAGTTCCATCGGGCTGCCTAATCGCCGTTAGGAATTGGTAGAGAGCATTGTATCCGTCTATAATAACAGCTTTTCCGCGTAGAGCCTTTAAGTCTTCGATTATCGTCTTAGCCTTATCAGGGATTAAATCCCTCAGATTAACACCCATAAGGTAACACCTCTTCAATCACTATTTTTATTGTTTGGAGCAAAATAAGCAGTGATCATAATTCAAGAGAGAAGCTTTATGATATTAGGCGATACTTTGATTATCAGATCCCTGCCGACACGGGCGACAACAATAAATCCTCTTAGCTCGAGCTTCATTAATTCCTCGTAGAACTCTGATCTCGATACATCTACCCCATGCTCTTTCCTCAGTGTTTCAAGCAGGTCTTTCTCACTGACACCAGATGTATGGTTCAGTACTTCCTCTAGTATTAGTCTGAATAATGGTTGGTTTCTCCAAACCTCAGAGAACCGCGGCATGATTATCTACCCCGTTTTACATGGTTATTGTAATTGGCCATGTATGGGTTATTGTTTTGAGTTATATAAGCATTAACAAAAAACAGCAAAATTCCTTTAGCAGGAGCTAAGAGTAAACGGATGGCTTAAGATACTCCCTTGGAAGTCTCTGCCTTGCCCTCGTCGCCCATTCCTCGTATATCCTTACTATCTCCGGGGTTATTGATGGCTTTACCTTCTCCATCGCTTCTAGGAAATGCCTCATGTGTATCTGCGTGATATTTATATCCTCTTTGAGCGCTCTCATGGCTGCTTCACGAACGAGCGCTTCTAGATCAGCACCACTATATCCTTCAGTTCTCTGTGCAAGCTCATAGAGGTCCACGTCGGGGGCTAACGGCATGTTACGCGTGTGTATCTTTAGTATTTCGAGCCTCGAGTTGACATCAGGTGGCGGCACATAGATGAGCTTATCAAATCTTCCTGGCCTCAGCAAGGCCGGGTCTAGTATATCAGGCCTATTGGTCGCCGCTATCACTACTACGTTCTCAAGACCAGATATCCCGTCCATTTCCGTCAATAACTGACTAACTATTCTCTCGGTAACCCTTGTATCGGCAGCATATCCTCTAGCCGGCGCAATTGCATCGATCTCGTCGAAGAAGATCACTACGGGCGCGTACATTCTCGCCTTACGGAATATCTCTCTAACAGCCTTCTCTGATTCTCCTACCCATTTGCTTAGGATTTCTGGCCCTCTTACCGCTATGAAGTTGGCGCCGCTCTCAGTAGCAACAGCCTTAGCCAACAAAGTCTTACCAGTACCTGGAGGGCCATAGAGTAGTATGCCCTTTGGAGGCCTTATGCCGAGACGCCTGAACACCTCGGGATACTTCATGGGCCATTCAACAGCCTGTTTTAGCTCTTGCTTAGCCTCCTCTAGGCCTCCGATATCGTTCCAGGAGACCTCAGGAACTTCAACATAGATCTCTCTTAGACCGCTCGGTACTATCTCTTTATATGCCGCCATGAAGTCCTCCATCCTCACCTCCATTTTCTCGAGTACTTCTGGCGGTATCGTGTCACTGTCCAGATCTATTTCGGGCAGGTATCTGCGTAGCGCGTTTAAGGCTGCTTCTCTTGCGAGTGCAGCTATGTCGGCGCCGGTGTACCCATGCGTTATCTCGGCGAGCTTCTTCAAGTCAACATTGTCTGCCAGAGGCATCCCTCTGGTATGGATCTGTAGTATTTCTAGTCTTCCCTGCTTGTCTGGCAGCGGTATCTCGATTTCACGGTCGAATCTGCCCGGCCTTCTCAGCGCTGGATCAAGAGCATTTGGTCTGTTAGTCGCCGCTATCACTATTACGTCTCCACGGCTCTCAAGACCGTCCATAAGGGCTAATAGCTGTGCCACTACCCTCCTTTCTACTTCGCCCATTACCTCATCTCTCTTCGGAGCAATTGCATCTATCTCGTCGATAAATATTATCGCTGGAGCGTTCTTCTTTGCTTGCTCAAATATCTCTCTGAGCCTCTGCTCCGACTCGCCGTAAAACTTACTCATTATCTCTGGTCCGTTTATTGCGATGAAGTAAGCCTCTGACTCATTAGCAACTGCTTTGGCGAGCAATGTCTTGCCCGTACCTGGTGGTCCGTATAGGAGTATGCCTTTAGGCGGATCTATTCCCAAGCGCTTGAACAGCTCCGGATGCCTCAGTGGAAGTTCAACCATTTCACGTATTTTCCTGATAATATGCTTCATACCACCGATATCCTCATAAGTTACGCGCGGCACTTTGTAGGCATCCATGGGTTTTTCTAAAAGGACGACGTTCGTTGTTCTCTTGATTATGACAGGGCCTTTTGGCTTCGTGAAGACTACTTTGAGGGGCAGGCTCTGGCCAAGTATTGGTATCATGACGATATCTTCTTCCATAACAGGCCTGTCGAGGAGCTTGTTCTTGACATAATTGGCCAGCCTATGATCTGCTGGAGCGAAGTACTTAGCAGGGGCTAGTTTTACAGCAACAGCTGGCGGCACGTTTATTTTCTCAATAACCACCTTGTCACCGATCTTCACACCAGCGTTCTGCCTAGTTATATTGTCAAGCCTGATAATGCCTAGTCCGCGGTCCTGAGGCCTCCCCTGTATTACCCTTACAACAGTTCTCCTTTTCCCCTCGACCACTATTATATCGCCGTTCTCTAGCCCCAGTTTCTCCATTACCTCCGGATCTATGCGCGCAATACCCTTACCCACATCCTTAGGCTCCGCTTCTAGAACCCTCAATGTGATCTTGTTCTTATCCTTCTTGGAAGAGGCTGATATGTTCACCAATCCCTACACCTTAAACAGTAGTAAACACATATGAACTAATAATAAGCATCATCCTACGGTTAGAGAATCGTATAATCCCCTTAAATACTATTGTTAACAAAAGAGTTCACGCTATTATTACGGGCGTAATAAAAACCGTTACTCGCTAATCCTGTGTACTGCTTCTACCTCTACCTGGCTTACTCCCTCGACACCCATGACAGTCTTCTCAAGCGGCTCTGTGCCTCCTTCAGTCTCCTCGGGTATGAATATATATAGCCTAAGAGCTTTCAGGCCAAACGCGATGGGCTCAATATCGTATCCCTTAACCTCGTAGCCCTCCGGTAGGGCCTCGGCGATCTTGTTCTTGAGTTCTTCTAGGTCAATATTTATATCTTCGGGTAGAACCTTTAGAAGTACAAGCACCTTAGCCATACATGTACACCTCTCCTAGTTATGGGCCCCTGAACCCACAGTTGGGGCATACATATGGGACGGATAGCTTTCTACACTTCTTGCATCTTCTTATAATTACTTGTCCACAGTTTGGGCAGATAAATGCTGTACCGTGTTCGTGGGGCGGGATTATTCGGTGACAACTACTGCATACTGGCGGCGAAGCAGCCTCCAGCAATGATATGTTCCCCGTCTCCAGAGTGTATTTCGCACCCATTTCCAGTCACTCCCACAACGCACTTCTACTATGCTATCCGATAATCTTTTAGGGAGACTTAAAAAAGTATTCCAAACTACTCCCGAGTAATGTGTCCTGTATAAACGGTGACTAGGATGATCAACGGTGATTATAAGCAGGTAATAGTTGTACGAACAGATATACGTATGAGTAAGGGCAAATTAGCCGTTCAGGTGGCACATGCCTCTGTGATAGCCGCGTTCACGGCCTATAGAGAATATAGAAATTGGTTCGATAAATGGTGGGCTACTGGTCAGAAAAAAGTTGCGTTAAAAGGTGGTGACGAGAAAGAACTCTTAGCGATAGCTGACCAGGCCATGCGCTCTGATCTACCGGTAGGTATAGCTAGGGATGCTGGCCTCACAGAGCTTCCTCCTGGGACTCTCACGGCAGTCGCGATCGGGCCTGCTCCAGCGGATAAAATAGACCGTATAACGGGGAGGCTAAAACTACTATGATCAGATCTAATAGGCTTATAGATCATATCACTGGGATCAAATACTATCTACTCAGTACATATATTGATTATCCATTCAGGCATACTGAAAAAACCTTCTATGTGGAAGAGATCGTTGACCTCGAGGGCCTCGGATTTACAGAAGAGAAAACAGATTACACATTATTTTTGATGACTAAGAGGAACATCGAGACAATAAAAGCGATAGAGATCATTGCACGAGTGCTCGGTATACCTTCCTCGAACATATACTATCTTGGCCTAAAGGACAAGCATGCCACATCGAAACAATATATCTTCGTAAAAACAGCTATTCTAAGGAGAAAACCTCCTGAAAGCCTCTACGATGATATGATAAGGCTTCGACACATCGGTTTCGTTAGGCGGAAGCCTTCGAGAAAGTTCCTCTTAGGGAACAAATTCAAGATCATTATTGAAAACAAAGATGTAGTTAAAGACCTAGAATCAATGATGAGAGAAATTACTTCTCTCGGTCTTCCCAATTATTATGGCTACCAGAGATTCGGTGTAAGAAGACCAAATTCACACATTCTCGGAAAATTTCTTCTACTTAACCGATACGATCTCTTTATAGAAGAGCTCCTGAGCACTATTTACTCTTATGAGGACGATGAAGAAATAGTTGCTAGGTGTGCAAAAAGGTTTTCAGGAAAACGTTTTATCTATGAGGAATTATTTTCTTCAGTGTACAAGCTCTTCAAGACGAGTACATCAAGAAAGCGTATTCTAACATTATTGCTGGAAGCATATCTATCATATCTGTTTAACGCGCTACTGAATAAGATAATTGAGGATTATGGATGGAGCGCACTAAACAAGGTTTACCCTGTAGCATCTTGTAGAGATTCCCAGATATACTACGGTGAAATACTTGTTTCTGAGAATATACCATATGATCTCCTCAAGGTCGTTCCATGCTGGTTTAGAACAGGGATCCTTATTCCAAAGAATGTGTCAGTCTATAGATTCGATGAAAGAGCATTCCTTGAGTTCGAGCTAGGAGTAGGAGAATACGCCTCAGTAGTTCTCAGAGAGATTTTTAAGAATAAATATATGTTATATTAGGATGCCTGTTACTCAAACCTTATCCTTACAGGGCGGCCGAGAAGCTCTGACAATATTTCCTCCAGATATTTCCTCTTGCCAGCCAAAAATCTCTGGTCTTGCCTAGAGATCCTTATGACCGTCTGCTCCGATCCATCAGGTAACCATAGAGTGTTTATACCTAGGAGACTCGCAGGATAGATTAACTGCTCAACAATCCTCTTTTTCTCCGGAGAATAATTGACAACTCTGACCCTTGCTCTAAGCTTGCTTGACAACTTCTTGCTCAACCGCTCAAGTATCTCCATATCGTTTATCCCACGTATCAGTATCACTATGAAGCTATCATACTTGTATGAGCGAACATATTCCCCCTGATCTCTTAGCTCCTTGATCTGCTCCTCGATCTCCATTAGCGATTTAATTATCGGTATTTCGTACTCCTTAACGATCCCCGTGTCTACTTTGCGCTGGCAGCTGGGACAGAGTATGCCGCTACGTACACATATTCTATCGAGCGGGTACCTCAATGCTTCCTCCTCACCGTCCGCCCATTACTCCGTTTCATTCACAGTTAGGTCTAGATAAGTTAGTAGAGTATATTAATGGTATCCCTAGGTATTCCTGCAAAGCAGGCATTGAGGAAAAGGGGAAAACATTATGTTTCCTCGGTAACCGGTGCAACAATCATCCCGCCCGGTCTCGAGGAGAAGGCACCTCATCGGAACATTATACGAGCAATGGATTGAAGGCCGGGAACCCCCGAGTCATCCCATGCCTGTTCGGCAGATGTCGCTCGGGGAGCGGGGGACATTCACCATTATCGTTTTCTCCTGATAAATTATTTTTGGCCCCAGAGCAAATCCTCGTTATGATGAGGTATTCCGGCGGAACTGAGCTTTGGCGATGATGTACTCTTCGCTGACCCGACACTACTTGATCTTCAGTCCTATACTGGCCAGCCTGTTCTTTATGAGCATTTGTTCTTCTCGTGGGAACAGCTTAATAGTTTTCTCGATAAGCTTTAGATCAATCTTCTTCAGCTTCTTCATATAAGTGGAGAGCTTCTCTAAATCAATGCCTTGCCTGGCTTTTAATACAAAATATTCTTCTTGCCTAATAAATTTGACCTTATATCCCTCAAGCTTAATACTTCTAGCAGATTCGAGTATCTCTAGAGGAATGTTGAAATCCATAAAGTTCTCATAGACCTCAATTATGATCTCCTTATCTCCCACCAACGCTATGAACCTGGGCGTACCTATATCAGTAGTAGTATAACCCCATCTCTCCTTCTCGGCTATTTCTCCGTAGAACTCCTGCTCGATAAGAGGACTTGGTTCCAAGGCATATAAATCTACGTCTCCACGAAACGTCCTGGTTTTTAGTGCCAGCTGCACGACTGTATCTCCTATGATCACATAGTCTACACCGTGATCGATAAGCCTACCTAGGACAAACGCTAGTTCTTTCAGACCATAACCCATTACCCGTCACCCTCACGAGTCATGATAGTATTTCATAAATGCTAATTTAAAATATGGGTGCCCCTAAGGAGAAAACTATATAGAGACAACTACCTAGGAGAACAATTATTGGATGGGCCCGTAGCCTAGCCAGGATAGGGCGCCGGCCTCCTAAGCACATTTCGACCGCAGGGCCAGCCGGAGACCCGGGGTTCGAATCCCCGCGGGCCCGCATAATCCATTCTCTTACACTAGCTCAGATACATTGTTCCGCCTTCAGACTGATCACATATGCTCCAGCTATCACTGCAATAAACCATAATTCTAGGAACAAGTAACCGAAACATACTGGCCCGACACGGGTTAGTACGAGCCATAGAACTCCTATAAAGTATGCGATCAGGGTCACTATACCGTGGAAGATCCCGGCTCTCCTTACGCGTTGTTCACTACCACCTATCTTCATCCAGCCTGTTGGTAGCGGCAACCAGTCGAAGAAGGCTGCTATAAGGAACAAGAATTTAATATTATAGATGACGGCTGTTATGAAGAATATACCTGCTATAGCTACACATATCAGTGTTTTCGACATATTGGATATCAATATTTTCATCTCCTGCGGAACCGGTTTTTGTTTAAAAATAGGAAGAGATAGTCTAAAACTTTTTAGATATATTCATACCTAGGAGAACATTGTATGTATATCGTAGTATATCTGCCACGCCTTATTTCTAATCTTATTGCTAAAGCCTATGGCTTCATAGCCTATCGGTGTTTGATCTTGAAGTACTGTGCAACTAGCATAACTAGGTGTTTCCTCGCACTTTATAGTCGGTGAGAGGCCAAGAGATTCAGCTTCCTTCAAGCTCAGCCCTACCCTGACCACGTGTGCTCCACCGATATTCTCATATATTGTTGGCACGATCCCTCTTGTCTCCTTCCTAGTCCCTGTAATGTTCCTCGCTATGATCCTAGCATAATGAGCGGCAATAAAGCCGAGGGGCCTATACACTTCCTTCCCAGTTATCAGGTCATGGCTTAATGCACAATCTCCAGTGGCATAGATGCCGTCAATACTCGTCACACCATTTCTTCCTATCTTTATCGCTCCACGCAGCATCTCAATACCTGATCCTTTAACCAGCTCGGTGTTCGGCCTTACACCCGTGGCAAACACAACTACGTCTACTGGCTCGATCCTCCCAGAGACTTTTATCTCCCTAGCAGTTTTACCACCTATGATCCCCTCAACCCTTGACCTCGTACGTATCTTAATACCTTTGCTCACCAGGTATTTCTTCAGTTTAGTAGATAATGGATGATCTATCACTCCCGGCAAAATATCTTCCATAAGCTCATAGACAGTAACTCGTACACCAAGCCTATTGAGCGCCGTTGCCGCTGAGAGACCGACCAGCCCTGCGCCGATCACTGCCACTCTTGCTGTTCTAGGTATCTTGGATAGTTTCTTCAAGTCCTCGAGATCATAGAATGTCATAACGTTTTTCAGTTCAGTCCCTTTTAATGGTGGTATGAACGGCTTCCCGCCGGTGGCGATCACGATGCTATCATATGTGATCTCACCGTTATGTCTTAGTACAACTGTCTTGTTACTGATGTTGAGTCTTATGGCTACATCTTGTAGGATTTTCACTCCTTTATCTAGGAGCGTGTTATATATTCCTATATAGGCGTAATCGATCGATAATTTCTCGCCGAGAATTTCTGCAAGTCGATGTTTCGAGTACGGTGGCCATTCCGCGGCAACTAGTACTATATTGCTTGGCTTATAACCATATTTTACCAGATAATATGCAGTATATAATCCTCCTATTCCTCCCCCAATTATAACTGTCTTCACGGCACGCTCACCCCCTGCCTATTATTTCTAGGTACTCGTACACTGTTCTCGTAGCACCTCCTACGCGCCTCATCTTCACCAAGTGTGCTGGGAGATATCTTATGGCACCAGTAGGACATACTTTTACACATTCTGGGTCTCCGCCGCAGAGATCACATTTGACCAGTTCACCGCCATAAGATTCCCTGATCGCGCCGAAGGGGCAGACAGATACACATGCTTTGCATGTGGTGCATTTTGACTGATCTAGTATAACGCGTCCATTCTCAACATGCAGGGCATCGAATTCGCAGACGTTGACACACGGTGCTGGTTCACAATGTCTACACACAGCTATATCTACGACTACTCCTTTCTCCACCACTATTGTTATCATGGCCTGTCTTTCATCAATTACACCTCCTCTGGCAAGAGAGCAGGCAAACACGCATCTCATACACGCATTACATTTCTCCGGATCTATATCGAGCACGTGCTTGACCACTACCGATCATCTCTCTCCCTTATACAAACAAACCCCTATGCCACATCCTCCAACACTATCTAACCAGAGAGTTGATCAGAAGGGAAGAGAAAAAAATTGTGTTAAGGTTAGATATTGAGCTTCTTCCTCTCCTCCCAGATCCTATACAGAGTCTTGACAGCCTCTTCGGCCTCCTTTACCCTATTGCCAGCAGGTACTTCAACACCTTTCTCGAGAACCTCATAGACTATTCCAACAGACTTGCCCTTCTTCAGCTTTCTTACAACCTCGTATTCTGGACCATAGAATATTGCTCCGTGCGGGCATACTTTTACACATTCTGGGTCTCCGCCGCAGAGATCACATTTGATAGGCTCGGCTTTCACAGTCAATGAGATGGCTCCGAACGGGCAGGCATATACACACTCGCGGCAACCTATACACTTGTTATAATCTATAAGCCATGCACCCGTCTTCTCGTCAAAGTATATCGCGTTAGCGGGGCATGCACGTGCACATAGTGCATCGTTGCACTGCAGGCAGAATACTGGTGTTGATGCCTGTATCTCGGGCTTCGTAATAATCGTTATCCTTGACAGGTACGGGTTAACCACGCCGTAGTATTTGATACTGCATGCTAGTTCGCATAGATGGCATCCAGTACATTTCTCATAATCTACGGCTAGGATATATCTATGGGCCATCACGATCACCTCCCACGCGGATACTTGTCTAGAGGCCATAGAGGCGGGCCATCCCATTCTGGGAACTCCTTGTTCTCGATCTCGTCGGCAACCCACTCGATCCCCAGCTTTCTCAGCGTCTCTCTCTTCGGCACTGCGGTCTCTACGTCGCATCCTCTCCTCTTAAGATACTCGTCGACCATCTCCCAGTGCCTCTTTATCTCGGCCTGTATCTTCGGCGTATTGATTATTTCTGGTGGGAATGGCACTGCGTAGTGTTTCTTCTTGATGCCCTGCCTGACGTTGAACGCCATCTCGATCAAATATATCCTGTCGGCAATCTCTACTAGCTTCTCCTCGGTAAACTCATAGCCTGTGGCAGCTGTTAGTAGCTTGGCTAGCCCCTTGAATAATGGATACTTCCATACTAGTGGTATGGCCTGTGGCCAGGAGTTAATTGAGCCCTTACACCTACCTATGCTGTCGGTGAGCGTACAGGCGCGTTCGCTGACGATCAATGCTCCTACCGGGTCTTTCCTATAGTCTGGAAGGCCGCCCTCGAGGAGCTTTAGGGGTAGCTCTGGATCCATGTTTCTGTCGTTCTCCCAGTATGCCCAGCTTCTCCCGCGTAGGTGATCCGCTCCTCTCGTTGAGGTTGCATGTGCTAGTGTGAAGATGCCGTTGAGGAAGTCTACATGGTACCATCCTCTGCTTAGTCCTTTGACATCATAACTGTATTTGAGCGCTTCTGGGCCTATGATCTTAGCGAAGTTCCTGTATCCCTCAGCGAGCTTGTTTCCGAAGCCCTCCCTGTATGCTATCATCTCTATGAGCTTGATCTGGGTCTCAGCATCACCCCATTTCAGCGGTATTCCGCCGGTGTCCGTGTCTGTTATGATTCCTTTCTCGTAGAGGAACTTGGCCATTGCAAGGGTGTCTCCAAGCGTGATCACATCCATGCCGTACTCGTCGGCCATCTGCTCCATCTTCAGTATCGCCTCAGTATCGGTGATCGCGTTGTTTGCTCCGAGCGCGTAGATTGATTCGAACTCGCTCGATACCCCGTACTCGTTCCACCTAGGTAGCTTATAGACATCCTTGCATGATACTGGGCAGCTGAAACACTGTGTCCTGCCTACCTCGTACTTGGCGAGGTCAACGGGCCTTATGCCCTCGGGCAGTTCTTCGGGGCCCAGATATTTCTCAAAGTATTTCCAGCCGGGATACCATGCTAGCAGTCCGTAATGGGTTCCGATGACACTATATATTTTCTTTACGAACTCGTTTTTCTTGAACCATTCCTCGTCCTCCTTGGCGAGCTTGAAGAAGGCCTCGGGATCAGCGATCTCGACGCCCCTGGTTCCTCTCACCGCTATGGCTTTGAGGTTCTTAGAGCCCCAGACAGCGCCTGTTCCACGGGCTCCGCTGTGGTACTTATCGATCATAGTGGTGGCGAACCTTACGAGGTGCTCGCCCGCCGGGCCTATGCCAGCCACAGCTATGTCGTCGCCATGGATGTCTCTCAGTGTGTCCACCATTTCACCGACCTTTAATCCCCACAGGTCGCCAGCGTCCCTGATCTCCACCGTGTCGTCCTCAATCCAAATATATTTCGGCTTGCTAGCCCTACCGGTAATGACTATCTGGTCGTAGCCGGCATGCTTTAAGATTGCTGAGAAATCGCCGCCAGCATTGCCATCGCCGAGTATTCCTGATAAAGGTGATAGACTGCTTATCTCAGTCCTGCTTGTCATCGATAAGGCTGTACCAGCCAGCACACCATTGGCAAGACACAGTACGTTCTCTGGGCTCAGCGGGTCTATTCCCGGCTTAACCATCTTGAATAGCCTGTAGGAGTTAAGGCCTCTCCCGCCAAGATACATCTTGGCTTCTGTCTCGCTGAGAGGCTGTACAACGACTTTTTCCCTGGTTAAGTCGACGTAGATTACTTTGCCTCCCCAACCATACAATTAGATCACCAGGACATGTTGTTCAAATAGAAAATGTAGGGCTCACGTCGGATAATAAGCGTTCCCCAATATTCTATCACAGAGTGTTTACTCTTCATATAAGCAAAGCGTTCCTTCCAACAAATAATATGTACAGCAAAAACGAATAAGATAGAATACTCTAATAAACACCGAGACAAAAACAAGATAAGATGAAGCAATGACGAAGGAGTCACGGGACTGAACAAATGATGACCGGGCTATTAAGCCGAGCAAAAACATAGAAATAGGCATCAATACTATCACAAAATACACGGTCAACAGGGCCCGTAGCCTAGCCAGGACCAAGGCGCCGGCCTTCGGAGCCGGAGACCCCGGGTTCAAATCCCGGCGGGCCCGCCACCAGGCACCTCTTAATTTCACAAAGCTATGTGTGGAATGTCTCGGCAGCTAGAACCGCAAAACTCGACCAGGACTTGCTCGGTCTTGATATCATGATGTATAATAGCACGTCTATGGTATCAAGCCCACTTGACCCGGAAGGGCTTCTAGGGTATAACCTTTAGCCAAGGTATCCTTTTAAAGTCCTCGTCAAAAGTAAGGATGGTATTTATGCCGTGATGCTTGCAGGTTAAGGCTATAATAGCGTCGCTTGGGGTTAGCTTGTATATTCTCATAGTTTCTAGTAGCTCCTTGGGTTCTGAATGGTCTCTCAAGACCGTTATGTCGAATTCGCGGAGCATCTCAGTGTATCTCTCTAGCATGTCGATTGCGAAGTCCAATCCCCTCTTTCTTATATGTTCCTTTAGCCTACTGAGCCTCCTAATACCTAGTCTCTTCTTTGCTAGGCGTCTTATAATCACAAACTCCACTTCATCGATTATACCAACCGTCACTGCCAGGTCAGGATATGAGGCAAAGAGTCTCTCAGCTTCGTCAGCACGGTCTCCGTCGAATAGATATTCTACGAAGATGTTAGTATCTACTATTTTCAACCCTGTCTATCCCCTTTAGAGACGCTCGAACTCAGCCTCAAGCAGGAGCTCCTCTATTTCTTCCCTACTCGCCTTACCCAATATGCCCCGATATTTCCGGAGCCTCTTGACACGGTCCTCGTACCTCTCCAACCTTACAAATACCTCCTCGCCCTCCTTGAGCTCTACAGGCTCTAGAAGTTTCAACACACCATCCTTATACACTGCTCTGACAACCTTGGACAACTCCTCATACACCTCCAAGAACTACTACGAGCTCTCGGCCCAATATACTTTATATAACTTCTATCCTACAGAAGAGTTTCCAGATTAACACGATAGATATCTTAATCCGATAATTATTCTTGAAGTGCGTTTCCAGTTAAAGGGTTCAAACATTGTTTATAAGTCCTGGGCCTTCGGAGCCGGAGGTACTGGGTTCGAATTCCGGCGGGCCCGCTACTTATAAAGCCCCCATGTGGGCTTTCTTCCCTCTTTAAGCGAGGCTATTACTCCTAATCTAGACAGGCTTTACTATTAATATTTTTAGCTGATAGTCTCTTTGATGATTTATAGAACTCCTTTGAGTCAAGGTATTTGTTTGAAGTCTTAACCTAAGGTGAGAATATAGTCTACGCAGTAGTGTTTCCATGCTAGTGCGATAATAGCCTTGCTTGGCGGTTGTCTAAACTCTGTCAATGCATTGTAAAGTTCTTGTTTAGTGTATGTGTTTGGATTAGCCTGATGTTTTTAGTCTTTTAATTAATTCAATTAATTCTTCAACATTATCTATTTACCTTGAATATCCATATTTCTTTATCCGCTTTCTAATTGTGAATTGTCGAAGCATATATTATTTCATTCATTACGGGCTACCAGAACAATTACATAGTCGCATGGTTCATCAACTTGTATGGTTGATGCTTACTCTGTTCTGGACGTCTTATGGAGTATGTGGTATGGTATGTTGATATCGAGGCTCTAGATAATTCTTTTTATCATAGCATATTGATTATAGCTAGATCTTTTCCTCGTGCTAAAATTCATGGATTATTCTATTTTGCCGATAAGCTTTATTAAAATGTTATAGTTTATATATCACCTCGTCAAATTTGTTAGGTTAGGTGAACCTAATGCTCGGCTCTACGGAGCCAGGTTTGCTGGCGCCTTTGTCTGCTTTTTTGCTGATTGGCGGCGCGTTTTCAGTAATATTGCTTAAGGCTTTAAAAGCTCCTAAAGTAGTGACCAGGATTTATTCCTATGTTTTTGTTATTGTTTCTCTGGTCTTTTCGTTTTGGCTTTACATCGAAACAAGCGGGGGCGATATGTTCGTATATACTGTTGGAGGTTTTCCTCCTCCTATTGGGATTGTTTATCAGGTTGACGGTTTCTCCGCCCTTTTTGGCCTAGTCATTGCGATACTTTTTGCTGTCTTCTATCCTCTGATCGGCGTATTGTCTGATGCTAATGAGTATTTTTACGCATTATTCTTGGGCCTGGAGGCTGGTATGCTTGGAGTGGTCTATACTGGTGACTTGTTTAATTCTTTCGTTATGCTTGAAGTACTCACAATATCGGCTCTCGGCCTGATCGCTATGTCTAAAACCAGGGATTCCTATGTAGCGGTTTATCGCTATGGTATTCTAATGTTTATCACTGGTATCCTATACTTCTTTGCGGCTGCTTTGATGTATTTCGCGACAGGAACTTTATCTATAGGATATATTGCGGCGTGGAACTATGCTCCTGGAATATTGGCTGGAAAATCGGCATATATTGGAGCAAGTATGGGTGCTGTTATAGGATTTATACTATTATTGCTAACATGGAGCCTGATAGCCGAGGAGGCTCTCGCACCACTGCACTTCTGGCTGCCTGACGCATATAGTTCCGCACCTCCAGTTATTGCTGGTTTGTTGGCTGGTGTAGGCGAGGCTGTAGGCTATTATCTCATGCTTAGATTTTACTACACCATATACGCAGGCGTACCGTGGAGCATAGCTGTTCTCCTCAGGGTGCTTGGTATAATAACTATCATCATAGGTGGATTTGGTATAGTATATTCTGACAGACTACTCAAAATGATATCATATAGCGTTATTTTGGATACAGGATATATCGCATTAGCAGTATCTATCGGTCCTCAGGGAGTGCCTGTTGTGTTATCATATGTCATTGCACACGCTATTGTGAAGCCGCTCTTATTCATTTCTGCTGGATGGGCTAGACAAGTTTCAGGCACGGATAAGCTTGACGGATTATCAGGAGTGTTCAGATCGAGTAGATTGATGCAAGTAGGATTCGTATCAGGTGCATTAGCAGTTATAGGTATTCCACCAACTATCCTGTTTGCTGCAAAACTCGAACTATATATCAACATGTTCAACAGCCTATTAGGAGACCCGCTGATGATTATCGCAATAATAGCTGCTTTTATAGGTTCAGGCCTAGCTGCTGCAGGATTTATCAAGGCAGTATCAGCGACTATCTTATCGCCGAATAAACGGTCATTCGGTGTTAAGCCCGGTATAAAGGCATATGTACTATTGCTAACATTAGCGGTTTTCGCTTTCGGATTACTTTACCCAGTATTTCATAACCAAGTGATAGTTCCTGCATCAAATATTCTGGTCGAGCACAGAGACGCTTACATCAATGAAATATTAAAGCTCATACCACAATTAGCGGGTGGATGATATGGGTATCCTAGAGAAGATATTCAAGTGGCCCTTCAGTAGGAGTTTGTGGATGATACACTATTGCTCTGCATGCGGAGCCGTGGAATTCCCACCCCTAGTAATGTCTCCAGTAGATTGGGAGAGATATGGATACATGCCTGCTCCTAGCCCGAGACAGAGTGACATCTATATTGGAATGGGGTACTTGACCAAGAAGACCGTGAAGCTTTTCCTTAATATGTATAGACAGATGCCAGAACCCAAATTCGTAGCAGCTGGATGTAATTGTACGGCTACAGGAGGATTATACTGGGATAGCTATGCAACATACAAGAGACTGGATGACTTTGTTGAGGTAGAGGGATGGGTTCCTGGATGCATGCCTATGCCTGACGACTACACTGCATTCATAGAATATTTCAGAAGAAACCTAAAGGAAAGAGAGATCGGAAAATACGTCTCTAGAATAAAGCCAGAAGCGTTTAAGAAGATTATGGAGTGGGAAAAACTAGAGCGTGAATGGCTTAAGGAATACGAGGAAAAAATGAAGAAAGAATCTAATATACTTATTCAATACGATTTCACCGAAACATATCCCGAATGCTTTGAAAAAGACGAACCCAAGGGAATATGTAAGACAAGTATACGCCCAGTTAGAGTTAGGAAGGTGCTTAAAGAATTAAAAGATAAGGGGTATGTATTATTTATCAATATCAATACTATTGATTGGCCCAAGAAAGGAGTAATTGAGATATTCTATATTGTTGAGAATCCTTCCAGCGGCGAACAGATCTGGGTAAAAACATTTGTTCCAAGAGCTAATCCTATGATTGATAGTATACATGACATATATCCAATAGCCTATTACATCGAACGAGAAGTCTATGAGATGATGGGCGTAGTGTTTAGAGGACACCCTAATCTAAAGAAATGGATCCTTGAAGGAAACTGGGAGGGCCCGCCGCCGCTTAGGAAAGATGTGGATACTCCTAGTTTCGTCGTAAAGACGATGTATGGGGGCTACAAGTATGGGAGATAACGGGAAACTAGTACAAATTTATTTTGGGCCACAACATCCGGGAGCTCCCGGCAATATAGGTTACAAGCTATGGCTCGACGGAGAAAGAGTTGTAAGAGCAGAAGTTATACCGGGTTTTCTACATCGTGGATTCGAGAAAATGATGGAAAACAGAACATGGGAAATGAATATCACGCTTAGCTATAGATTTTGTGTAGAAGATCCTGATCCCCTGGAAATAGCATATGCCTTAGCGGTTGAGGACTTATTCGGTGCAGAAATACCTGAAAATGCCAAGTATATTAGAATGATACAGGCAGAGTTCTCTAGGATAGCCTCCCATATGTTCTGGGCTCATTTTATAGGTGGAAGCACAGGTCTCAGAACACCAGCATACTGGGCAGTGTCTGCCCGCGAGGAAATTTTAAAGTGGTTTGGATGGTATGCTGGGCATAGAATATACCATAATATAAGTGTTCCTGGAGGGGTAAGATATACCCTTCCAGAGGGATTCATCGAAAGAACGCTTAGAGTCCTAGACTTCGTGGAGAAAACAGTTAGGGATGTAGAGAAAGCATTAATACGGAACAGTGTCTTCAAGGCTAGAACCGTTGGTATGGGCAAACTTTCCACCAAGGAAGCATTAGAGCTGGGTGTAACCGGACCAGTTCTAAGAGCTACTGGTATGCCGTATGACATAAGGAAGGCTAGGCCTTATCTAAATTATGATAAGGTCGACTTTGAAGTGCCGACAGGCTCTGCTGGGGATTCTTATGATAGATGCCGTGTAAGGTTTCAGGAGATATACCAGAGCATAAAGATCATTAAAGAAAGTTTATCGAAACTCGATCCTAGTGAGCCTTTCAGAATAAAGTTACCAATAGTTGCGCCCGCAGGTGAAGGAATCGCCAGAGTTGAGACCGCTAGGGGAGAATATGTGATTCATATCGTCAGTACTCGTGGTAGACAACCATATCGTGTAAGGCTTAGGAGCGCATCAATGCCGCTACTCACAACTGTTGTTAACTATATCATTGAAAACGAGGAGATCACTATAGCTGATTTTCCAGTATTACTTGCCTCACTAGATCCATGTGCACCCGACTTAGATAGGTGATCTATCATGGTGCTTTCAACTATAAAAAACGCCATAAAATACATGGTTAAAAAACCATACACAAGGCAAGTGCCCCGGAAGGATAAAAGATACAAGAGCGAGAATCTAAGGGGGGCACATATCTTATACATGGATAAGTGTACTGGTTGTTCAATGTGTCAGCGGGTATGCCCGGCGGCATGTATTGATATGGTGGTCGTCGAGGGTGATTGGCCCCGCAATCATAGGAAAAGGTTTCCAAGAATAGATCATAGCAAGTGTACTTTCTGCGCACTATGTGTCGAATACTGTCCATTCAATGCCTTATCAATGACCGATGCCACGGGCTTTGAATTATTTACTACGGATAAATCGAAGACGCTTAAGATGCCACAGGAACTAAAACCGATCGGGAAGGAAACGCTGACCAAGCAGAAGCTATTGAGCAGTTATGCACCTCCTTATGCTCTAAAGAAGTTCGAGAAGGCATTGGAAAAATCCAGGAAGGTGAGCTCAAGTGGTTAGCTATAGTGTTCTCGAAGGAGTTCTACCGATACTCTTTGGCTTGTTTACGTTAGCCATGATAATTTATTCTTTAAGGGTATTTACATCAAAGTCTGTATCGGATATGGTTTTAGCTGTTGATGCTCTAACAATTGATTTAATCATAATATTTGTTCTCATAGGATTGTATTATAGGTCTCCATACCTACTCATAGGCGTGATACCCCTTGCCGCATGGATTTTAATACTGGACATAGTTGTGTCGAGGTATCTTTCAAAGGGTGGTGGAAAATGATTGACTGGATATTATTTTATCTAGGCTTAGCGCTCACACTATTAGGTGGCGCGATGGATTTAATAGCCTCCATAGGATTCTTCAGGTTCAAGGATTTCTATATGAGGCTACATGCAGCAACTATAGGCGCTATTGGTGGAGGATTTTATCCTTTGATAGGCTTAGCATTAATAGCTCTCTCACTGAACTTGGACGTCTATATCAAAGCTTACATTTCGGGCGTATGCGTTATAGCTGCAGCCTTGATAGCTTTAACTGCCCCGGCAGGCTCGCATATACTTGCGAGAGCAACCCATAGAAGCGGGGAGGTCGTGCCGAAGGTAATTGTTGATAGAATTAAAGAAGACATGGAGAAAGGTGGTAATGAGCCATGATCACACTTATAATAGGAGCTATAGCCGTAACACTAGCACTTGTTTCAGCAATACTTATTGTTAATGAAAAAGATGTTTTAAAGGCAATAGTCCTAGCTGGTGTAGAGTCAGTATTCTTTGCTATTGCTCTAGCGATATTTCTAGCACCAGATCTACTGATAGCCTATATTGCAATAGGCCTTGGTTTGAACAGTTTACTGTTTATATATGCGCTGAAGAGGGGTGAAAGATATGAGGAAGAGTAAGACCTTCCCGGTGATCTGCCTAATAACTACGATCTCGATTGTTCTCATCTTAGCAGTTCTTCTAAACATATCTGGGCTTACAACATACGGAGTCAATGAATTAACAGGGCTAGCCAAACTGTTCGTTCTAAACATTCCTGACCCTACTAAGCCTTGGTCTTCACATGCATTTGAAATAGTTACAGCTATTTTATGGGATCAAAGAGGGCTCGACACGTATTTTGAGACAAGCGTGTTATTTCTTGCAATAGTTGCATCGGTTGCCTTACTGTCTTACTATGGAAGGAGACACGTACTTGAAGGTACTGGCGACGGATATACTACTATGATTGTAAAAATCGTAACGAAACTTGTTGTACCGATAATCGCTGTTGTAAGCGCCTCTATAGCTATTCATGGTCATCTGACTCCGGGAGGAGGTTTTCAGGGTGGTAGTGTTTTCGTTGTCGCACCAGTTCTGATACTTCTGGCCTATGGGAGCAGATTTTTATCGTCTAGAGGCTTCAATGAGCTAAGACTATTAGCCATTAGAGCTTTAAGCGTGACCTTGATATTTGTTGTGGGCTTAGTACCTGTTCTATATTTCCTAATGCATGGTACAGCGTATTTGTTCCAGAACACATATAAGCCGGACTCAGCTTTTACGTATCCATACCTTATACCTACACCCATAGGAGAGATACTGACTGCAGGCTCAATAATGATATATAACATACTTGAATTCTTTGCTGTAGCCGCAGGTTTTACCCTTGCTATACTATTATTGACCAGAGAATTCGAGAGAGGTGAGAAAAAGTGATATCACTAGATGGCCTTCTTTGGTACTATATAGTTGTCGCGATATTGTTCACGATTACTTGTGCGCTATACGGCATAGCTACGAGACCACATATTATTAAGAAGCTTGTCTTACTAACCATTGTCTCCGATGCTGTCTACGTGTTGCTCGTTCTTATGGGTTACAGGATTGGGGCAACAAATCCACCCGTTGTTCCTGGCGGAGTGCTCGAAAACCCGGTTTTTCCATCCCATAAAACAATCGTGGAGTTTATGCATAAAGTAGTTGATCCTGTTCCTCAAGTATTGATCGTCACAGCTATAGTTATAGGACTTGCACAATTCGTTTTCCTCGTAACTATCTCGATGCACTTGGCGAAATCCACAGGCTCATTCGATATTAGGAGGATCGAAGGTGAAAAAGAATGAGAAAAGCTGTATCAATCATAATATATGGCTTGCTAATGGCTATTGTATATCTTATATATACTGGAGTGTTTTCTCTAGTAGAGATTATACTATCAATAGCAATAGGATTAATCATTGCATATATATTTGCGGGAGACATTATAACTGATCTTTCGAAGCTCTCGCTATCAAGGATCTACCATGCCATAACATATCTAATTAAGTACTTCACGGTCATAGAGGCCAGGGCTCACTGGAGCGTTATAAAAATTATCCTGTCAAGAAATACAAATCCCAAACCAGCAATTGTGAGAGTTCCATTCAAAGCCAATAATCCTTACACCATAGTATTCATCGCCAATAGCATCACTAATACTCCGGGAACAGTTGTCATAGATATGGATGAGAACAAAAAAGCATACTATGTTCACTGGCTTACACCAACAAGCCTAACCGATGATGACGCCTATAGGAATATTTCACTAGAATTCGAGAAGCACCTTACAAAGGTTTTCGAGTAGGTGGTATAAATGATGAGTATGTTTGAGTTCCTAAGCACTATAATAGGTTTAACAGTATTGGTCGGCTTCATTATTTATCTTATTTTCTATGAGTTCTTCCAGAGATTCATAGCAAGCAAAATACCCGCTATAAGAGATGAGGTCTCAGAGAAACCTGTTATGAGTGGCTTCATCGTCGATGAAATAGATAGCCCGCCAGTTACGAAAATAGTTAAGGAGATCTTATATAGGGCTTGGAGGCAGGGAGCAAAATTTGTGGAAAGGAGCGTGTCCTCCTATCTAAGCGACTGGTATTTTGTCTCAATAGTCTTGTTGCTCGTATTGGTATTGTTATCATTCATTATGGGGTGGTAAGAGTGATTTGGCAGGCGCTTATATTGTTCTTAGAAGCCCTGCTTTACCCCGGGCTATTATTCATGATATTTTTTATTATACTTACACAGTGGCTTGCAAGAAAACTTGTTGCAAGAATACAGTTTAGGCGCGGACCCATATATGCTGGTCCAGCAGGTTTTCTACAGCCGATGGCCGATCTATTGAAGCTCGTGATGAAAAAGGACTTAATAAATAAGTATAGTATGAAGATCAGTCCTTTAATAGCGGTGGCTATTGGGATAGGTGCATTGATATCAATAACTGTGGCGACTCCAATAGCTTTTCAGCCTATATATGGAGACTACGACTTTATAATAATACTTTATTTATTATTGATGGTTCCATTTACGCTAGCGTACTTAGCTGTTGCCCATCCAAACCCCTACACAGCTATTGGTGCTGGTAGATTTGTAGCGCAACTGCTTTCGAGCGAGCCTGCATTTGCACTATCCCTTCTCGTACCAGTAATAATTGCATCAAAAGAGTTCAATGCCTCCTATTCTCTATACATGACAAGCATATATTCTGCTTACTTATGGGGCATAAGCTTCTCGAAAACACTAGCTATGATACTTGCAGCTATTGCGGGATTTCTCGGATTACTTGCTGTACTAATGGTAAAGCCATTCGATACGCCCGAAGCAGAATCAGAGCTTTATTGGGGCATATTTACTGAGCTCGGTGGTCCTAGGCTTGCACTAGGCTTTTTCCTAAAATTTGCGGAGAAGATAGTTTATCCATTGATCTACTCGCTTTTATTCTTGGGTGGAATATGGCCAGCGTCTCCTGACGACTGGTTGGCAGGTACAGTTGCTGTGTTATTTAAGACAATCATAGTATTCATTGCGATAACAGTAATTGATGCTTCTCTACCTAGATATAGGCCTGATCAAGCTGTCAAGTTTATGTGGAAATACCTATACCCTATTTCCATTATTGCAATTTTATTATCAATTATTTAAGAAGCCCCCTCGAACAGTGAATTTGACCTGCAATACTTTTTCTTTCTCAACTCTTGAACGTTGCAAGACTTTTTGATAATAATGTTCAGTCCTTCAAGCAAGTTCTCCTAAGCATATCATTGCTTGAAACAGTACTAACCACGAGTCCACTGTCATTGAGAATTAGGGCATCGCTTGGGTTTACTTTCTCTATTTGTGTCCTCACACATCATGGTACTAACCAGTACATTTTATCGTCAACCATTACAAGTATTGATGAGGAGACTGTGTTTTTGGCTAACATTTCTGCTATGAGCTCTATTATCATAATTGTCGGCGTTACGAGAACCTTTGATGAATATTTTGTTCATTTTAAGCGAACTTGCTATGAGTGTTCTCATCCCCTGTGTGAGAAGTTTCCCCTGGGGGTTCTTCGCAGGTAATTATTCCTTGAGGTATTGGTTAACTTACGGCTTCAAGTAATAATAATAATAATTGAAACAAGACCACTATTAAAGATTATTAAACTCCTATCTTGACAAAAAGGATCAATCTCACAGTCATGTAGATATTATGTTATGCTTATTTATTGTTTATCAAAATTATTACGCCGGAATAAATTAAGTATTTTCTATATTAAACTACTGAATTGTATATCTAAAAAATTATGAGTGATAAGACTTGGCGGTCTCTAGGCTCATTAATATTGTCGAATATATAGCAAACATCCCATACTATAATGTAGTTGGGAATGTTGAGAGAAGGATCATATATATAAGCAATAGGGACGGTATTAGGAGGGCATGGATATACGATCCTGCTGAGAACAAAACATATCCTATCACAAAACACCCATCAATACTTGTGGCTACCCCTAGACATAGCGAATCAAATACAATAATATACACTTACGACGTAGCTCATGGGAAAGAGCTCCATAGATTATGCATAGTTGACATTGAAGAAGGAGTTGAGAATTGCCTTGAGGATCTAGATCCTATGAGAATATTTAGTCTTGTATGGAATGGCATTACCTTAGCCCTTGTAGGCTCTACCAGTGAAGCATTATACCTTATAATTATTAGAGAAGGACACGCCGTGAGAAAACGTAGGCTTGATTTCTTCATTGAAGTATCCGATATATATGGAGAACATGTTGTTGGACATGGGATGCTTGCTGGAAATCCTAGGTCTTCGGAGCTCTTCATTTACAATATTGACAATGATGAATTTAAAGCCTTCACTCCTAGACAAGGTAGTATCAATGAAAACCCGGTATTTTGCAATGATAAATTATTGTTCGAGTCCAACTACGAAGATATGGATGCGAAGAGGCTATACACCATAGATCTATGGCTTACTAGTGAGCCTGAGAAACTCATATTTAAGTATGATGACTACTCAGATTTTGATCCTGTCGAGCATATATACTATGACTGCATAGGCGACAAGACATATGTTGTCGCGAAGAAAAACGGCAAGACAAAAGTTTTCGTCAATGGAAGACTCGTCCCAACGCCTATAGGCTCGATAGGGCGTCTGGGAGTGCTGGGTAATAAAATATATTATTCGGCTTCATCACTTGTCGAGCCCTACCAAATATACTACAGCACAAGCAACAACTTTGATGTCGTTCTACCTAATCCGTTACCAGACGATATAAAGAATTCACTTGGAGATAAATACTTTGTCAAGATAAGATCTACGGGCCAAGTGGATGTACCAACATATATTATCGAATCAAGAAAAACAGGAAAGCCCGGACCAACGATCGTTTACGTTCATGGAGGCCCGTGGGCAGAAATAATGGATACCTGGTCGCCCATTATAGCATCCTTAGTGGCTGCAGGATATCATGTAGTCGCCCCTAATTACAGGGGCTCCACAGGTTACGGTGAAAAGTATCGTTTGCTAGACATAGGAGATCCCGGCGGTGGTGATCTAGAAGACATTATTTCTGTAGCTAAATATGCGGTTGAAATAGGGCTTGCATCCAGCGTTGCCATAGTTGGTTATAGCTATGGTGGCTACATGACCTACTTGGCGACAACAAGATACCCCGAGCTATGGAGAGCTGGAGTTGCAGGAGCCGGATCGTTGATTGGCTAGAACAATACATGCTCAGCGACGCTTTGTTTCGGAGATTCATAGAAATATTATTTGACGGCTATAAACCGGAACTATTGAGGGAGAGATCTCCGATAAATCATGCCGACAAACTATCTTGTCCCCTATGTATTATCCATGCATCAAATGATACAAGAACGCCGCTGAAGCCTGTAATGAGGTTCATGGAGAAACTGATCGAGAAACAGAAGATATTCGAAGCCCATATTTATCCAGGCCTAGGACATATGCTGACAACCACAGATGATCTCCTCAAATACATTGTGCCGATACTCGTTTTCCTTCAAAAAACACTAGAGAGGCTAGGAGAGACAAAGGATAGCAAAAAGGATTGGTAGCAGAAGGGAATAGTAGTTGACACGGAGAAAACTGGCGATAACACTATTCATAATCACGGCCTATACTGGTACAGTTGCATTTAGGATGAGCATGCCAGCAATAGCTTTTTATGCAAAAAACGTTCTCGAAGCATCAATGTTAGGTATAGGTCTTCTTACTTCGTCCTTCTTCATCGCACGGGGAATCACGGCAATAATTGCGGGCGGTCTAACAGATAAGCTTAGATCAAAGATGCTGGTTGCATCGACAGCAGGTTTCCTATTGAATGCTCTCGTGGTACAACTTTATCCCGCTGTAGCCAACATATACTGGTTGCTCCTTCTAAGATTTGTACAAGGAGTAATGAACGGCTTTGCGTGGGTGCCTATACAGGCTCTCCTTGGATTTATAACTAACAAGAACATACGCGGAAGAATATACTCGATTTACTTTATACTTGGAGCGCTTGGAGCCTTATCAGGTAATATCTTATACTCGGCACTATCATCAGCACCGCTAACACATATACTTATGATCTCATCAATATTCTTCATCCTCTCCGGTACCAAGATAGTACTTGCTAAATCAATGATCGGCAAGAACGTATCAATAGAGAATAGATTTGAGGAGCGCGGCGAGCCAAGTACAAAGCATGTTATTCAAACAACCGTCATGACGATCATACCATTAATGCTTGTTGTGCTTTCAAGCAGCATGTTCAGCTCGGTATTGAGGGGTGATCTTATATATGTTTACCTCAACGTATACCTAGGCCTATCCAGATCTGTTGCTTCCCTCATAATCGGGTTTGCAGGAGTAACCGTTCTCCCAGTGAATTATATGATCAGCTGGATAGCCGATAAGAAAAGCAACAAAACAGCACTGGAAATAGCATTGTCTATCGGCATTGTGGGAGGGTTATTACTATCGACGAAAAACCTCCTACTAGCAGTACCCGGACTCATCCTGGCAATGATAGGTGGTTCAAGTATTGTACCCGTAACGAGGAAACTAGCAGTTTCAATTAGGTCTTATGGAGGGACAGGTATCGGGATAATAAATACTTCTGGAAATATCGGTAGCATGGTCGGATCAGCTATTGCGGGCTTATTTTTTGATCGCCTAGGCAACATCTATCTCGGCGGAGGACTAGTATTACCAATGATGTTAATGATTCTGCCCCTAGTTATCGCGGTTGCCCTCGTCATATTAGCGTTAAAGGAGAATTTCTGAGGACCGGCCGCCACATATTTTCCCTCATCTTACTGAAGAGCAGGCCTTACTGATCGGTAAACATAGTATTTTCCTTCTCTAAGTCAAAGACCTCCCGAATTCCTATATCTTCATAATAAAAATAAAGCGAATCAATTATGATTATCGCTAGCTACTTCTATAATCTTATAATGTTGCAGTCATGCAATAGACATACATTCTTATACGAACGAAGGTAGTGCTAGCATATTTTATCTTATCGAGCATAATATAAGTACATGATAGAGATCAAGGTGTTATGATTGACGAATAGAGAATCCATCGGATTTACCGAGGCTTTTAGTATAGGAGTAGGTGGTATGATTGGCGGAGGAATATTCGCTGTCCTCGGTCTCAGCCTTCAACTAGCAGGCACGGCTGCACCAATAGCCTTTCTTATAGCTGGCCTTATAGCATTAGCGACGGCTTACTCATATTCAAAACTATCTATTAGATACCCCAGCGAGGGAGGGACAATAGAGTATCTTGTGAGGGCATATGGGAACGGTGTCTTCTCGGGCGGCCTCAACATAATGTTGCTTGCAAGCTACATCGTTATGATATCGCTTTATAGCTATGCCTTTGGAAGCTATGGGGCAAGCATGCTGGGAGGCTCCATATTCGCTAAACACTTACTGGCAACACTGGCTATAGTCTTATTCACAATAATCAATGCCTTGGGGGCAGTGATAACCGGGAGGACCGAGGACGCCCTTGTCCTGTTCAAGGTAGCGATACTCGTTCTAGTTGTCGGTGCTGGTTTCTCCTTCGTAGACTGGGGACGGATGTCTTCTTCAAACTGGCCGGGCCCTGTTAACATCATAGCTGGCGGGATGATCATATTCCTAGCCTATGAAGGCTTCGAATTAATAGCCAACACGGCAAAGGATGTCAGGGACATAAAGGTTTTACCTAAAGCATTCATATCAGCCGTAGTATTCGTCACAACAATTTACGTCTTAGTAGCAATAGTCACGGCCGGTACACTGACCCCGCAACAAGTCGCTGTCGCCAGAGACTATGCACTAGCCATGGCGGCTAAACCCGCCCTTGGCGAGCTGGGCTTTCTACTCATAGTTGCAGCAGCTCTTGCATCAACTAGTAGTGCCATTAATGCTACGCTTTACGGCACAGCAAGAGCTAGCTATATTGTCGCTAAATATGGTCAGCTACCAAAGATCGTAGAGAAAAAAGTGTGGAGGAGCGCTTACGAGGGACTAATACTGATCAGTATCCTGAGCGTCATAATGGTTAACACTACAAGTCTAGAAGCAATAAGCGCAGCTGGTAGTGGAGGCTTCCTAACGATCTTCATGATGGTTAACTTCGCAGCCTACAAGCTCCGTAGAGAAACAGGTGCAAACAAATACATAACGTTGCTTGGAGGCTTCGCAACACTATTTGCTTTAGGCCTACTCGTCCTTAGGATGATCCAGCTTGCCCCGACGAAATTATCCGTGTTCATAACGCTCCTCGTTCTCTCGTTCCTCATAGAATATGCTATACGCCGCACAACAGGCAGAGAAATATCGAAATACATAGACCCCGACCTCGAGAAGCGCGAGAAACACATAAGGAGCTGGCACGAGTGGATACACAGGGTTATCAAGGAGATCCTCGAGGAATTCAGAGATGCGGAGATATACATTGTTGGAAGCATTGCTAGGGGAGAAATACATAGGTCCCACGATGTCGACGTAATGATTGTTAGTAGTAAGGTCCCAGCAGATAAGAATGAGAGGTTAAAGAAGAAGATAGAGCTCAAGACTATTAAACCTTATCTAAGAGAGTATCCTGTCGACATACATTTGGTGAGGCCAGAAGAAAAAGATGAGTGGCTCAAGAAACAATACAAGAAACTAGAATCAAAGAATCATAGTGAGTAGTCATTCCATCAAGAATTTATTTGTTCTCCTTCAATTAATTCGTATCCGGAGAAACATATGCATGTATTTGTGATATAAAATAGGGTAAGGTTGATGAGATATGGCAAAGCCCAGGGGACTGGTCGTAGGCCTGGACTTGCTGTTCATGAGCGTTAACTTCAGCGCACTAACACTGTTTGCCGCACTCAGTACGTATATATCAAGCTCTATTGGTATCGATAAGTTCACCGAGTGGTTGGCGTCAGCTGTCTATAGCGCCGGTATATTCGCCGCGTTTTTCATCGGCCACTCGAAATACACGGAGGAACATCCCAGGAAGACCGTGTTCATCGCCGCCATACTGGCATCAATACCCCAGTTCCTCATACCATACTCCATAAATCCATGGGAAGTAGTCATCCTGAGGTTTATACAGGGAATGGTTATGATGGCGCTACCGATATTCTCATCACAGGTCGGACTATTGTTTGCTGAGGCTCGACCACTAGCGCTGGGCATAATATTGTCAGGTATATTCGTCGGAGGCCTCATAGGCTCCAGTGTGGGTCCCCTACTAGCAACAAGCATAGGCTGGAGAGCTACCTACATATTATTCGGTATCGCAATGCTAATAGCAGCATTCATATGGATTGGGCTGACACCACGCGACGCACTACCAGTTCATAAAGAGGTTAAGACCAAGAAACGCGTTAGTGTATGGAAAGACCCGTTCACAATCCTCTGGGGTTTCTCGTTCTTCCCAGCAATATGGATAATCTTCACACTAGCACCACTGATCTCATTCATAGTTGAGAGCATGGGTGCCCCTGGCAGCGTTAACAAGCTGTCCTCAACAGTTCTTGAAGCATCTTATCTCAGCTGGTCTATAATCATAGGCGGAGTAGCATACGCTCTAGCCCGTCGCAAAACTGGGACGCCGCACAACATGTTCAATACATTTGCATCAGTACAGCTGTTCTGCTTCATAGTAACGTTCATAGGAGTACTGATCGTTATGAACTCCCATAATGTCACCATGTTATTGACGGGACTAGTACTTGTGGCAATGATTCAGGGAACAGGCCCCACATTCTGGTCGGCGCCAACAACAGCGTACCCCGAAGACCTAGCGATAAGAGCAGGATATGCTCTCGGTTTGATCTCCAACTCTGCCGCCCTGGTCGGCCCTATGACATCTGTCGTGGTGCACGGCGTCACTGCTGTCTGGGGTATAATACTGTTCATGGCGATACTCGGTGCGATACTGACATTCATTGGTATGAAGATGAAACTGCCTATCGAGAAATACAGCTCTGAAAACCGAGTAGAATGAATAGTATTTACATAAAATCTAACACGACTGTTTTTATCAACTACTTCCCAGTTTTCATTGTTTCACGTAGGAAGAACGGGACAAATGATATGCTCGAGAGTATCTCTGGAATAGCTGCGCCGGGCGGGAGGTTGTATGCGAAGTGAAGCATCCATGTTATGACATCTATAATAGCAATAATGAATGCTGGCAAAGAAATATGGATGTAGCCATAGGATGTCAGGTAAGCAATTATCGTTAGGAAGAATGCGACCGATACAATGAAATGAACGTATCCATACGATTCATTCAGAACACCTATGAGGATCAATGTGAACCCGGCAATACACAATATGAGCCTATTTACTGCTCTGATGCCCTGGGATAATGCAATTGCCAAACCGAGCAGATATCCTCCGAGCGCGAGTCCCGAATTGAATATTTGTGCTGAACATATATGCTTCATCTCGCCTAGGTCGCTGAGAGCATTTGCCCATATACTGAACCAAGGTGCACGTACTATAGCCAGTATTATCGCTATGTATGGAGTCAGTATTGAGGATATTACGATGATTTTGAAAACGTTGTCCCGTGTGATGAGAAGGTGTCCAGTGTGATTGTTCATAGTTTATACCCATCATATTTTTTCTATTAACAATGTTATAAGGTAAGCCATCAGCACAATAGCTATTACTAGCGCAATATTAATTATTATTATTTGAAATGCTGTAGCCGGCCTGGTCTTTTTATGCACTATGAATGTTATGTCCAAGTTCTTGACAAGCTTGATCTTTATATCACTACCCGGTGCCTGGATGAGTATATGCTTTATTTCCCTCATAGGTATTGGTTTCGATACTAGGACGTAGTAGTTTGACGAAAAAATTTTCTTCCCATATATTGGTGACACGGTGGTGCCGTTCTTGTATACAATTACTAATCTGTAGCTGGGTTTTGTAGGGGTGGGGCCACTGATATTCTCTTCTTCAATCACAATACGTAAAGGAGATGCAGAAGAGCCTGCCAGATGTACCCTTATTTGCTTTCCCTGATGTTGTAGAGAGACATTGATAGGTGCTGAAGATATAAATGCTATTCTCACTATTATCTCGAGTTTTCTGTGTTCTATGAGTATTCCGGTAGAGTAATGTGCTCCAAAACCCGGGTTATCTGTGGCTATCTCGACTTCTGATTCGACGAGTAAATTGGTATTATTCTTGTTATCTTTTTGATAATACATGTAATATTCGTATAGTGGTGTGCCTGTTAGCATGTCGCTATATGAGGCATAAATGAATCTCTCAACAACTTTATCGTGGCGGTATGTGTAGGAGTATCTTGTTTCGAGGCAGTATGTGTTCTTATAATATGCGATAACCGTTGCATTGGGCTTCGTAACCCATTTTGGCCATATGAAGGGCTTTGACGCAAGTTTTATCTGTACATTACCTGTTATATTGGTTAGCTGTAGGATCAATGGGATCATGGCCCTGTTCTTAGTAGTAATGTTTTCATGTAGATGTACTAACTGAGCGTTTACGGTTATACTTGGTATTCCGGCTAATTTCGTTATGCTTGTATTGATTAGTGATACTGTTACTGGAGCGGGCATACTATTTTCTAGAGGGCCAACAAGAAGCTTATATTTCATGTTTATTTCAAATCCTTTAGGTGATACAAGCCCGAGTAGTACGGGGACAAGTGGTTTGCCCGAGTATATTATTCTGAAAGAGCCCCAATACTGGTAGTAGTCAATAGATAGCGCATTCTTATCCATGCTTCCATAAACTAACAAATATGTGGGAGCTCCGAGAATGATCAGGGCAAGCAATAATATGGTTAAAACGTTTTTGGACAAACTATTCCCCTTAACTAATGGTTATTCGGTTAAGGGCCCACCTCCTCACAGCCGTTCACGGCTCGGCTATGCGGGCAATCACTCATCAATAATATTATCACTAATAACTAACAATTTATTAGTGTAGGGGGAACCAGGTGGTATCCGTGTTTAATATAGAAGGATTAAGAGTAATAATTACTGCGTCAAGCAGAGGCATAGGCTTCGGTATTGCTAAGGTATTAGTCAGGGAAGGAGCCAGGGTAGTGATCTCTTCTAGGAATAAGGAGAGGCTGTATAGGGCGCTACATGAGCTCAACAATATAGGCTCTGGAGAGGCCTATGCTGTACAGGCTGATCTCACTCGCCGAGAAGATATCGAGAGACTGGTTGAAGAATCTGTAGATAGGCTTGGCGGGCTCGATGCCATAGTCTATGTTACTGGGCCGCCTAGGCCTGGAAGATTTCAAGACCTTGGCCTCAATGATTGGGAGTATGGTGTCAGATTGTTAATAATGAGCGCGGTATGGCTTACTTATTACTCCCTGCCCTACATACTGGAATCGGCTAATCCCTCCATAACGTATGTCACGAGCGTCGCTGTAAGGGAGCCTATCGAGACCATTGCTTTGTCGAATACGCTGAGAATAAGCGTTCATGGCCTCGTCAAAACACTTGCAAGAGAACTTGGGAGAAAGGGTGTGAGAGTTAACGCGGTGCTCCCTGGGTATATATACACGGATAGGATTAGGGAGATCGCGTCCGATAAGGCTATGAGAACCGGGAAATCTGAAGAAGAAATAATCAATGATATGATCAAAGAAGTGCCTCTCGGCAGGATAGGTAGACCTGAAGAAGTGGGTTATCTTGTCGCTTTCCTGCTGAGCAATTACGCATCCTATATAAATGGTGCATCTATACCTATAGATGGAGGACTCCTCAAGTCAGTGTTCTAATCAGCAATACTAGCCTAAACATTATGAGGCTTGATCAGGAACTTATTTTATCGGGTGCTGAGCGGCTGGTACCTGATTCTAATGATGAACAACACCTAGGCTTAGCATGGGATGATGAGGCCGGCCTGTCCCTAATGATGGGGAGGGCCTTGGCCTCTACTGACCCTTTATTTCTTCTTTCTCAGCAACGCGTAGTAAAAGCCGATCGTTCCGTGAATGTGGGGATACGCTCTCATAGTTCCGGGGAGTAGTGGTGATGGTTTGAACGGTTTTGTTAGATGTATTAGTTCTGCATCGTCGTGGTTCTCAGCAAATTCTTTTATGATTTTTTCTCCCTCCTCGACTAGGACACTACATACTGTGTATAGGAGTCTTCCACTAGGCCTTAACAGCCTCCACCCAGCCTCGAGGAGCTCGCGTTGAAGCCTCATTATCTCTCTTATATCTTCTTCTCTGTACCTCCACCTCACATCAGGGTTCCTAGCTAGCGCACCAGTAGAGCTACAAGGAGGGTCTACGAGTACATAGTCCATGGTCTCTTCTCCGAGTGTCTCGGGGGCTTTCCTAGCATCTTCAACATGTATTATTACAGCCTTTAGCGTGCCTGTTCGTTCGAGCAGCGCTCTCAACCTTTTAGCTCTATTGCTATGTATTTCAAAGCTATGGATCTCTGATTTCAGTCCCGTGTACTCGGCCAAGTAGCTTGTCTTTCCCCCAGGTGCCGAGCATAGATCAGCGATGCGTGTGCCTGGTTTTGGATCTAGCAGTTCAACCGCTATCATGCTTGACTCGTCCTGTGGAGTCAGTATTCCCGTCTCTATAAGCTTCACAGCATCTTTACCGAGCGGGCCATGTATTATGACCGCGTTTCTACTGTATCTTCCAGGCTCAACGCTGTATCCTGCTCTTTCCAGGAATACGAGAATCGCTTTTCGGCTTGCCTTTAAAGTGTTTACTCTGAATGTCTTTGTGTACTGCTTATATGTTAGAGTTAAGAATGCCTCGAGGTCTTCTCCTAGGAGATTAAAGCTATTCCTCAACGCGTAATAGAGGCTCGGTGAAATACGGTATTCTAGAAGTATCCTTTCCTCCGAGCTTTTAGGCTTCCATTTCGTCTCTGCTATTTTATTGATATATTCTATGTTATTGGTTCTCGTGCGACGTGCTAGATACTTTTTAGCGTATCTTGTCACGCTGTGTTTCAGGCTGTGACCAGCTCTTGGATCAAGCTGTAAGACGTATGTAACAAGCCTCAGCACCGATCTCGTAATGCTATCTAACTCGTATGGTTTCTTCCCTATAATCTCCTCTATGATCTTATCTATTATACCGAGGTTTCTGAAGACACTGTATATTATACCCGATGCTCGTCTATCCAGTGTTGTTCCCTGGAGCCCGTACTTGATCATGGCTCTCCTAATCGGTTCTTGCACGGGTTTTATCTTTTCTCCCTGTCTTACAGCCTCGATGATAGCGTATACCATTCTCTCATAGTCTTTCATTGAAACCATTCTTTTCCTCCCACATACTTATGGACGACTATACTGTATTTGTACCTCGTGCACCACTATCTATTATGTGGAGAGGTGGTTTGATTGGTGTTTAAACTTGGTTTTGCGACAACATATCCCCCTACTCACTGTGGTATTGCCGAGTACTCTCGTATGCTTTTAATGGCCATGAAATCCATTATGCCTTCTATCGAGGCATACGTTTTCGCGGACAAGCTCGGCGGGGACGAAAGATTCGACGAGTTTGCCCGTGTATTGGTTTATCCTTCTTTTACTCACCAGGAGATGGGCTACGGCGGATTACTCGATAAGCTTACGGAAGTCGGCGGAGTTGATGTTCTCCATGTACAGCACGAGTACGGTATCTTCGGCCTGCACAACGGGTTGATCCACGCTGTCGAAGAAGCTGTCAGGGAGAGGCTCGCAAAGAAGATAGTTATAACCATGCACACCGTTGATCACCCGAACTCGCCAAGGAAGGCGGCGATAGAGTTCCAGTCTCATCTAAATGTTTTCGATGCCGTCATTGTGCACAGCGTTCTCCAGGAGTTTGAACTACAACATCAGGATATCCACCCACTCAGAATATATAGGATCCCCCATGGAACTATGTTAAATCCGTATCTCTGGATGCCGAGATTCAAGTTAATGGAGGAGCTTGGCCTCAAATCGGAGCAACTACGGGGCTTTATAGTGGTTGTGCCGGGTTTCCTCAGGAAGGATAAGGGTTTCGACATACTTGTCAGGGCCGTCAAGCCATTGTTGAAGGAGAGAGGTTTTACTCTTATCGTTGCAGGGGAAACGAGGGATCCTGTTCTTAGGCGGGAGCTCGAGGAGATGATCAGGAACGGGCCCAATACGATCTTTATAGAGCGGTATCTGGCCAATGAGGAGATACTCAAACTTGTAGCGTTGGCCGATGCTGTCGTGTTACCGTATAGAGATAGGCCTAAATCCTATAGTGTGTCCGGCATACTTCATCTTTCCATGGGCGGGTTGAAGCCTATCATAGGTACTAGGACACCTAGGCTGATCGAGCTATACCAGCATGCCCCACGTCTCACGGTCCCACCGAAATCGCCGAGGGAGTTGACAAAGAAGATCAGATGGTTGTCGGAGAACTATGATCTTGCAATAGCATATATGGGGTCGCTATACAGCTATGCTGTGAGAACTCAGTGGTTGAGAATGGCCCGTAGACACTTGTCTCTCTACGCCTACCTGTTAGGAGTTGACCGTGTAACCGATATCTAGATAACGATGGGGTAGCAGGTATGGTGAATAAGATCATCTGTAGGACAATGTATCGTGGTACCGAGATCATAGGTTTGAAGGGCGATATTACTCGTTTGAAAGTTGATGCTATTGTGAATCCAGCGAACAGCTTGATGATCATGGGCGGCGGTGTTGCCGGAGCTATAAGGAGACGTGGAGGAAAGATGATCGAGGAGGAAGCGAAGATGCATGCCCCCGTACTCGTTGGGGAAGCAGTGGTTACCCGTGCTGGCAGACTTCCAGCGAAATACGTTATACACGCCCCGACTATGGAGAGACCAGCCATGATGATACCGGTTGAGAATGCCTATAAGGCGACTAGAGCAGCCTTGATCAAAGCACTGGATCTGTCTCTCGAATCAATAGCGTTGCCCGGTATGGGCACAGGGGTCGGAGGCTTATCGCCAAGAGAAGCAGGTGAGGCTATGGCCAGAGCAATCAAGGAGATACTCGACCTAGGGACGAAGCTTAAGAAGATATATGTTGCCGACCTAAACGAAGAGATACCCCTAGAAGTATGCAGGAACATAGAGGCGAAGCCGTAGAGATGCGGGTGGTTGTCAAGTACTTATTGTGGATGCGAGAGAAAGCCGGGACCAATAGGGAGGAGTATATCTTAGAGGAGAACAGCACAATCGAAGACCTGCTCGAGAAAATAATCAGTAAGCATGAGAACCTAAGAAAACACCTCACTAACCCATTTACACAAGAAAACCCAGTTCTAATAACAATCAATGGCCACACAGCCCGGCCAGGAGCTAGATTAAGAGAAAACGATACAGTAACGATAATGCCGCCAGTATCAGGAGGGTAGAATGGTGGAGCCGCCGGCGGGATTTGAACCCGCGACCACCGGCTATCCTGACGGGCCTGATACGCCGAACTGCTTACAAGGCCGGCGCTCTACCGGCTGAGCTACGGCGGCGCAAACCATTAAAAACAAAATCCGGAAACACCTTTAAAGAATTTTTCCACAAAACAGAGACGGGGCGTTTATCCAAGCATCGATATTTTAGCCGTCTCCTTTTATCTTTCACAATAATATTTACATATGGGTCCGTACATACAATATTTTCCCTATTCAAATGAGAACAATCAAGTCATCAACCTTAGGTCAGGATTGTATTGTGGTGCGGGGGGTGGGATTTGAACCCACGCAGGCCTACGCCATCGGGTCCTAAGCCCGACCCCTTTGACCTAGCTCGGGCACCCCCGCATCCATTATTGGGATAGTTATTGGAGGGGTTTTAATGAGTTTTGGGTTTTTGTTAAAACTTATATCTCATATTTCTTGTTTATTGTTATGGTGATAGGCTTTATGCCCCGTGTTAATGTTAGGCTTGTGTCTTGGGAGGATATTGTTGATTGGGCCTGGGGTCTTGCAGATACGATCCGTTCTTCTGGGTATAAGCCTGATGTTGTTGTGGCCCTTGCTCGCGGCGGTTATGTTCCGGCGAGGTTGATATGTGACTTTCTTGATATTGAGAATTTACTAAGTATTCAGAGCCAGCACTGGACAGAGGCTGCTAAAGTCGAAGAGAGAGCTATTATCAAGTTCCCGTACAAGATAGATCTTAGTGGTATGAAGGCCCTGCTCGTTGACGATATCGTTGATACCGGTGACACTCTCAGCCTCGCCAAGAGGTTTGTGGAGGAGAACTGGGGGCCTGAGGAGGCCCGGACAGCTGCTCTTCAGTGGATCAGTCCCGTTGCTAGGTTTAAACCAGACTACTACTATATCGAGGTCAAGGAGTGGATCTGGTTCCAATACCCATGGACAAGGCTAGAGGACACATACCAGTTCATTAAACGAATGATGCTCGAGACACACAAGGAGACAGGGAAGAAGGAGTGGACTTATCGGGAGATCATTGACGAGTTCAAGGAGTGGTATGGTATAGATGTTGGTGAACGATATTACCGTGATGCACTAAGAATACTTGAGGAGAAGGGCCTCATTAAATATGATGAATCCACGAGAAAATATGTGCTTAACACATAGACGTGCGAGGTAGAATAATTGCTGATCAGGCCTGAAACACGGGTCGAAATAGGCGTTATTGGCGGTAGTGGGCTTTACAGCATTGATGAGTTAGAGAAGATCGACGAAATAAAAATATATACCCCGTACGGTGAGCCCAGCGACAAAATAGTGATTGGGCGGTTAAGGGACCGGAAAATAGCGTTCCTCCCAAGGCACGGCCGAGGACACCGCATACCGCCCCACCGCGTCAATTATAGAGCGAATATATGGGCGCTCAAAGCACTGGGTGCCAAATGGATTATATCGTTCTCAGCCGTTGGGAGCTTGAGAGAAGATTATAGGCCTGGAGACTTCGTAGTGCCAGACCAATTTATAGACATGACCAAAGGAGTGAGGCCAATGACGTTCTTCGAGGGCGGAATGGTCGCACATGTAAGTATGGCTGACCCATTCTGCGAGCATCTCAGGAGAATAATAATCGAGGCGGCTAAAGAGGCCCCTGAAATAAGGCTCCATGAGGGGGGCACATACATCTGTATTGAGGGCCCAAGATTCTCTACAAGGGCCGAGAGCAATATATGGAAGAACGTGTTCCACGCCGACATAATAGGTATGACCCTTGTCCCTGAGGTTGTCCTTGCATGTGAGGCAGAGCTATGCTACGCCACCGTGGCTATGATAACAGACTATGATGTATGGGCAGAAAAACCCGTTACGGCAGACGAGGTACTAAAGGTGATGAGGGAGAATACAGAGAAGGCTAAAAGACTGTTACCAAAGATAATTGAGAAAATACCCGAAAACCCGGATGAGAGGTATTGTAGCTGTTGCAGAGCACTGGAAAACGCAGTGATATAAGGCTGCTGGCGAATAGGGTCCAAGCCCTAGAAGATATTGCGAAGAAAATTTCAAATAATCTTAATCAGTATCTCGAATCCTCAAAGGGTAGACTATACATTGTTTATTCACGCCTAGGATATCTTCCAGCCAACATACTCTACTGGATAATATCAACAATGACGCCGGAAAATGATGTCCGTCTTCTCGATGCAATGAGCTACTCATACTATGTTGCAGCATATACTGAGCCTTCAACAATAGTTTTCTTCACCACTGATCCAGGATCAAATATAACGCTCAACATATTACAAGCAGCAAGACTCATGGGCAACGAAATATTGATGGTTTCAACAAAACCGCAGAACGTCATACTAGCGGATATGTTGGCCCCGTACGATAAAATATATGTCGACCTACAAGATGAGATAGAAACTTCCATCGCCATGGGAATAGCGGCGTTCAACACAGGAATAAAGATCTATAAGGGGCTTGGACGAAGACATGAGCGTCTGGATACACATATGAAGGAGGGATTTCACCCAGTAACTGCAGAATTAATCGAAAAATATAGCAACGTAATAGATAGTATCGCCAGTACCGAGGGCATCATTGTAACCTCACCAAAGATACTGGAGCCCTCCGCATACCTGATCTCAGAGGCGCTGAGACGTAGAGGCATTAAGTCAAGATATGAGCCCCTAGAATACGTCGCGGGCCCCGGCGATGTGCTCATTATATCATCTACAGTCGAAGAACACTATATGAAGGAAAAAATCTTCAAATTGAGACTCATGAGAGCGAAAATACATCAGATAGTGTTCAATACAGACCCTCTAGAAACCAATATTTATGCCTCAATAATTGGATTATATATAGCCAGAAAACGGTGAACATGGATAACTGGAAAAGAAGTGAGCACTAATGGGCATCCTCGATCGCCTTTCATACTCCAGGAAATTCTTGATTCTAACATTCATAATTCTCTATATTGATCTTCTCTATCTCACCGCGACATTTAAGCTCGAGACAATTATAGCCTGCACAATAATAGCCGCGATAATCCTACTCTACTACGCATACTATACCAAGGAGCACAGAAGCGAGCGTGAAGGTATTGCACTCCTAACGTTCGTACTGCTTTCTATGTCCCTTGGCGCGATCACTGGTACAGCAATTAATCCTGCACTAGGGCCTGCATTCTATACAGTAACAATGACGGTTGCATCAATCATCATATTGTTTACTGTGACGAGGCTATCAAGGATCTGAGGTATATCATCTTATGAAAATAGGCATTATCCACTACCGATCCACGCCTCCCTGGAGCGCGCAGGACCTCATAAGGGCAACTAGCGAGCTTGGCCATACACCGGTATATATGAAGATACAGGAGCTAGATGCCGAGATCAATAGGGGCGAAATACGAGTCTACAGCAGAAGAAACAATGTAGAAGTAGATGCTGCAGTGGTAAGAAGCCTAGGATTAACGCCTAGCTTAGAGCTATTCTTTAAGCGGCTGGGCATCATTGAGGCGTTGGAACACAGTACATGTATAATCAATTCCTCTAGAGCGATCATTGACACGAGAGATAAGTGGCGTAGCTTACTAAGACTAGTCTTCAACGGAATCCCTGTCCCGACAACTATAATGACTGAGAACCCGTTCATGGCGAAGGGTTTTGTGGATAAACATGGCAAAGCCGTATTTAAACCCCTAATAGGTAGCCTAGGCCTGGGCTCCACACTGATACCAGACCCTGATCTAGCCTATCATATATCTAGGAGCCTGCTATCACTGCGTCTACCAAGCTATCTCCAAGAATATATTGAGAAGCCAGGCTATGATCTAAGGATATTTATTGTAGGGGGAGAAGTTATAGGAGCGATGAAGAGAGTTGTAAGTAGTGGCTGGAAAACAAATATAGCTCAGGGTGCACGAGGAATAAGGGTTTCCGAGAAAGATTATCCAGATGAATTCGAGACAGCGATCAAAACAGCCGAGGTTCTTGGCCTAGACTATACAGGCGTTGACATAATAATCGATAAGAACACTGGAAAACACTATGTGATAGAAGCAAATGCTTTCCCGTTATGGCGTGGCCTAAAAGAAGCAACCGGGATCGATCCGGCTAAATCTATTATCTCTTACCTAGTAGAGAAGACTAGGAGATGATGAATAGCAAACCATCGGATCAGCTTATGCTCGTGAAGAGGAGCTCTCACCCTGATCCATATATTATTTCATCACGAGCAGGCTCAAAATAGTGAGACCATACGAGATCCCGGGCGAGAATAAAGGAATTACTACTAAGGCGTCATAAAACCCTCCTCCGCCGAAGACAAGCTTTTCTCTAGAACCCCTATAACCAAGAATATCTGCCCCAAGCAAGGTCGAGACGTAACCCACGACTATTGATAGCGGCAGCGAATAATATGGCGAGATATTATACATGGATAGTACAAGCGCAGTAGCTGACGAAACACCTATTATAGGCGGCAGAAAACGCACTATGACGCCATGACCTACAACGACATAGGATGAAAGATATGCAATGACTATATTTATGAAAACAGGCACAACAACCACTTGCGGATATAATGCTACAATATTATATGTCCTGACAAGCATTTCGGCAGAAATAATCATAGGGACAAAGAAACCCCCAACATTAATGAAGACACGACTAGATAATCTGACCACTATTTTGGAGCCAAAATAAAGAGTTGCAACGACAATACTGCTTTCGAACAAAGCGGTTAAATGATCAGTTAGGATTAACAGTGACGAGAATGTGGCCAGCCAATACACAGCAGCAACGATAATACCTATAACACTTTGTCTCAATATAGAACAACCAGCAACTATCATGATTTGTCTAACAGCTTATAATCTCTGGGCGGGTGTTAAAAACTTTGAACGACTTCATTGTAAAATCCTTTATGGAGGGTGTACATCTCGGCGTATACTCATCGATAAAGCCTGGATGCTATCATAGGCTAAGCCTCGATAAGGACGCAAGGTATCTGGTGTCATCGCTTGTATCAGTGATCGACTACTTAGATCAAGCAAGCATGATCGGAGAGAAAATAAGGCGAGGAGAATTAGCAGCTCCCCATGCCTCCTGGGGAACACTATTGGGGAAAGCACTGAGGGAAGCATATAGGTGGATTCCCGACCACGTGTTCCCAGACATCATTGTCCCCCACTTAATGTATGCCTCCGTGCTAGCATACACGGATGTGGACAGTATTGTTAAGGATTCAGGGAAGATACGTAGAACACTGAATATATTCCTCCATGGCACTGGTTGGAGAGATATTAAGGTGTTCATAGATGCTCTTAGAAGCATTCATAGATACGATATGGTCGATCATCTCAGGACGTCGGGCATAGACCATGTGCACGCGCTGGAGAGCGGTATGACTCTTGAGGACGTGTTCAGAGTTCTTGGGAGCAAATGGCCTGGTTTCATGTCGCTCGATACAAGATATACTGAGTTATTCGATCACGTCAAACGATTAATTGAATATAATAAGAAGTACGGTGATCCAGAATCCGCTGTCGTCGCCACATACTTGGATCTAATAGAAAAAAGACTTCCAAGCTGGGCTGAAAAAATAGTTGAGGAAGCAAGAAACAGTGGATTGATGACTTCTAGAGAAGGAAGCAAGATACTGTTCAACATGGATTTACGGCTTAGGAAGGAGAAACACTTATTCAGGGAGTATATTGGGCTAGTGGCAATAATAACGAGCCTCGCAATATATGAGGGGCTAAGACCCTGAGGCTCTTAGTAGATGAAGTCGTCATAGTATAGTTCGCTCATGGGTTCTCCTATGTGCTTTTCTAGGCTCCTAAACACCTTTATCTGCGCTTTAATTCTCGGATCCATGAAGAACGGGGCGAAAGCTATGCCTGAAAGGAACCCTCCTATATGAGCCCAAAACGCTACCGAGGACGCAAATCCTATCAATACGTATAGTCCCATGAACAACTGAAATATGAACCACATGATTATATAAGCCCATGCCGGTAACGTGAATATCAATGGTATAAACCATATTGGGTAAACCATTGTTATCTTCGATCTAGGATAGAATACCAGGTAAGCGCCCATAACGCCACTGATAGCGCCGGAGGCCCCCAGGGTAGGCACTATCCAGGGGTTAATCCCCGAATAAGAGCCAGCCAGTGTTTCCTGAGGCGTTATAGCAATACTAAATATGTGGAAAATAGCTGCTAGAACACCGCATAGAAAATAGAATACGATGTATCTCTTCTTACCCATAACACTCTCCACAGGAGCGCCAAAGAAAAACAGGAATATCATGTTACCGAGAATGTGGATAAGGTTGGCGTGGAGAAACATTGCAGTAAATATCGTCCATAGGCGATGCCCCATCACTATATCTAGGGGCACCATTGCCAGAGCACGTTGTACATCAAAATAGGTTTTGGCGCCGTTAACGAGGAGGGATGGATCAACATACATGAGTATGAATATTATGAAATTTAAAGCGATTATGGTGAGTGTGATTGTTGGTCTCCTATGTGGAGCGCTCTGCCAGATCGGGATGCCCGCCAATAACTAACACCGTGGACAAGCATGTTCTTGCATACTATTTCATTGTGCTTAGCGTCTAAATATCCATCTCTCCAGGCCTTGCGGGGTATATTGATCTATATTTATCGTTACGATCTTTTTTCTCGCCGGGAGAGATACATTGTATACTGGTTTTTCTCCAATAGTTATTTTCTCGATTAAACCATTGTGTGCATGGCCATGGATAACAATATCAAACAATCCTTTCTCGATGAGCTTCTCGAATTTTGTAGAGGCTAAGTGTGGCCATACATGTCTCGGTTCTCCTTTTAGGTTTCGATAAGTTACACCATAATGGCTTACGAGGACTACCCTGTCTACGCGGTGCTTGAGAGTTAAAGCTATCTCCGCTATCTTATCGGGCAATGTGTCGTAGTATTTCTTGATTCCTGGTATGTTTTTGAGCTGCCATGTAGTGGGTTTGTCGAGTGCTCCTCTTGTGCCTATAAATCCTATTTTTAAATCATCCACTTGGACCACTGTGTAGTTGTCATTAAGCCATGTAATCTCGGGGTATTTCTTCACATATTCTTCTTCATGATCTCTGAACTCCTCATTACCAAATACGCTGATAATTGTTATGTTTCCGAGCATCCTGTGTATTGCGTCTACAACAGGTTTCAGCATCACAATTCTATTCTTGTAGACAAGATCTCCGGCTAGAATGAGGAGAGAGGGTTTTTCTTTAAGTTTCCTAAGTGATCTTATAAACAGGGCCAAGTACTTAGGGCTGTGGATGTCTGCTGTTGCAGCTATTTTCATCGTCATCGCCGAGACAAATGTTATTAGGGAAATATCCCCCTATCCTACAGTTCGAGTATAGTATTATATGTTGGGTGAAAAGAATATGACGATCGGATTGCTAAAAGGCGTCAACAAGGCAGGACATAAGGGATGGACCACTGTTAAATGTGTGATCTGCCACAGAGATCTAGATCTCTTCAAAGCAGTTGATACCGGGGACGTATACTACTGTCCGAAGTGCTTAAAAGCCGGTCGAGAAGCATATTTCTGTGCAGCTCATGCCAGAAACGTACACTATAAATGCCCACTCTGCGGAAGCGAGCTAAAACCCTACTATTAGGGATCATCATCGACTATATTGATTGCTTTTTCAGGACATAAAGGAACACATGCATAGCACTCTGTACATTTTTCCTGCCTAACCACGAGCTCCCCATCAATGATCACAAATACATGTGCGGGACAGTATTCAACGCATAGCTTACACATATTACATCTACCACGATCAACTATCACATTAACCAATACATCCCACCGGTGATAGAGCTTTGAGGCTCAAAGCAGATTTCCACATACATAGTACGTATAGTGATGGTCGTTGTACACCAAAGGATATTATTCTCGAAGCAATCAATAAAGGCATCGAGATCATTAGTATTACGGACCATAATAGTTTCCAGGGTGCAATTGTGGGTTCCCGTTATGCTAAGGAACTACCCGACGCGCCCCTAGTAATCATAGGTAACGAGGTTAGAACAGACCTGGGCGATATACTAGTATATTGTCTCGAAGCATTTGATCCCCCTAGAAATGCTTTGGAACTAATAGATCGAGCGCATGAAAACAGCTGCTTAGTTGTTCCAGCACATCCCTTCGATATCATAAGACATGGAGTTGGCGAAAACCTCTATAACATTCGTGGATGGGACGCGGTCGAAGTATGGAACGCGTCAGCACCTCCAAACGCGAATAAAGAGGCCATAAAAGCCGCTAAAATACTGGGTCTCCCGGGCATAGCTTCTAGCGATGCGCATATTCCCGAATATATTGGTGTAGCGTACACTGTGATAGATGCTGATGAACTCAGCATTGAGAATGTGCTGGAAGCTATTAAAAGAGGACGTGTTCAGCCCCACTATGGTTACCCGGATTTTAGGGCATTTGTTAAAAGAGTTGGCTGGAGTATTAGGAGAAGGCTAGGGCTGGACTAGATATATGCCCGCCCCTATTTCTATTGCTTTCTCACACTTCTCGTTCTCCTTATAGAACACGTAATCCGTTATATGGTGAAGTTTTATGAAGTCTTTCTCGAGTGGCCGCATCTTCTCGGGCAGTAGTACTTTTCCAGGCAATGGCTCCTTGAATCTAATGTTGTTTTTCTTCTTGTAGCTCCATATAGCCGAGTTTGTCTGAACCAGTATTTCCGCTAGATCAGCTGGCGTTTCCAACCATTTATCCTCGGGATCTGGGAAGTGCTCGATATGGACTGTCTTTCCGTATAGTTCCCTATAGATCGCATCTGTTACGAAGGGCATTATGGGTGCGAGTGCTCTTAATATTGTCTTCAGCACGTAGTGGAGGGTGTACCATGCGGCTTTTTGCTCTGACTCCGTGAAGGAGTTATCCCGGTTATAGGCCCTGGATTTTATGAGCTCCATGTAGTTTGAGGCGAAGTAGTTCCATGTATACTGGTATATCCGGGTTATTGGTTCATACACGTCGAGATCGCTATATGCTCTATCTATTTCCTTTAGCTCCCTATGCAGCAGGGCGATCGTTGCCTTATCTATAGGCTCCAGTTTATCCTCGCTAATATCATTCGGCTCCGGGAACATCGATATGAATCTGGCTATGTTCCATAGCTTGGTGGCGAAAAGAAGACCCGTTCTAAGCATTTGCTCGGAGAACCTGTAGTCGTATCCGAGCTTCGAGGCCGCCGCAGCCCAGTAGCGGAACGCGTCGGCGCCATACTTTTCTATGTAGGGCTCTGGGTCGATGACGTTGCCCTTTGACTTATGCATAGCTTCTCCTTTCTCGTCCAGCCCCATACCTGTTATTCTTACCCATTTGAATGCTGGTTTTCCTGTAAGCTGGTATACTCTTAGGAGGCTATAGTATAGCCATGTCCTGATAATGTCTTGTCCCTGAGGCCTGAGCGTGTTATTGAATACTCTTTTGAATAACTCCTCGTTCCTCCTATATCCAGTTATGTAGAGAACCGATATGCTTGAGTCAAACCATGTATCAAATACTTTCTTCTCTCCCTCAAGCTCTTCTTTGGGTGCACCACATCTCGGACAATTATCCCACGGAGGCTCATCGATCCACGGCCTATAGTATTTGCCGGGCTCCGGCACTAGTACGGCTCCACACCGACGGCATCTCCACAATGGTACCTCTGTAGCATAGTATCTATCCCTGCTAATGGGCCAGTCGGTTGAGACACTGTCTATCCAGTCTATGAGTTTTTTCCTATGCATTTCGGGGTGAAAGCTTATTTCTTCAGCGATCCTTCTTATTTGGTCTTTGAAGTCCAGTTGTTTTAGGAACCATTCCCTGGTATGTATTATTTGGATGGGAGTCTTGCAACGCCAACATACGGGGATGCTGTGCTTGATCTTCTCCTTCTTGACCAAGACTCCCTTCTCCTCGAGTATCTCGACGATCTTCTTCCTAGCCTCCTCAACTGTTAGCCCGGCCAGAGGCCCCGTTATATCCCTCATCCTGCCGTCTTTATCGATTATTATCGTTGGCTCTAGACAGAGGTCCCGGAACATCTTAACATCTGTCTGGTCCCCATAACTACATACCATTACAAGGCCTGTGCCGAATGAAGGATCTACTTCTGGGTACTCAGTGATAATCATTTCGTGTCCGTAAGCAGGGTTTATCGCGTGGAGACCATTAAGCCTCTTATACCTTTCATCCTCGGGGTTATAGACGAGGGCTTTACAAGCTCGGAGCATTTCGGGCCTAGTTGTAGCGACTACTACTTCTTCTCCGGTCTCCTTTATCTTGAACTTGATGTAGTAGAGGTATCCTTCGACATCCTTATGCTCTAGCTCCGCGTCTGCCAGTGTTGTCCTGCATCGAGGACACCAGTTAACGGGTCTTTCATCCTCGTATATTAGGCCCTTATTGAACAGCTCGATGAACGTTGCCTGGGTTATCCTCCTATACTCTGGGCTATCCGTGCCATTTCTCCAGTAGTCGAAGCTACAACCTATCTTCCTCCACACTTTGACTATCTCGTCTTCGGCCTTATCGAGAAACTCTTTACATAGTTTTAGGAAACGCTCTCTCCCTTCAGGGGTCTGCGATATTTCATGCGGGTTTATACCATACGCCTTCTCGACCTGTACCTCAACGGGTAAACCATTTCTGTCCGCATAGAATGGTACGAGTACGTTATAGCCTTTCATTCTAAAGTACCTTGCAATCATGTCGATTTGTGCATAATGAGCTGTTCCTCCGACATGCCATTTCCCGCTCGCGTATGGCGGGGGGGTATCAATCGCTATTATTGGCTTCTTATCGTTTGGATCAAATTTGAACTCGTATAGTTTTTCCTCCATCCATTTCTCGTAGAGTTGCTTCTCTTTATCAATGCTCCAACGCTTATCCTTTATCTTTGGCTTAAACCCCAATACTCACACCTAGTATTATCTTTCCCCTAGCGTAAAGGTTGAACTAATTAATAATACCATGTATGATTAAAATAAGTTATACCCGGTTCTTCTCCTCGGGACACCTAGTTTCCCATGCGGATACGGGTTGTCCACAACCAATTATCCGCCACGACTGATAGAACAGTCTTTCGATCAAGGGGTAGGTTGGTTGTTGATCCATTATATAGCGTACGTTTATCGTCTCCTTATGGTCATCGTATTTGAGACCTGTAACTATTATTTTTGAGACACCCTTATCTGCAAGATCATACTTGCTGGGATCTATCTCGGCATATAAGAGGCAGTAGTTCTTGATACATACTTGATCGTACTTTTCGAAAACCCAGTTACGCCTATACACGTCCACCGACAAAAGATATTTTCCTGAAGCAAGCCTGGCCACAATGATCCTGTAGTGGTCTAAGAACCAATACTCGCTAACATTTTCCATGGCTGACACGTTGTTCACCATACATCTATGCGGATTCAAGATACCGGTCTAAAAACTATTCCTAGCTCATCGGCCAACCTATATGCTTCGAGGAGTTCCTCTTTCTTTATACGTCTCGCTATTTCCGGATATCGTTCCGGATGCTTCTTGACAAGGTATTCCGGCCTATACTGATCCATGATATTGACTAGTGCTCTCGGTGTGTTCTCTGCGATCCATTTCAGTATTTTCCTGGTACAACAGTTAATGTGACCAGGAAGTATCAGATGCCTTATTATCATGTCACCGTTATCATGGGCTATCCTTATGTTATGGGTAACAATCCCCCAGTAGTTCTTGACGAGCGAGTATTTTTCGGCACATTGATTATTACCGTACTTTAGATCGGGGAGCCAGACATCTATAACATCGACGATCAGAGAGAGAGCTTCCTCAGTCATGTACATATTGCTATTCCATAGCTGTGGAACATTCACGTCCAAGTACTTTAAACTCTCAAGAATAAATGGTATGTGTGGTATGGGATCTCCTCCAACATGGTTAATGTTACGCGCCCCGCCCAGCCTCAACTCTTTCTGTATCTTAGCCAGTCTGAATGGCGTTATCTTTGCTCCATCCTCTATACCTACCTGGCTGATATCCCAATTCTGGCAATAAACGCACTTTAGGGGACATCCTCCATAGAATATTGTGCCGCTTGGGACAAGTGGAGCTTCTTCGCCTAGGTGGTGGAAATACGAGTGTACAATGCAGTGACCGCTAACACCGCATATTCCTTTCTGACCCATATCTCTCTTGGCTCCGCATCTTCTCGCACATAGTCGGCAGGGACTATAGAGTCTTTTGGCTAACGATATTTTTAGGTCGAGAAAACTATGTTTTGGGAAAGAATCCTGTTTTTCTAATTCAACACGTCCTTCTCTAATTTCCACCCATATCTTCCTGAAAGTATCCCGGTATTTCTCATGTATTCTCCATAGCTCTTCCTCCGTGATCTCGGGGTCATAGGGGTCTAGGTCTATCTCCAGATTACGGGCTATGATGAACTTAGCTGGTTTTTCGTTCTTCATAACGCTGTAGTACCATGATAACCTCTCCCTGACATCGGGGTCAGCCCACACGCTTAAGGCATCGGGTCTTAGGTAGAAGTACTCGAACAATATTGTCAGCCAACTACTTTTTTCTTGAGGGACTCATTCAGAAGGTTTATACCGTACTTCCTTAGCTCTACGTAGAGCCTGGACAAGGGTAGTCCAACAACGTTGTAGAAGTCGCCAACTATTATTTCAACGAGTAATGCACCGATCCCCTGTATCGCGTAGGCGCCTGCTTTCCCCATGGGCTCCATTGTTGCTAGATACTCATGTAGTTCTTGTTCCGTGAAATCCCTTAGCTTAACACTAGTCTCTGCAGTGAAACTGCTTGTTGCTAGGGTCTCAATGTCTATTATAGTAACGCCGGTTATTACGGAGTGCCATTTCCCCCGTAGTTTCAATAGTATCTCGGCTGCCTCGTTCATACTCCGAGGCTTTCCTATGATACCGTATTGTTTTGAATATATAATTGTATCGGCTCCAATGATCACCGCTCTCGGAGGGGCTTCATGCAATACGCTAAGGGCTTTCTCACGTGAATTCGTCAGGACTGTCTTGTAAGGATCATCGTATATTTTCTCAACTATTTTCGGCTTTATTATGACTAGTCTCGAAACATATTTTCTAAGTAGTTCAGCCCTTCGAGGACTGGATGAAGCTAGCACTAATATTTTCTCCAAGGATACTCCCCAGTATAGTAGGGTGTAAAAACAGGGTTACATAGATTGCTTATCCGCCTAGTTGTGCCCTCCCATATCCTACATATATGATCTTATCTGGATTCAGTGCTTCAATAATGTCGGGCCTGTTAGTCGCAACGATAAGGGTTATCCCGGCTTGCCTAGCTAGTTTACCGAGCTTTCTAGCAACTCTCTGAGCCGTTAGAGAGTCTAGATGAGCGGCGAACTCATCGATTATAAGAAGATTAGGTTTCTCTGCTAGCAGGCTCGCTAGTTTGGCTCTTTCTTTCTGACCAGTTGATAGCTCAACGAACTTGGCACGGTAGAATACTGCGTCGCTTAGGCCGACCATATTCAGTATTTCAACGGCTTCTGCAGGATCTCCTACCTTCATCGTTATGTGTTCGAGCAATGTCTCTGAACCAAATGAGGGTTCCGCCTCGCCGGGAAGAAGGTATGCTATCTTGGTGTTGGGCGGAACTCTGACATCTCCTTGGCTTGGACGATAGTTCTCATTGGTGCGAAGCTCGGGTTTAGCGGCTCCTATGATCATTCTTAGCAAGGTTGTCTTACCCGCCCCGCTAGCACCTACGACTACAACTACTTCTCGTGGCTTGATCTCGATGTCCACATTTCTTAGGACATATTTCTCAACTATTCTTCTCTCAACACCGAATGCGAGTAGGACTTCTCTAAGGCTGGGTGGCAAGCGCGAGACGTCCAGGACGCTACGATATATCTTGGTCAGTCCCTTCAAGACTATGTTATCCGTTAAAACCTCCACACCACTGTATCTTGGCCTGTATAGTTTTCCTCTGTGCTTTCTAGCATAGAGGTCTGTCTCAAGGAATCTCTCTATGTATTTTCTTGCCTCCTCAGTCAGGGGATACATTAGTACTGGTCTACCGCTCCCAGTATCCCACATGTAGTAGAACCCTGCCTTCTCGAAAAACGGGTTGTACTTTGCCATCATCGCTATTGTCTCTACAATGTGTTTCCTCTTCTTCATCTCCGGGACTCTTCTAACCCTAATCCACTCAATCGCTGCTTTCACAGCAAGTATGCCGAGTCCGTCGCCTCTGTAGTCTGGATGAACAACTACTCTCGCTATTCTCGCGGCGGCAGAGTTCGCGATCTTGAGTGCTTTCTCGCTTACTTCTTCGCCGACTATGGCTCTCGCTAATCTACGGCTCCCGTACAGCTCTCTGAGGTCCTTGTATCGTGAAATAATGCTTATTCTCTCGTTGAGTGCTGTGGGCCAGAAGGTCGGGTGGAACCAGTCTTTGGGAAATACTTTTTCACGGATCATCTTCTGTATTCTGCCGTCGGGAAGCCTCCTGTTCATTAATGGTATTGGCGTGTCTACTCTTACGTAACCAACTATTCTAGGCTCATAAGGTTTCCTTGATCTTAGCTCGAGGACCAAGAACCTGCTACTGGGTATACTTCCACGTATTTCTTGAAGCTTCATCGGTATTCTGCACCGTGGACATCTAGGTTGTATGTTTGCCTCCATGTACTCACCGCATCTGGGACACCTCCATATGGCCACGATCTCTTCTTTGCTCGCATAGTGGTGTTGCTCGAGATTCACAATATCCATATAATCTTCTTCGGATACGGCTTCTCTTGCTATTATCCTGTACTCATAGACTTTCTTGGTATTGAGAGGGTCTTTTCTCTCGAGAACATACTCCTTGCTCCAAGGAGGCCAGATAGACACTTCTTCACCATTATATATTCTATAGAGAACATAATCCTGCGGACCAAGGACCCACGTGTTCCCTATCTTTTTAGGCTCATCCCTTATGATTATCTTTACCTTCTCGCCTTTACTGAACCATTGAGCGATAACACCGGTTGTCCACAGATTTACTATCTCATTCTTTATTCTAACAGGTATTATGCCGAACCACTTATAGCCACGCCTACTCATCAGTTTAAACGGGTCTATCGCTACGGTCGCATCTACCACTATTCCTCTTTCAACAAGGTGAGAGCTCAAGGTCTAATTTTACCTCATAACAATTGTATTACATTGAAAAATTCTATTTGAAGGATATTAATGATTATCTAAGAATGCGTGGAATCAGCTATGATTGTAATTGCTTTCGCGAACAATTGTTTTAGATATTCAACTAGATCATGTGGTTCAATATTCCCCTCAGCTCCAGCGGATAATGGTGAATATCTTCCCCTTAGACCACTATGTTCTATCGGATTATCAATGCATTTCTCATCAGATGCTATATTGTTTAATGTATTGTAAAGTTTTATCTCGGTACAGCAAGCATGACAATATTTTAGACCGAGATCGCTGGCTGCTCTCCATATATCGATTACTATGAAGGGCTTATGATACTTATTCCAAAACCACTGTGCATATCTCTCGATTATACTATAGTTTCCGCCATGCCCATTGACAATAATATATCCTTTTATCCGGAGCCTCCGTTCCAGCGATTCAATAATATCTGATATGAACTCATAATATGTTTGGAGCTTTATCGATATTGTTCCAGGCCATTCCAGCCACTCTATTGATGAACCATAGGGAAGTACTGGTAAAAGGAGCACCTTGTAGTTATCCGACAATTCTTTGTCAATACTGTGTATCAATAGTTTGGCTAACTTATCAGCGATAAAAGTATCGACACTAAACGGTAACTTGTTAAAATGATACTCTGTGCTTCCAAGAGGCAGCACTACTATGTATTCAAATTTTTCATCAACCATGGTTGCTGAGGACAGATCAATCACATCCATGTATGAACACCATATAGTATTATTATAGTATTATGTTCTGGCCCCAAGTATTTGCCTGCCGAGCTCCCATATTAGTGCTTTGATCTGCTCAGGATACTTGTCACAGACTCTGGGAAAGTATCGGCAGAAACTACCTACTGCTGATGTAGGGCTCTCAGCATATCTGATATGAGGGGCTATGTTCCAGATCAGTGCATCGAGTCTATAGAGGGGTATTCCTGAATGTTGTTTGACAGTCTCCCATGCTCTAACAAGTAGTTTTGAGTATTTTACAGATATTAATTCCGAGACGCATTTTTCTACGCTGTAATTACATCCTTTTACGACTCCTGAGCTAAGAGATATGAAGGCGTTCCTCCTATCAATGGGCATGTATATATCTCCGGAAACCTTTCTTCCGAGAGCCTTACAGATATACCAGTACATCTTGGATGCAAAGACTATAGTCTTGCTGGTTTCTCTTGAACCAGTAATCTTGGCTAAATCTCTGGCCAGCCTAGCTATATCATCGGCGTACCGGAACGGATTGATCATTATCTCAACACACATGTTTGAACGATAATATTTCTCTAACCTAGCATACTTGTTGCGTAGAGATAATTTATTGAACTTGGAGAAACCTAGGAATTCCCTATGGAGAGTTAATAGATCACTGCATTTAAGCTTCTCCGACACCAATGGTCTCTTGGCCAGTAAGAAACTGGCGAATTCGCTCCAATAGTCTTCGCCTTTACCAGTCAAGAAATAACTTATGAGTGCATTAGCGATAACCATATTAGCGGCGATATTTGCTGGGATCTTCCTTGATAGTTCTCTTAGAGATATATACTGCCTATCATGTTCTTCGATCAAATCAATTATTTCAAGGATCTCGGGAAGAGATTTGAGAAATACACCTACTTCTCTACATCTTTTGATATCTATCCTGTACATTCCTGGTCATCATTCAAGATGATATATTAACCGTTTAAAATACTAATTGAGTACCAAGCTACAGGTGATACGTACTTGAAGGGATACATAGTATTGATACTTAAGAAAGGAGATAATGTCGGTAGCCTCAAGGATTCGAAAGAGATACTCGTGCTGAACATAGACAATGGTGAATCTACTACCATAGATAACAAATACTCTGACAAGGGAATAGATTTCCTCGAGGAGCTTTTCGATGAATATGATCCCCCACTAATATTTATATCAAGCATAGACGATGAGACACGGTTCAAGATAGAGGAAAACGGGGTCAAAGTCATCGAGACAGGCCATCGAGATATTAGGGGATTACGGGAAGAACTATTTCTCTACTAAACAACGATTACACAGCCTTAGTATTATTGGCACGGTGTTGTTCTAAAACCATTTATTTCATTAAAACATAGTTATTACAGGTGCTAGTTTTTGCTAAAATTTCCAGAGAGCTTCATATTCGGAGTCTCCACTTCAGCATATCAGATAGAAGGAAACAACAAATATTCTGACTGGTGGCTCTTCGAAGAAATGGGCAAACTACCATATAAATCCGGCAAAGCAACCGATCATTGGAATAAATATCAGGAAGACATAGAGCTACTAGCGGATCTTGGAGTGGATATGTATAGGTTCTCGATAGAGTGGAGCCGAATCTGTCCAGACAAAGACTACGTTAACTATGAGGCTTTATCCCGATACAGGGAAATAGTTGATCTACTGAGAGACCATGGAATAGAGCCCATGATAACGCTCCACCACTTTACCAATCCTATCTGGTTCTACAAACTAGGTGGTTGGGAGAAACGGGAGAACATAGACTACTTCATTAACTATGTGGAGACCATTGCTAACGAATTCTCGGACGTAAAGTACTGGCTTGTCTTTAACGAGCCAATAGTATATATGTTGGAGAGCTATATCGAGGGGCACTGGCCTCCTATGAAGGAAAACCTCTTCATAGCGGAACAAGTAGCCGCTAATATGGCTTACGCGTATGCAAGAGCTTATGAAATACTACACGATATAGGCAAGGTAAGCATAGCCAAGAACATGGTTTACTTTGAGCCATACAGTGATAAGGATAAAGATGTACAATCTTGTCTGAAGGCTGAACAAATGTTCAACTGGAGCTTCATCGACGGAATACTCTCCGGCAAACTCAGAATAATAAGGAAGGAATATGATATACCGGTGTCGAAACTTGACTTCATAGGGCTAAACTACTATACTGGTATGAAGGTAAAATATACTCTGAACCCGCTGAAACTTCATCTTGACATAGAGCCCATACAGACGGACAAATGCACACTCATGGGCTACTGTATCTATCCCAGAGGGCTATACGAAGTCCTCAAGAAGACATGGAACAGGTATGGGTTACAGATTATAATAACGGAAAATGGGGTTGCTATGGAAAACGATGAGGATAGAATATTATCGATTGTAAGGCACCTACAATACACGCATAAAGCATTGAGCGAGGGCGTCTATGTTAATGGCTACTTCTACTGGAGTATTCTAGACAACTTTGAATGGGATAAAGGTTACGATAAAAAATTCGGCCTAGTAGAAGTCGATTATACCACGTTCAAACGTAAGCCCAGGAAAAGCTTCTACGCATACAAGGAGATAATCAAAAACAGAGGCATCTCTGACGATCTACTTGAGAAGTATGGGGAAAGAATATCATAGGATATTCTTATAAGTTTTTGAATACATCTAGCTTATATTAGACAATACAGTGCTGCCAATAATCTCTACAATTTTATCGGAGGAGGCGATAAACTATGTGTGCAGGCTCATACGTTTCGGACGACGAGCTCCAAAAAGCCCTCGAGAAAAAATCCGAGAAAACCACGAGTGAGAAACAGCGCTGGATGCAGCGTATGCTGAGAAGCGCCAAGCACCATCACAAGATATGCCCGTACTATGACAAGAAAACAGGAATGTGCTTCATAGCACTAGGCGAGAAATGCGACCGTGACGGTAGATATGATAATTGCCCAAGATTCCTCAAATTCCTCGAAGAAAAGTACGAGTACTACAAGTCTAGGAATCTCCCATTACCAGTGGACTTTGCCGACATCGTTATTGCTCCATTCTGAGTTTTTTAAACATGTTTTAAATAACCACTCTAACAATTATTCTCAATTAAGACAAAAGATAACACATGGAAAGGTGCTCTAGCTTGTCCAAGCATTCTGAGAGTAAAACCGAGACAAAAATGTATTCGATCAAAGACCTGGACAAGATATGGATCGAGTACGATAAGCAGAACGATATACTATACATCAACTTTGGATACGACATAGAAGAGGCGGACGAGGAGTTCTTGAGTAAGGATGAAGACATAGTAGTGAGGATAAAGGATGGACGCGTAGTATCTATTATGATTATGAACTTCAGTGGGAAAGCCGGAATAATGATCTATTAGCGCTCGATATAATGTACTACTATCAGTCGCTTATCAAACGATCCTATTTTAGAGAACAACTCAACGGGATCAGTATCGCCGTAAACATAGATATCTATGTAGATTTTGTTACCATTATAGCTTACAAGAAGAATAGAATCATCCAGTACGAGGAAAAGCGTTGAAACAAAACCATTGGTCTTCAAATACCTCCTCGGCTTAAGCTTTTCGAGGAGCTTATCGGAGAACTCATCAAAATTACTAATCCTCTGCTTGATTTCCACCATCAAGTGACGCAACCAACAACACCAAGCCATAGAATTGTGGTGCGGGGGGTGGGATTTGAACCCACGCAGGCCTACGCCACCGGGTCCTCAACCCGGCCCCTTTGACCTAGCTCGGGCACCCCCGCGCATACCCTAGGTAAAAGTAATTTCGCAACTAGTGTTTATATTCATAACGGAAAACACCAGCCCTGTAATTGATATAAATAAATAAGGGGCACGTTAAACTTATTTTTAGACTAGACGCCGGGGTGCCCGAGCGGCCTAAGGGGGTGGGCTCGAGACCTTTTCCGGCTTTCCCGGGCTGAGAGACCCACTGTCCCCTCGGGGGGCGCGCGGGTTCGAATCCCGCCCCCGGCGCCACTAATAATATCTTTTCTTGCTAGATTCTTGTATGGTGCATGGATTGATTGTTCCCTGCTTAACATTTAAGATTAGAGAAAAACTAACGTGGAGACTCGTGCTTGGCGCATATAGTTTTCCATGGGAGTATGATGGGAAAACGGGGCATTTCGTGGTAGGTGATACAGTTATAGTTGTGGAGACCAATAAGGATCAAGTGGGGGTGCATGTTTATAGTTTAAAAAACGACTGCGCCGACATAGATGAAAGGATCATCGTCTCATTTTTCGATCTCAGGAACAGCTATACGGAGTTTTACGAGAAAGCATTAAAAGACCCCCTTCTCTCCGAATTTGCTAAGGAATATTATGGATGGAGACCCAGACAATCAGATCTATGGTGGGCAACAGTTATTGGTGTCTGTCAACAGAACGCTAGTTTTCTTCAGGGATGGAAAATGCTGGCGTCGATAATCAAGCTTTATGGACGAAGGATACTTGTAGGAAATAAGGAGTTATTAGTTCCACCTACACCCAATGATATTCTCAAGCACCCCGAATTACTTGTCCAAGCTAAAACAGGATATCGTGCAGAAACAATTATGCGTGTAGCCAAGCTATTCGTAGAGAAGCCTAGTAGTGAGATCGAATTTTATGATCTGGTATCAATTAGGGGGATCGGCGAATACACAGCATCTTTAGCCATGGTCCTCGCGAGGAGAGAATATTGGAGAGCGCCAATTGATCGTTGGCTCAAAAGAATAGTTGCCCATGTATATTGCGCCAACGATAGAGATGCCTCGAAAATCTATCAAAGGCTCTGGGGAAAATACCAAGGCCTCGCTGCACTGGCGACGACCATTGCTCTAGATGCTGTTCCCTTAAGACAGGCGCTTAAAAGGATAGACGAGGGAAAAACCATTCCATCGATAATGGATAAGCCTACACCAGCAAATATGTGGATGTTCACTGAGTACTGGTAGGGTGTACAAATTGGGAATAGTACCCTTGGCAGAAGTAATCGAGACGCTCTATAGAATAGATGGTAGAGGCTATAAGAGTTACAAGAAGTTATCGAGTATAAAGTTCTCGATAAGCGGTTGTATAGCTACATTCACGAAGATACAGAGCGATCCTTATGCTCCTCCATCAGTATTAGAGGTCGAGATACCCTATAAGGTACATAAGATCAAGGAGATAAGATCGCCTGTTTTAGATTTTGTTTCACGAATAATACATTCAGCTTCAAGAACATACTCGGCTAAACGGGGGACAGGCAATAGTGGTTATATAGGCATACCCAGGCTTAGCCCATGTATCATATATAGATCTAGTGCAGAAGCACGCGGCTCAACTCTTGTGGTTAGACTATATATGGGCTTACCAGCTAGAGGAAGGAGAGTATTAGGTAGAATAGCCGCCAAAATGCTTCGTGAATATCTAGTAGGAATACTCTCCAAAATAGATGATTTTCCGAATAAATACCGAGCGAAACTCGAGAAGCACGTAATGGTCTATGACGATTATTTCTTCATTAGGAAATGGCTGAGAGAAAACGAGTTTGTATCATTTGTTGCTAATGGAAGCATACTTCCGAGAAAAAACAGTAGAAGTGATAAGCCCTTACCAAACGCCATACCATTTATAGTGGACGAACCTTGCTCAGAAGAAATAGAGCTTCCAAGCGGTAAAGTTCTGAAGGGCATAGCGATAAAGTCGGGGATCACAGTCATAACTGGTGGTGGTTTTCATGGCAAATCGACGCTGCTCAATTCTATTATAGAAGGAATTTATCCCCACATACCTGGTGATGGACGAGAATACGCTGTAACATTGCCCGAAGCCGTATATGTTAAGGCTGAGGACGGTAGAATAATTAACGGCGTAGACATATCGGTTTTCATCAAAAACCTGCCTTCACAAATAAACACGCAAAAATTCCATACGCTTAATGCGAGCGGCTCTACAAGTATGGCTGCTAGTATTTCAGAGGCTATAGAGGCGGGCATGAACATAATATTATTCGACGAAGACACAGCAGCCACAAATCTGCTATACAAGGACAAGTTCATGGATGAGATAATCATTGAAGAACCTATAACACCCCTAACAAGCCTATGCACAGATATGAAGAATAAAGGTATAAGTATTATAGGAGTAATGAGCGCCTCCTCAGCTATGCTACCCCACTCTGATACAGTCATAGTTATGCGTAAATATAGACCAACTATTATCCCTCCACAGAAAATACGCATAGATAATGATCTCTACCCTAAGAAACACACCTGCTTCAGAAAACCACATACCCGAAGGATCTGCCTAACTAGAAAAACACGCATCAAGGCCAAAAACGATAAGATTGTGATAAAATTCAATAATCAAAACTACGACTTACTAGTAGACAATCCGAGGATAGTAGAGAAGGGACAAATCAACTATGCGGCAAAGATAATTGAGAAGCTAATACATGAAAATATATGTCTTGACACAACTTCTCTTCTACAACACATAGATGATATTATGCATAGAGGCTTCATCACAGTATCAAGAATAGTTACTCCCGATCTATCTGTTCTATATCCCTTTGATGTACTATGGATTATTAATAGGTTACCAATAATTAATACTTATAATTAATACTTAAGCCCTCCTAGCCGAGGGACTCGTCATCACTCAGACGATGCGGGCGACACCCGACGGGCTGTCATCGGGCAACCAGTATTTCTAATATGCATGTTTGATATTATATCACCTTCTACATGCTATGCCAACGAGTTCGTGCAAGTTATTAGACCTTTTTTCTCCACATAGCTCCTAATACCATGAATTATCTCTTGCACAATATTATGTCCTCTTCTAAGAAACCCTGTTCCTATCTGGACAGCGCTAGCACCAGCCAGTATGAATTATTCTATAACATCTCTCCGAGTCTCAGCACCACCAACACCTATGATCTCGTAGTCTGCACCAACCTTCAATGTAGAGCCCGGCTCAACGCCTTGAGCACCTATGCAGGGCGAGTATATTTTTCACGGTTATCTCCTTGGACGACAGTTTTTCTCTAACCATCTTTATGATGTAAGGCTTGGTAGCTGGTACGACAATTCCGTAGGGTTTTAATCTCCAACTACCCTGATCAACCTATTCAGCAAATGATCGATGACCTCAGTTGATCCCGAGTGGCTCATTGAGATGACCAGCATGAGCCTTACATTTTTTATCCAGGTATTTTTCTTTGAGCTCCTGGAGTCCGCCGTTAAGGCCTATAAATGCATGTGCTATAGCCTCATTTACACCAATATTGATAAAAGGCTCTATAGTGGAGATCATTACAGGCGCTATGTCTACTAGTTTTAAATAAAGTATCATATGTTCTAGATCAAATACTTTTTCAACAATACTCCTTACTCCCGACAGTCCGTATCTTATTGAGAATGTGGTCCTATCTTTATACCTGCAATATACTTTTGGCCTGAGCAAGCTTTGCGGTGAGTTCTTCGATCTCCGTGTTCTTATATGAATCGATCGTAAGTATTATTCTTGACAAGACATTACTATCTTTTAATGATTTTTACAAAATACGTGTACACAGGGGATGGTTCTAATGGTCTGCTCTTGAACTCAGGATGGGGCTGACTCCCAAAGAATATTGTCTTATACTGTTTCATCTCTATGAATTCTGGGTATCCCTCCATACTCCATCCACTAACACGTACTCCCGCTGATTCTAGTTTGTCGAGATACTTTGGATTTACCTCGTATCTATGTCTATGGCGTTCGTAGATCAGTCCCTTATTATACATCTTATACGCTATTGTATCTCGAACAATTTTAATCGGATGTGCTCCGAGCCTCATTGATCCTCCGAGATGTTTTACATTGTATTGGCTTGGCAGGAGATCCACTACCGGGTAAGGAGTATTGGGGTCAAGCTCAGTGCTATTTGCTTTCTCCCAGCCAATAACATTCCTGAAGATCTCGATAACCATTAACTGCATTCCAAAACATATCCCTAGTACTGGTTTATTGTTTTCTCTAAGCGTTTTGATCGCTTGTATTTTTCCTTCCGCACCTCTTTTCCCAAAGCCCGGTAGTATGATAGCGGCATCTGTCTCTTCAACTATTTTCTCGGGTTTGATCCTCCCTCTCTCTATCTCTGTTGACTCATACCATTTGAGCTCTATGCCGACGTTGTTCCATGCCCCTGAGTGTCGGAGCGCCTCGATTATGCTTATGTAGCTGTCGTGGAGCTTTGTGTATTTTCCTATCATTGCTATCCTTACTTTTTTACCGGTGTTCTTGACCCGGTTAACGAACTCCTCCCACTTGGAGATATCGGGTTCTTTGTATTCTAGATCTAGTAGTCTCGCAATGCATCGGGTGTAACCCTTTGAGTGAAGCAGTAATGGTACCTCATATATCGTATCAACATCTGGATCGCCGAATACAGCATCGACTGGAAGATTAGAATATAACGCTATTTTCTGTCGAGCCTCGGGTTCCAGGTCTCTCTGGGATCGTACAACCACTATGTCTGGCATTATACCTATCCTTCTCAGCTCTTGTATGCTGTGTTGAACAGGCTTTGTCTTCTGTTCTCCAGTGACGGATAGGATGGGTGCTAGTGCCACGTGTATGGAGACCGTATTATTTCTGCCTTCTTCTATGCGCATCTGTCTTATGGCCTCGAGGAAGGGAAGGCTTTCTATATCTCCGACCGTTCCACCAATCTCTACTAGAACTACGTCGGCTTCATTATTCCTGGCGATTCTCCGTATACGGTTTTTTATCTCATCGGTAATGTGCGGTATTATTTGTACGCATTTGCCGAGATATTCGCCCTTTCTCTCCTTTGTGATCACTGATAGATAGACTTGTCCTGTCGTGATATTGTTTTCCTTGCTTAGGTTGATTCCTAGAAATCTCTCGTAGTGGCCTAGGTCTAGGTCGGTTTCGCCACCATCTTCTGTTACGAAGACCTCGCCATGCATAAATGGGTTCATGGTGCCAGCGTCAACGTTGACATAAGGATCGATCTTGATTGCTGTAACGCTGTAGCCCATGCTTTTTATCAGGAGACCAGTAGATGCTGTGACTATTCCTTTTCCCAGCCCTGAGAGGACGCCTCCGGTGATAAACACGTATTTTGTCTTTGCCACGTGCCCACTCCAAGATTTTGTTTGTTTATATCTATTAAACTCTACCCTGATCAAGGAAGTATAATGGTTTAAAAACACGTACTTGAATAACGTAGAATATGGCGAGCAAGAATATATCCATAAGATATATGTCCTGGAAAGAGCTTCATAGAGCTCTAATAATGTTGGCTAAAAGACTGTACAGAGATGGCTTTATCCCCGACATAATCTTTGCTGTTCTTAAGGGAGGACTAATACCTGCAAGAATACTATCGGATCTGGTGCAAGTAGATGAGATCGGGTTTATCGGCGTGAAGTTCTACAAAGCTGTCGGGACAAGGATGGCTAAACCACATCTGACATTGCCGCCTACACATATGATAACCGGGCTAAATGTTCTTGTAGTAGATGATGTTGTCGAAAGCGGTAGAACTCTTCAGCTAGTAATAGAGGAGCTGTCAAGATATGAGGCTAAAGAGATAAGGAGTCTCACATTGTTTGTTAAGCCCCAACGAACTATTTCGCCGGACTATTACTACGAGGAGACTAGCCAGTGGGTTCTATTTCCCTGGGAATATATTGAGACTATCAGAGATGGTGTCGATATAAGGGATAGCGTCGGTGAAGATAGGGATCTGGTTGAGGAAATTCTGAGAAGAGGGCTTCTCAGTAAAAATAGTTTTTCTGTTTAAGCGTTAAACAGATATTATTTCGTCCTTAAATGTTATGAATTTATTTCGAGCTATATGTGCAAGGAATCCTGCGCCGGGAACTGGCTCGTTATTTTTGAAAACCTGTAGATCATATGTATAACCCGTTATTTTCCCGACAAAGAACGTGTGATCACCATAATCTCGTGCATCTACTACTTTACACTCGATATTGGCGAGGGCTTCCTTTATACTGGGTACTCTAACTGTTTTTGATGGAGTTAATGTGATATTCATTTTTCCTAGTTTTTGCGGCCCTGACTCAGTGCCAGCGATCCATACGTCTTTCAACATATTGACTGATGGCACACCGATCACGAATTCACCGTACTTCGTTATTAGCTTGTGCGTATATCTTCTAGGTGATATAGCTACGCCGACTATTTCTGGCCTGAACGATAGCACAGTGACCCAGTCAGCCGCCATAATGTTTACTTCGTCCCCTATACCTGATACTATGAGATATGTTCGTAGAGGATATAGGAGCCTATACATTATCTACACCCATTAAATAATCTCTTGTTTTATGCCTATGTATTTGTCTTATCAAAACCCACGATCTTTTGGATAACATTGTTATCAATACAGAACCTGATCTTTGCGGTACGATATTTTTTCCTAATCAGCCCGCGCTCACTCTCTATTTCTATATCGTATTGTATGAGGCCCGCTTTGATCAATATCTTTAGATGCGCTAGCAGTAAAGGCTTAGATATACCTAGGGCTACACGTAGCTCTTTGCTAGTCATGGGCTTCTGAGAGCAGAGAGCAAGGATCTTGAGCCTTATAGGATTCGATAGCGCCTTGAATAAATATATATAGTCATTCATATTATTGTCTTCATCGGTCATAGACTCTGACCTCATCGAACTATAATGATTATGTGGCGAATGAAGTAATGCTTTATGGATTAGTCTCTTAATTCCTCTCTCAGCCCTCTTATTTCTTGTTTGAGGTCGCGTATTTCTTGTAAGAGCTCCCTGAATATTTCCTGATCTCTTCTATCGGTATTGCTGGAGTTTGTTGATACTGTCGTTTTTCTCAGACTTGTTATAAGGTGTTCTGCTATGATTACACCTACAATTATTATTGCGAATAATAGGAGTACCCATACGATTATATCGAATAATCCAGCTATGTCTGGAGGTATAGGCATAATGCATCACTGGTAAATATTTAGTTATACGGGTAAATATTTTTTTACCCATTTTTGCGCAATATGGATTATATATAATATCACTAATGATAGGATGAAACAAAGTGCCGCCGCCGGGATTTGAACCCGGGTCACGGGCTTTCTTCGCAGTACCATTACTTTTCTGCTCGAAAGGCCCGCATACTTGGCCGGGCTATACTACGGCGGCATCCAGACATAATGGATTATCGAGAGGAGTTTTTATAGGTTATCCAGGGCTTTCTGTTTCACATTATTAATTCTCTATTTTATTAAACCACAGTTTTATATTGGCTCTATGGGATAATCCATATTGGATCAGTGTAAGTGCTCTGTATCATAGTATTCTATGGGTGATTAAATATGAGGATCTGGGAGATTGCCAGGAAGCCAAGACTAATAGTGAGGGATCTAGGACTACCCGTATCCGTTGTTAGAAGCAGGGCTAGAAGGGTAGAGGAGACCATAGTACCAGTAACATCTGATCCTATTGAGGACCGTGTAATAGGGTTCTTAACACCAATAGAACTGTTGATGGTTACCGGTCACCACGGCACTATCCGTGTGCGGGATGCCATCCGAGAACACCCGCTCCTCGACCAGAACATGATGCTTGGCGAGGTGTTTAATGAGCTCCGCAGATTTAAGAGCATAGGTGCTCCGATCGTTAGTGATCTCGAGAAAAAGAAGCTTGTCGGTGTAGTCACCTATAATGATATGCTTAACTACTTGATTAAGACTGGCTATAAGCCTCTAGCCAAGAGTGTTGGAGAGATCATGAGAGTAAGAGATATTGACAAATACATAGTGCTACCCGATGTTCGCGTCAACCGTGTTTGGAGCAGAATAGTATTTCACGGCCAGGAGGGAGTTGTTGTAGTTAGGAGTAAGGAGGAGCCAATACCGCAAGGTATCCTCACATATAAGGAGCTCTTGAGGACTGGCAGGTGGTATTTCCACCGGGAAAGCGAGCAACATATTACAAGCCCAGCCAAGGTTAAGCGGATAATGCTAAGAGGAGTCATGGTTGCTACGAGTGACATGCCCATCGAGCCTGTAGCGGAGGCTATGGCCCGGCTAGACCTGCCCCTAGTACCAGTTGTTGATAAGAATGGATATGTAGTCGGTATACTCACCTATGAGGACGTAGTACAGGCATACCTTGAGGGAGCAAAGCCAGGCAGAGCACCAGTACCAGTACGGGTGCCCATGCCAATACCTGTCGCAACAGAAGAGAGGTTCTCCTATGTCACCCGTGAAAAGATACTTGCACAGGTGCTTGTCGAGAAGCCAGCTATTGCTGAGAGGGCGGGGATCAAGGCCTCCGATATCATGGTTGACGAGCTCCCCGCGATCACAATCAATGACACAGTCGAACATGCTAGGAAGGAAATGTTGAGGAGACGCACGGACTACCTTATCGTTGTTGACGAGAATGGGGAAATTGTTGGCGTAGTCACCAAGTGGAACATGCTTTATGCCCTAGGAATTAAGGGTCCTTTATGGAGGCGCAGGACTAAGGACAGGTACTTCATAGATTACATAATGTCTAAGAATGTGCCTCGGGTCAAGCCAGACACACCTATCGAGGATATAGCGTTGGATATGGTGAACAGCGAATCTGAGGTTGTGTTTGTTGTTAATGAGCGGGGTGACATCGTAGGCTTCATCACCAAGGACCAGATCATCGATGCTGCTAAGAAGCTGATGAGAGACCTGCTCGTAGAGAACATTATCCTGCCAGGCAAGATAGCCTCTGTACATCCATTCCACAGCCTCTACCACACCGTCAACAAGATGAAGGCACTCTACATTGATGCCTTGACAGTATACGATGGGTCACAGGTAGTCGGAGTAGTCTCCGCTAATAGACTACCATTCATAGCATTCGAAGACGCAGTTAAGGGAGTAAAGAGTAGGAGGCTGATCTGGGTACGAAAACTAGTCAGAGGAGCAGCAAGAAAGGGAAGATATGTCAAGATAACACCACTACTAGCAATGGATGTAATGGTGCCATACAAGAACTACATACCGCCGAATACACTGATAACCAAGGCGATCGACATGATGAAAGAAACAAACCTCAACGGAATACCAGTCCTTAGCGAGGAACGCGACATAGTCAGCATAATAACAAAAAACGACATACTCAGAGAACTAGCGAGAAGGGCCAAGAAACTAGTAGCGGAAAAAGCAGTAAGAGAAGAAAAAGCCGAAGCCAAATAATTTTTCCAGGGATACCCCCGAAAACAATTTTATATCCCCTGAAACAATCATGGATACACTGGATACGCGGCGGTCGTCTAGCCTGGACTAGGACGCCGGCCTGCCAAGGCAGTAGTCCTCGCCGTGGAACGCCGGAGATCCCGGGTTCAAATCCCGGCCGCCGCACCACTTCTCAACATGTTTTATCCTGTGTTCTCCAAGATTTTCTCGATAGTCTGTGAGACTTTAAGTGCATTCCTGGTGTTCAATAGTAATACTCGTGTGTCCTCGATCAGCCTCCTAGCGACGTCTACCTTGTGTCTTAGCCCAGGTACTAGGGCGTCGGGATAGTTTAGCTTTCGCAGCCACAAGTATATAGTCTCCATAGCATTGACATATTCATTGGCCTCATCTATTTTTGCTTCATTGAGGAGCATTATAACGTGCCTTCTCAGCTCGCCAATCACGTCTCCGAGTCCCTGCAGATACGGTACATAGTGTATATCTAGCTCCTTGTAGCTCGGCATGTTCTTCTCAACGATCAAGCTATACGATATCCTCGCCTCAGCATATTCGGATACACTATTATAGACGAGCCCGCTATAATAGAGATCCAGGTGTTCCCGCAACAAATCCTTTAATGTAGACACTAGGTGCGAGGCCGCCTCAATATTCTTACGTGCATCCTCATACCTCCTAAGATGAATCATTCTGACAGCCTCGGTACTGAGCCGGAGAATATCCCGGGTGATCCTGATAGTTTCCTCGCGAACCTCATCCTTCACGGACAAAGCATTATCTATCTCCTCAATATCATGGGACAAAACACGATCAATATTCTCCGAAAACAAGGACCCCATAGCAGACACCAACACAATACAATAGAATAGACCACAAAAATATAAATCCCACCATAAGACTAGAACAGTAATAGGCGGTCCCGCGGTAGCTCAGCGGCAGAGCGCCCGGCTGTAGTGGGGAAGCCGAGCCCCCCACCCGCCATACTGACCCGTGAATAACCGGGCCTGGATGAAGGCAGGGCGGCGTGGCTCGCAGATACCGGGTGGTCGGGGGTTCAAGTCCCCCCCGCGGGACCATATTTTTCTAGCTCAAACTACTCAATTCTTCATAGCCTATTCATATATCAAATTTGCAGGATAAACATCCTACATAGTAACATAATGTAACGGCTGGAAGAGATATGGTCATGGAATTCCTTGAGTAGTTTTACTATGGTTAAATAAGCTTTTTATATTGAAACCTGGATGAGCACCTGATTGCCTAGTGTTATGATCACGTTGATCATTATAAGAGACAAAGTATATAGCGTTATCAACGATATAGAGGACGGGGTGGGAGGAGGACTAGTTAGTTCCCCTACTATGTAAATGAGTAAACTAGCTAATGAAAGTATAGAACGACTATCCGTTAAATATCCGGCTTGTCTATGATCTCTCCCATGCATATTTCATAAGTTTTACAGAAATGATTATCAGTGTGTTTTTATAGGTGTCTATGCACCATAATTGTGCACTAGGTGATATGAGGGATGTGTTTTAACTAGTGGGTCTGAAACATATGTTCTTCATCCCAAGTCCTTATCCGTATACATGTCTAGGCGGTCTCTCCTCAAAGATCTAGGGAGAGATGGAGAAGCCATTATTGTGGCATGGATAGCTGACAAGCACGAAGATAGGATCGTTCTTAGAGATGCTAGTGGCTACAGGGAATTCAGAGTTAAGGAATTAAAGGACCTCTCTGAACTGCCGCTTGAGACACTTGTAGTTATCCAGGGGAGGATTAGAGATGGTATCCTGTTTGTCAAGAAGGTTATACCCCTGACACTACCACGCAGGGAAAGAGACTTCGACTACACAAGTATTACGCGGGACACCGACCCCGTTGCCGCGGCCAAGTATTCACCATGGGTTCTCCGCAGCAAGCTATTGCAGTCCGTAGTGAGACTTCAGCAACATATCCTGGAGTATGTCCGCGAATTCCTTTACCGGAAGGGGTTCACAGAGCTACTGCCCCCGATAGCCAGTGTTGTCAGTGATCCTGGCCTTAGGGGTGCTAGGAAGCTTAGGACGAGCCTATATGGTGTCGAGTATGAGTTGACGAGTAGTGTTATAATGTATAAACAATCCTCCGCAGCAGTGTTTGAGAAAATATTCTACGTTGCGAGAAACATTAGGGAGGAGCCTCCCGAGAACATAGGGACTGGGAGGCACTTGGTGGAGTTCACGCAGATAGATCTGGAGTGGGCGCTGGCTAGCGTGGATGATGTGATAAGGCTTGCAGAGAGACTCTTAGAATACGTCTCGGAGAAGCTTGCGAGAGAGAAGAGCTGGTTGTACGAGGAGCTTGGCATTGAACCGTACGTGTTCAAGCCTCCCTTCCCAAGACTAACATACGATGAGGCACTAGAGGTTGCGAAGAGGCTTGGATATAGTGTTGAGTGGGGCAAGGAGCTGAGTCATGAGGCCGAGACAGCGATAGCGATGGAATACGATTCACCATTGTGGATCACCGGGTTCCCAGTCGTGAGCCGCGGCTTCTACTACCTCCCTGACCCAGACAACCCACGGTATAACAGGGACTTCAACCTAATATTGCCCAGAGGCTATGGCGAGGTAATAGATGGGGGAGAACGCGAGTACAGGTACGAGGAACTCGCCAAAAGAATAAAGGCTGTCGGCGAGCCACTGGAGAAGTATGAGTGGTTCCTCGACCTAGCAAGATCGGGAGGAATACCTCCCAGTGCTGGCTGGGGCCTAGGACTAGAGAGGCTGACAAGGTTCTTGGCGGGACTAAGGCACGTAGGGCTAGCAACGCCATTCCCGAAACTACCAGGCATTGCCGGAACACCATAACCTCGTAGAGATTATGCTCAGCGGCAGTAATGATTCATGATCCTAATTATTTTCTGGCCCCTCGACCTACTCTTGGTTCTAGCTATTACCTCGTCTCCAGCATCAACGATGTCTATTCCGACAAGATAATCCTTTATCATATCATAGCAGCGCTTATCCATCACAATGATGTAGTAGCCGCTTGGATCACGTGGACCCAGGTAAACCATTACCGCCACCATTATAGGAAAATATATGTTATCTGCCCAAGTATTATTACTTAAAGACCCGGTTTTATGGTGAACATTATATGAAATGGAACGTTACATGTAAACCATCCTACTCATTATTAAAAGTAGGGCTAGAGCCCGGAGAAACCGTCACGGCTGAGCCAGGTGCAATGGTCTATATGAAGGGAGATATAGAGATCAAGACAAGTAGCGGCGGAATACTGAAGGGCATTATGAGATCAATGCTTGGAGGGGAAAGCTTCTGGCTCAACACCTACCGTGCACGCTCACATGCAGAAATATGGTTCGCCCCAAGCCTTCCAGGCGATATAGAAGCACTAAACATAGATGGTAAAGGACTCATAATACAGGACACTAGCTACCTTGCACATCACGGAGACATATCAATAGGCACTGCTTGGCGGGGATTCCGCGGACTACTTGCAGAAGGAGAGCTCTTCTGGCTAAAAGCCGAGGGACGAGGACTGGTATGGGTTACGAGCTATGGCGGCCTCGAAAAACTCGAGCTGAAGCCTGGTGAAAGAGTAATTGTTGACAACTTCCACTTCGTAGCAATGGACGATGGCATGAAATGGAAAGTGAGGAAGTTCGGTGGATTAAAATCATTCTTATTCGGTGGAGAGGGCCTTGTGATAGAAGTAGAAGGACCAGGTAGGCTGGTGTTACAGACAAGATCGTTGCCACCATTCATAGGGCTAATATCAAAATACCTTAGAAAATAAGGGTAGTGGGCCCGCGGGGATTTGAACCCCGGACCTCCGCCGTTCCTAGGCGAACCCGACCTTGTAAGGGCGGCGTCCTAACCAGGCTAGACGACGGGCCCATAACCAGTATTTCAGAGTAGCGGGTCACCAAATTAAATCTTTTCTTCAAAGGATTGGGGTAGGTGCTGCCCGACGGAACCCGTACTCACCGGTCCCCGTGAGACACGGGGATCTTGTACGGGCGAGGGCTCCGCCGTGCAATAATATTCTTCTCGTCTATCCTTTATTTAGGATTTTTCTCAACCGGACAATATCGGGCTAGAAAATAGATCGGAGAGAGATGGTGGGCCCGGGGGGATTTGAACCCCCGACCTACGGGTCTCTCCCGACTGTCCATTCTCCAGATCTATTTCATCCCCTGATAGAGGTCATAAGACCCGTAGAGATCTGGAGCCCGCCGCTCTACCTGGCTGAGCTACGGGCCCACCAGGCTGTCATCCAGAAATTACGGTTAGTTTTTGGAGGTATAAAGGTTTTTGCTGTAGTATAATCGGATTAACTTTATCTTCCAAGCAAGGGATAATCTATTAGTGCCCCCGATGAAGAATGAACCCGGGTATAAATCCCATCTGAACATCCGCAATGTAGATAAGGCCCGCATGTGAGGGGGTTAGATCTTTTCTTTCCATAGCATGCGCATCTTTCTGCGTTTTTCGAGGAATGTTTCACGCTCTATATACCTGTATACCGTCCCGTGTCTTCTCCCTTCTATGAGGAGCTCGATAGCGTTTTTCGCTATGTTCGCTGACTCGAAATCACCTATGATTGCGACATAGTGCTTATATACTGATATGTAGGTGCCTGTCATCTCTTCGAGAACACGCCTAGCTTTTCCCCCTTCACCTATAATTCTGCCTTTTATTCTCTGCAGGTGGTTGAGCTTATCTCCAACGTACTGCTTGAGATCAATTATTATAAGTACCTGGTCCTCGTCGAGCAATCTAAAAGCCCTCTCTGGGCTGAAACCATATGCTATAGCTCTCACTATGTCGCGTGCTTTCATGAGGTTTAGAGCGGTAGTCGATGGTGATGCTGGCTCTATCATCACGGAGCCTGTAGTGGAATCTATTGTTATCAACGTGTTTGTACGGTGCATAATCTCTTCTTTTACCTTGCCGTCCTGTCCTATGAGTACACCTATTCTATCCGGTGGTACTTTCTCATATAGTCTTGTCACGCCGATTGTTAGCCTTCCCTCATCTTCATTAGACATGACTTGATCTCCTCCAATACTTTATCGGGGCTGGGTGTACCTATACCTACTTCATCTCTGAAGAACCTAATAAGGTTCTTAATATCCCTGATCAAGAATTCCATGGAGTTAGGATGATCTAGGAGAACGGCTTGTCCTACATCAATGATGACTATATCGAGATCTGGGGTTACCATTACGTTGAACTCGGATAAATCGCTGTGGACGAGCTTGGCTTTACATACGATCTTGTTCAGCTCAACTAGGATCTTATCCAGTATCTCGGCGAGAGATTCCTTATCCAGCTCATTATATACTTCTGCTAATAACGGGTATCTTTTTCCATTTTCACCCATAAATTCCATGACTAGTACATTGTTTAGGAAAGTAATAGGTTTGGGTACTTTAACATCTGCTTCATATAATCTTTTCAGGTTTCTGAATTCTTTTCTGGTCCACGCATAGATCAGTGCTCTCGTGTTTCGGGGCTTAAACCCCTCGAAGCGGGGGTCACCAACGATGTATTTCAGGATACCTTTCTTGAACATTGTGGTTGATGTTAAATATATTTTTACAGCTAAAGGAGTGTTTTTGGGCCCGTATGCAAGGTAGACCCGTGCTTCTTTACCAGAACTGATTACACCTGCCATTCGCTTTATGATTTTGCGTCTCATTAAATTGTATATTGTCATAACTGTTCTTGTATCAAACACTTCTTCGACTGTCTCGTAGAGGTCTTTGTCCTTTATTCTTTTCTCACGGCGAGGATAGGAGTAAAAGACGTCATCATCTATACTCATATGTACTCACTTAGTGCTTCTAGGAATTCCTGTGGCAGCACGCCCTTATCCAGTAGCTTCGCTACCTCGCCCCTACTATACTTGTGTACTATTTCTCCTCTATCCGGCGAGAAATCCCATAGTCCGACCAGTACGATATCGCCTTCGTTCATCCATACTCTTCTCCGCATTTTTCCAGGTATTCTGACTTTTCTCTCAGCACCATCGACGCATTTGACTACTAGGTAGTCTCCGCCTAGCAACCTTATAACTCCACAGATAATTGTTCCTTCGCCGGGCAATGGTGGCTCTTTACTACTCTCTTCCCTATATCTTCGTTTTTTCTTTTTCCTTCTTTTAGGCATGTTTTCACCAATTAAACTATTCTTTAACCATGTACACTTTATCCCTTACTCTTACTCTTTTCAATCGGTCACCAGTCTTTACGTTCTTTAAGACATTTGTCCGCGGGAACTCGTCCAGCTCTCCGGTCTCCTCGTTTAGGAGATATAGCGTTGATTTATCCTCTGCAACCACTAGGAACTCCTTATCATACACCATGTAGCCTGGCTTTTTCAGCCTACCTCTCCAGTAGTCATCATACGATACACATATGTTTGAGCCATCATCGAGCATGCTGATCTCTATTCCGTGTATATCACGTGACTTCACAACGCCCGGGCGGCCACGGTATTCTACCAGATCGCCCTTATTTAGATCGGGTAGTCTCACGGATAACGTAGTGATCCCATCCCAAGAGCCTTTATCGGGATTATATTTTGTCGGTTTAAATGATTCTACAACCTTAGCGCCAGCATCTCTACTCAAAAGCATTGATAGTCTCTTTGCTGCGACCTGGGTCAACAATCTCACATCTAGACCTGTCTTCTTCTCTTTAATCTCGACTATCTCCGCTGCAACACCAGGATCCCTTAGAGCCCTTCCTATGATCTTCATATCATTCTCGTCCAGATGACCACGGGCACTCCTAATCTGTACCAATGCCTTATGCGCTCCCCCAGCTACAGCTAAGCATCTGGGACAAGGCATCCTATTTATGTTAAGAACTAGCTCTATTTCATATGTGACTGGATAGTAATCTGCTAGAATAGCCGAGACACGAGCCTTGACCCCATACTGTGTTTTGTTTATTTTGTAAAGGTCTGAGGTTATGTCTATGTCCGCTATTGTTGTTTTGTCACGCAAGTTTTTCTCTAGCTCTCTTAGAGCTATTCTCCTGATAACTTCTCTCATCGGTAAGGGATCTCTCCATTCACCTTTATATAACCAGGAACCGCATCGAGGACATATTGTTATGGTCAGTACTGGTCTTTCTCTAAATAATCCCTTACGATCTAAGAAACAAGTTGGGCACATCCCATCTATCAGGGGCTCGTTCTCGTCGAGCTTTCGGCCACACACTACACAGTATTTTTCACGCATGACCAACCCCCAGCACCGCGAACTGAGCGTGTTTAGTCCCTCCAATCACGAGAATAGCGTCGGGATGAACTAGTCCGCGATTAATTGCTGCTTCGACTATGTTATTGCCTACGAGGTTAGCTATGGTTGCGCCCGCCAGCATCTTGAGGGCTTCATCTATTGTGACCAGTTCTCCCTTGTAGAAAGCTGGGTCTACATAGAACTTTATATTATCGTCGTTGAGCGTGACGCCTAGCAGTTCAGCGTCGCAAACAGCTATAATTATTTCCCCGCCGCTCTCGTATCTCTTGACATAAACCATGTCATTATTACTCATAATCTCTACTACCTCTAGGGTTTGGTGTTCTAAAATGGTGGATAAATGTTTCTGTTAATGAAATAAGGCATTAGAATGCTTGGAGAGATGTTTCGGCACCACATGCTAGGCATTTCAGTATGAATACTTTCCCTGACCTCTTAAGCTCCGTAAACCTGCTACCACATGTTGGGCATAATACATATTTCTTTACAAATATCTCGATAAGCTTGTTTATGACGTGCGCGCCGAACCTGCCTTGGAGCACTAATTGTTGTGATTCATCCATATATGCTGGAACGGCTAGTTCTTTTGCAAAGTAGCGCTGGAGAATCTTGGGATCTCGGTTGAGATAATCAACTATCCACCTGAAATTACGTATTACCGTCTTCCCACCAACAATTATTATCTCAGCCTTCGGTATCTGGAACGCCTCCCGCGACCTAGCCTTAGTCGGTAACTTCGAATACGCTCTCTCGAGTAATTCATCATATGCATACTCACTTACTTTTCTGACCAAATCAATCACCTCATTAACGGTATCCAAAAACATCTATTTATTTACTATTAGGTGCTAATGCGTGTTTAGAATAGTGTCATAGATACCTTATAAAGGGACTTCTCCCCCTTGAAAATCGAGGGGTAAAAGTGAGAATATACATTGAAACATATGGCTGTGCTCTGAATAGAGCTGACGAATCAATCATGAAGACTGTGCTTACTGAGAAAGGCCACAAGATAGTATCTTCGCCAGAGCATGCCGATGTCGTAGTAATTAATACATGTACTGTCCGGCTAGACACTGAGTTAAGAATGATAAAAAGAATCGAACAAGCACGGGATTTCTGCCGGGCACATGGTAAGAAACTGGTAGTGGCCGGATGTATGGCTCAAGCACAACCCTACAAGATCTCCAAGATAGCGCCAGAAGCCAGCCTTATATCCCCACAAAATAGTAGCAAGATATACCTGGCTATCGAGAAAAATGGCAGGGTAGCGCTCCTAGACGGCGATAGAGACAGGAATTGTATTGGTTTATGGGTTGAGAAGGGAGTAGCATATATTCCGCTCCAAGACGGCTGCACAGGTAATTGCAGCTTCTGTATAGTGAAAAATGCACGTAGAAAACTCGTTAGTTATCCGATAGAAAAAATAATCGATGCGACCAAAAAAGCAGTTACTAATGGCGCTGTGGAAATAGAGCTTACGGGACAAGATACTGCATCATACGGCCTAGACCTTTACGGCTCCCAGAAGCTTCCAGAACTATTAGCACATATCGATGACTTACCCGGGAATTTCATGGTTAGAATAGGCATGATGAACCCAGACACATTGAGAAACATATTGGATCAAGTGATAGAGACCCTAAGGCAAAGCAAGAGAATCTATCACTTTCTCCACATACCACTCCAGAGCGGAAGTGATAAGGTATTGAAGATCATGAGGAGAAGATACACTGTCGAGGAATATGTTGAGCTAGTCAAAGAGCTTAGAAGAAAAATACCTGGGATAAGCGTAGCCACAGACATAATTGTGGGGCATCCAGGCGAGGAAGAAGAAGATTTCGAGGCAACCATCAATATTATAAAGAAACTAGAGTTTGAAAGAGTGCATGTTGCTGTTTACAGCATTAGACCTAACACTCTATCTGCAAGAATGCCTCAAGTCCCGACCAAGACGAAGAAAAACAGGATGCTAAGACTGCTTAGAGTAATAGAAGAGGTCGGCTACAAAGTACATGCACGTTACATTGGCTCAACATTGGATGTATTTGTCACAGAAAAGACTAATAAGTGGATCGGTAGAACTAGGAACTATATTCCCGTGATCATACTAGACAATTCCAGCTCACTTAATCACGGCAAACATGCAACAGTGTTTATCAAGGACGCTACATTCTATGATCTCCGAGGAGAAATGGTCCATTAGATCGTAGTTTCTATAAATTCTATCTCAGGATTATACTTGATCAACGACTTGTTTATCTCGTTAGCCAGTCTAACGAGATCGGATAACCTGATAGGAGTAGATACAGGATAAGCCCTTATCCTCGCAACAACTTCCCCAACGCCTATTTTCTCTATCATTATTTTCTTTGAGTCTATCCTGAATATCACAAGATCTATCTCCTCGATACTCTTTATAAGGTCATCGACAACTCTTAGCGGATCTATTTCACCGGTATTTAGTCTGATGCGTGTCTGAACGGATGGTACATATTCTTTGATAATAGCGTTAACCAGTAGGCTGTTTGCAATGTATATTCTCTTACCATAGATATCCTCAAGCGTTGATACCATAGGTTCCACATCAATTATTCTTCCATAAACAGGTGTTGTGTGCCCTGGTAACCTTATTTCGTAGCTCTTCCCCTTGATATGACGGAGCAACTGCAGATTAATATATGCGACGAACTCCCTGATCTCGTAGAAGAACAAGATGAAGCTTGATACAATGAATATCGATATAGCTACAACAACGATATCGGGAGGAACAAATACATTCAGTATAGTTACCAGAATTATGAATATGACAATGACATCTATGAACCTACTGATCGTGTTCTTTGTTGAAGCAGATACTATTCCTCTATTCATGAGCGAAGTCATAAATCTAACAAGCAATATTCTCATAAGTACAAGTATTATTATGACGAGTATGACTGACTGGAATTTAAATAGTAATTGCTCTGGCGATGGAAAAGTAAACGTCCAGTTAAAATACACGTGTATTCACCCTTTGAAGTACCTCTCAACATCTTCTACTCTGGACAACACTATTAATTGATAGCCTGGACGAAGCACATCATCCTCTATAGGGGGACGAAGAGTTTTTCCATCGAACAGCAAAAGTATCTTCACGTCTTCAGGAAGTTTTAGATTTCGAAGCTCTGTCCCTATGACAGGATCTGTTTCTGCAAGTGATATCTGGTATATCTTATAGTTTCCTACGATGCTGATCAGTCTTGGTGAGGATATTGAGTCTAGATAGCTATTGAGGATTGATGCTATGAGACTGGCCTGAGATATGGGTACTCCTAGTCCGAGTTCTTGGAGTAGATTCGCTATCCTGTGATCGGTAACTTTGGCTAGCCTATAGGGAACATTATATAGTTTAGCGATTGCAAGTACGAATAAGTTTATTTCATTCCTACCCGTCAGCGCTATTACCATGTCGATTTCATCCATTTGTATGTCGCTTGCATATAGTGTTACATCCGTGGCATCCTTTCCTATGACAAAAATATCATATTTACTTGATAACTCAGCTCTCCTCTGAGGATCCTTTTCCACGACGTAGACTTGGTGCTTCTTAAGGTCGAGAAGACTTAATAACTCCTCTGCAACCCCTCCTCCACCAACAATAAGTATTCTCAAGGAATCATCACTCCGTGCTTAGGATCAGCGCTTCTTTACCTTAGTATTTTAATAACCTTGCGCCCAGATATAAGTCCTACTAATAAGAAGACCTGTGTATATTCGACTCTCCCAATCAGCATCAATATCATTATCACAACTCTTACCAGTAGGGGAGCATTGGGTGCTACTACTCCAGCACTTAAACCTACACATCCTGCGGCGGATGTCGCTTCGAATAAGGCGTTTATGAAGCTATATCCCTCGGCAGTTATTAGTAGGGCTCCGATAAATATTGCGAACATATGGACTATTGTGAAGAGAAGAGCTTGACCTATCTCTTGTTCGGTGATGGCGTTGCCATCAATTTTGATCGTCTTCTGTATCTTGTCTCCAACAATGGTGTTTATTGATGCGTACTTGAATCTCTTCACTAAGACTAATAGTCTGAAACTTTTTATACCACCAGCCGTTGAGAATATCATTCCACCTATAAACATCGATAGTATAAGTATGAGTTTTGTGGTTGTTGATAGCCCGGCAATAGTTCCTATATTGAATCCTGTTGTTGTCATTGCCGATACTAGATTAAAGGAGCCGGCGATAAGAGAATATGCTAGGGGTTTATGATCTACTAGCACATAGCTTAGATCCGTTGCCACAACCAGTATGATCATTGAGTAAACATATGTTCGGAACTCCTCGCTTCTCCAGACGCTACGTAGTTCTCCCCTCAGCATCTTATCTAACAAAACAAAGTTCATACCTCCTAGAAACATTAGAGCCATTACCGGTATGTATGTCAGGGGCGCCCTATTGAATATGACTTGGTAGCCTTGATCATATGTTGACATACCACCAGTCGCTACTGTGGTTAATACGTGGTTGAATGCCTCGTAGAAATTCATGCCCGTATAGACATATGCTATTATTCCACCTATCGTTAGGATCAGATATATCCTTATGAGTCTCTGTGCAGTCCGATAGAACGTTGCCTCTATCTTTAGTGGTCTCTCAACACCATAAGCGGCCGCGCCGACCCGGTAGAAATACGGAAACAATACCATGGCAAAAACAACTACACCAAGCTCACCGCTCCACTGCATTATGCTGCGCCACGTTACTATGGATGGCTTCATATGATCGAGGCCTGTCAGGACAGTAAAGCCTGTACCAGTGAAACCGGAGATCGATTCAAACCATGCATTGACAAAGCTTATCTTCAGGGATATCATTAGCGGTATGGCTGCTTCGAGGGAGATCAATGGCCAAGCTATAGATGTAACAATTAATCCTTCAAGGAGAGAAAGGGGTTTGGCCTCGATTTTCTGGAGCAGGTAACCCACGAATATAAGGACTATTGAGGCAATAAAGAAGGGCCAAGTCATGGGTTTCAAAGTGATCATATCGATCAATGGCACGCTCAGCATCAAAAGACCAAGCACTATCTGTAGAGCACCAATTATCTTCAGGATACTGCTCCAGTTAATCACCGCCAAAGCACCATGGCTCAAAGATCATGGTAAATCTCCGTAGCGATACCGGCCACGATGATAATCTAAAGTATGTTTTTGAAATTAAATATTCCCCAAAGAACAATAAGATCACCCACAATATCCATGTAGGCTTTAAGATAGTAAAGAATATGCGGGCCCGCGGGGATTCGAACCCCGGGTCTCCGGCTTAGAAGGCCGGCGCCCTATCCTGGCTAGGCTACGGGCCCACTGCTCCACGCCAGCCTTCATCTTAGGAAATATTTTTCGGGGGATATAGGCTTTATGGGGTTGGTTTACATTGGTTTGTGATAAGCTCTATTATTTTGTCTATGTGTTTCTCCGGTTGCTCCATCCTTATTGTTACATGGTCTTTCTTCCCTCCGCCTTTAGCACCATATTTTTTAAGGTCCTCAACGACCTTGGTTAGATCTATCTTGTTATTCCTGCATGTTTCGGGATGAGTTGCGATTTCAACTAGTTTTTCATCATAACTGATTACTATATACTTCTTCTTTAATGAGTAGTGTTCTACTAGTTCGCGGAACAATTGTTTGTCTCCAATGCTCTGCTTTACCACGGCCACGTAAGTGTTGCATACAGGTGTCTTGGAGTTCTCAATGTCTTTCATGAGAAGTTCTTTCACTAATTTCCTATACTCGGTGATGAGCATGCGTTGCTCAGATAGTTCTCTAGCCTTCTTCCGAGCCGAGTTGATAGGACTTCCAGTGTCAAGACCTAGCACGTCTGCTATTTCTTTTATTTCGTTTTCCAGCTTCTCTATGTAGGGCGGTAACCTTATGCTAGCGATGTATTCTAAACGGTATACCCCATCCTGTATTTTTTCAGTATTTATGATCTTTATTGCACCGACCTCCGATGTATTTGCTACATGAGTCCCAAAACATGCTTCTGCATCATAACCGGGGATCTCGACTATTCTGATTATTGGCTGAATTACTGCTCCGCCCTCGTATATTTTCAGGCCATACTTCTTCTCCGCCTCGAATTTTGGTAGGTAATGTATTTTCAGCCCTATATGTTCCTGTATGATCTTGTTGGCTATCTCTTCGATCCTTTGTATCTCTTCCTCTGTTATCTGCTTATGATGAGTTATATCTAGTCTAGCCTTCTCAGTCGTCTTCTCAGCTCCTGCTTGCCACACATGTTCGCCGAGGACCCTACGGGCAGCAGAGAGAATTATGTGTGTGGCTGTATGGTGTTTCATCAAAGTGTATCTTCTATCCCAGTCAATAACTCCTCTGATCTCTGTACCAATGTTTTGGGGGGAGGGACCCTTGTCTAGTCTATGTATAATGACATTTCTTACCTTGTAGACCCCTTCGACTCTGTACTTGCTGTCTGCTATCTCGATAACACCTGTATCGTGTTCTTGCCCGCCTCCACGCGGGTAGAAGGCCGTCTGGTCCAGTATAACGTAATTATCTTTGATACCGAGTATTCTCGCCTTGAACTCCCTCATATATGGATCCTTATGAAATAGAAGAGTTGTTTCTGGGAAGCTACTAGCCCATGAAGCTATATCTGATGGTACATCGGTCTTCTTTTCCTTTATTAAGGCTCGAGAACCACCATGTCTTGATGCAACGATACTATAGAAGTTTGGTGGAACATCTAGTTTTACACCGAGTCTTGATGCATATGATACTACTATTTCGGGTGGGATTCCATGGGAGTCATATATCTCTATCATGGCGTCGAGATCTAGTTTCTTCTTTTTCTTAAGGATCTTCTTTACTATGCGGAATCCTCTATCGATGACGTCCAGGAATCTCTTCGTCTCCACGCTTAATACGTCTACTATATAATCCATTCTTTCCTGAAACTTTGAGTAGATGTACTTGTCTTTCCAATAATTGGCCTGTAGTTTGAACAGCTCTAGGATTATGTCCTCTAACCTGGACGGCTCAACGTTCAACTGGAGAAGGGTTTTGAGAGCCCTTCTTATTACTAGGCGGGCTAGATAGCCTTCACCAACATTTGATGGAACTATATAGTCTGATAGCATCAGGGATATAGTACGGGTATGGTCTAGGAGAGTGTATAGCCTTATAGATTCAATCAACTGTTCATAATGCTTGGTGTATCCGATCCTTTCTATCTCGTGTTTTAGCTTATCTAGACTATCAATCTCCTTATCGCTAAGCAGGTATGCAATCCTTCTTAAAACATCATATGGCGGCTCCTCTATCCCTAGTAAATCCTTGTATTTGCCAACTAGTTCTCCGTAAATGGTGTGGTACGAGGTTGGTAAGCGTTGAGTGAACCATGCTATTCTCTCTATACCGTACCCTGTATCCACAACTGTTATAGGCATAAGCTCGCGTTTATCATCTGTTACACGGTACTTCATAAATACAAGCGTTGCCACTTCAAGACCATCAACCACCACCTCGTAAGCAGGCCCAGCATTTCCTCCTCCTTCCCACCAGGATTCTTTGAATACTAGATCGTCAGGATCAATGCCTATTTCTTTCGTGAAGAACTCAAAGGCATACCTTAGGGTTTCGTCCACCCAGTAGATGTGATTATCTTTTTTATTGAATGCGTGGTGCCCACCCATTTCAAAGCTTGTGAGATGTCTACCGAATGTTAGGCCAACATTATCTATGTCTTCTAGCCTTATACATGGTTGTACTATCACTAATGGATTATGAGGAGGATCAACAATTCCTTCAGTCACTGCAGGCTGGAAAACAACTATTGATGCTATTGTTAAGTATAAGTCATTCCTCCAACGAGCGAGAACAGGATAGGGTTCAATGTAGCCATGATTATTCCTTACGAAATAGTCTATGAATTTTCTGCGGGCCTCCTCTAAACTCAAGCTCTTGATATTAGGGTAGTCTTTGATTAGGAAATCATATTTACTGCACGGTCTATCGGGACATGTTTCCCGAGGTACTCGGCTCCAGAACGTTGCACCACATACTTTGCACTTATAGGGCTTATAGCCGTGTTCTGGCAGAAATTTGTTCTTGAACTCGGGCTCAACTGTCATGAATTAACACCACTACTATTCTGCATGTTCCATACTGTTTCTCTATAGTGTGTCTTACTGAGAATAATATCATGGTGTTTACAACTAATTATACCTAATCATGAAAACACGTCAACAAGCAACAGAAATAGAATTGTATGACAGGTTATATTTTCCTAAAAACTAATACGTTAATACTCTGCGCAATGTACTCATCATTTTTAGCCGAAGAGGGCGCCTAGACCCTCAGCAAGCTCCTCCTCGCTAACAGCCTCCTTCTCTTCCTCCTCAGCAGCCTCTTCCTCCTTCTTCTCCTTCTCCTCAGCAGGCTGCGCAGGAGCAGCGGCTGGAACAGGTGCGATTGGCGCTGCAAGAGCCTGTTCGAGAACTTTGGCTATGTCGATGTTCTTTATTGCCGCTACTAATGATTTTACCTTTACATCGTCTACCTCTACTCCAGCAGCTTCCAATACCTTCTTAAGGTTTTCCTCATTTATCTCCTTGCCTGCTTTGTAGAGTAATAGAGATGCGTAGATATACTCGATCGCTCCTCACCCCATCCTTTATCTATCCAGCCTTTTATTCAAGCATACAAGTAACATGGGTTTAGGAGTTTTAAATCCTTTCCTTTCTAATGTCAGGAAAAACCTTTTAGCCGAAGAGGGCGCCTAGACCCTCAGCAAGCTCCTCCTCGCTAACAGCCTCCTTCTCTTCCTCCTCAGCAGCCTCTTCCTCCTTCTTCTCCTTCTCCTCAGCAGGCTGCGCAGGAGCAGCGGCTACTGTTGGTACTTCTAGCCCTAGGTCTGGCGCATATTTGGAGATCTCCGCAGCTAGTGCATAGGCTTTCATCAATGCTGTTCTGAACACATGTTCTGCGGTGTCCGGCGTCACGAATCCCGCTTCAGCAGCTAATGTTAGCGCATGCCTATATGCCTTGGTTACTGATAGCTCAATTATCTCTGGTACAGGCCACGCTATCTCGGAGCCCAGCTTCAGAGCGTCTAAATGAGCATTGGTGAACATGTTCTCGTATTCTCCGAGGTCCAGGACTAGCTGATCACCTGGTATTAGTACTCCTGTATCATAGGCTATCTTTACCTTGAGCTTTACTTCCTTGAGCGCTATCCCCAGCCTCTGTAGTATGCTTGCTAGCTCTTCGGATATGACATCGCCTGGCTTAGCGACCTTTGTGTCCTTAGTTATCCATATCGTGTTACCCTGTATCTTTACGGGTATCTTGAGCTTGCTGAAAGTGCTTAGAATTGGTCCTGGTGATAACCCGGTGTTACCTTCAGGGACTATTATTTCTTGGTCAGCTACTTCGCCTGGCTTGTAGAAGGTCTTGGCCTTGTATTTCTCGAAGAGTAGGGCTAGTTCAAAAGCGTTGAGGTTGCTGAACACGAGGAGGTTCTGGCCTGTCAGTAGGTTTTCGAGCTTTGACACATCTAGCCCGGCTTTCTTCAGAGCTCTAAGTATGAGCTTGTTCTTGGATACTCGAAATACGGCTACCTTGGCGAGCTTTTTCCTAAGCTTTTGTAGATGGTTTGTAGGGAATCCCTGTATATCCGCTATTAGGAATACAGGGTATTGCTTGAACAGTGATGCTAGATACTCTACTTCTTTTATCTTCCATTCAGGTATCCTCTTAGCTCTAGGCACTGCTGTTGCTGACACGGCTTACTCACCCTACTACTTCTACTGGTGGACCCATAGTGGTTTTTACAACTATTTTAGCTATATTATTTGCACCGTTAGGCAACTTTGTCTCGAGCAACGATAATACAGTCTGTGCGTTCTCGACAAGATCATCTATGTTCATGTCCTCAGTACCAATACGCGTCATCAACTGTGGCTGATCCTTGTTTCTAAGGAGAACAGCTGACTTGTATCTCTTGATGAGAACAGAGATATCTGCCGCGGGCGGAACGGGAACGGGGATCTTGCCTCTGGGACCAAGTGCTGGTCCAAGTTTCCTACCAGCAATAGCCATTAGGTCTGTTCTTACGAGAACCCAGTCACACTGCTGTGCAATCCTCTTTGCTCCCTTCTTGTCCAGTGCTTCAAGCTCGGACTTCGTTATGACTTTAGCCGCACCTGATCCTCTCGCTTTTTCGGCCATTCCTCCATCGGCTACTACGCATATTATTTTGTCCTTGCCCAGCCCCTTGGGCAGAACAACTATTTCACGTATCCTACCCTCGGGAGACCTGGGATCAACATCTCTTAACACAATGATTAGCTCGACGCTCTGTTTAAATCTGCGTGGCGCACTATATTTTATTGCTTTTTCAATTGATTCCCTTAGCTTTTCTTTTGATGGAAGAGGCATTACAGCTACACCTCTTCTTCCTCTGCTTCTTTCTCCCACTCAGGCTCATACTTGGCTAGCACCGCGTCATATATGCCTTCATCGATTTCTTTCTGGACTATTTTCGGATCCTTGCCGTTGACCGTGATACCTATACTTCTAGCGGAGCCTAATATTGTTTTAACAGCCGCTTTTAGTGTTTTGGCTGTTAACTGTTCCCTCTTCATTAGAGCTATCTCTATGATCTTCTCTATAGGCAGGTCTCCTATCTTTTGATGCGCCGGATCGCCAGACGGGTTCTTTGCACCAACAGCTTTAAGAAGAAGAGCTGTGGTTGTCGGTATTCCAACTTTGATCTCGAATTTCTTTGTTGCGGTGTCAACTATTATCTCGACCGGGACTGTTAATCCTTCGAACTGTTTCGTTGCTTCATTAATCGCTTTTACTACTTCCATGACATTGACCTTGAGAGGCGAGAGCGTTGGGCCTAGCGGTGGGCCCGGGTTTGCCTTGCCTCCCTCAACCATTACTTTTACTACTTTTTTACCCATTTTACCCACCACCTTTCTTCACAGGCTTAACATAATCACCTGGAACGGTTATAGGCACATTGAAAGCAGCCTCTAAGATACTAAGCATTACCATATTCTTATTTCTATCTACGCTCACGACCTGTGCCTTCATACCTCTGAACGGGCCACGCACAATTTCGACAATATCTCCTTCATTAACCATCTCAATAACTGGCTTAGGCTTAACCAGCCTCTCTATTTCTTCGGGCTTAACTTTTACGAGCTGACCTCGCTTCACATATTTAACATCCGTTATTAAGGGGTAAACTGAACCCAGATTAGGGGCTTCTATAAAGACATAACCCTTGATCCCAGGGGGAACAATAATCGATCGTACATCTATTCCCCTCTCTTCCCTGAGCACGTGAACTCTATTTTCCACTATCAAAGCCACGTCCAGCTCTCGCCCAGCCGTCGTCCTTACTGCGAAGAACTGTGAAATCTTTGATGCCAATCATATCATCCTCCGTAGAGCTGTGGGAATAGGAACGTAAGGAAGATCAGTCTGATGACAAAGGCTATAGCGCCTACGAGGGTCAAGCCGAGAAGACTTATTTTTAGACTGGTCATATATTCTTCGCGTGTGGGCTTTGTGGCAAGCCTGATTATGTGGCGCCACGAATCTATTAGTTCTCTAAATCCCATCATCGATCCGCTCCATATTCTTAATATACACCTGGTAATATCTTATTTACAAATTCATCAATATTGAAAGGCTTTAAATCTTTATATTCCTGACCAACACCTATCATAATAATTGGTTTCCTTATCGCATAGACTATACTTAGCGGAACACCACCTTGTTCATACGCATCGACCTTAGTTACAATAACGCCATCAACCCCAATGTATTCGTCAAAGAACTTTGCCTGCTCAATCGCATCATTGCCGGTTAAGGCATCTACAACAAGTATTTTACGGTGAGGCTTAGAAACCCTAACCAGTTTCTTGAGCTCGTTTACTAGATCTATGTCTGTATGCATTCGCCCAGCAGTATCTATTAAAACAACATCGTATCCACGGTTCTCCGCGTACCTGATAGCATCGAAAGCTATAGCCGCGGGATCGGCGCCGTACTTCCCCATGAATACAGGTATACCTGTCCGTTGACCATGTAATTTTAATTGTTCCTGTGCACCAGCGCGGAATGTGTCAGCCGCAACCATTAGTGGCTTGTATCCCTTCTCCCTATATGCAAGGGCAAGCTTAGCAATGGTTGTCGTTTTTCCGACACCATTAACCCCGAGAAAGACTATCTTGTAGGGTTTGTGCATTTGGGCTTCCTCAAATATATCTAGGTTTCCTGCTTCCCAGAATAAGCTAATTATCAATTCTCTTATCTTTCTCACAAGTTCCTCTTTATTCCTTATATTGTCCCTCTCTATTTCTTCCTGAAGAGAACTTATTATGTATTCAGCACATTCATAAGCAACATCGCTTTCAATTAGGCTGAACTTAAAATCTTCTAAAATCTCATCTAGTTTTTCTCTTGCCCCCAGAAAAGCGGATGCTTTCTCTATAAACTTAGAAAATACCCTCTTTATCTTTCCAAACAATGAAAATACACCGTACTATTTTTCTCCCTATCCCTGAGCTTTACCGGTTTGTTGTACCTGCGCATACACGGATGCTAGGATCTGCTGTATGTAATTATATTCTGTCAGTGCCGTCGCCAATTGCCTCTGAAGCCCATCTAGTAGACGGCGTGTCTTGGCTATCCTCTTGTTTAGAAGTTTCACAGCATTTTCTTTATCAGTTTTAATATAATAGTTGCCGCCAATGTTTACTAGAAGTTTCCTGTGCCACTCATTAATTATTTTAGCCGGCAGGAAGACAGTGTTCATTCTATCCAACGTGACATAGGAGTCAGCCGAGCCTTCAGGGAGATCATCTATTGTTGTTAAAGATAGTTGTAGCTCTGTTAGTTGAGCAGACAGTTCTTGTACTTGGGCTTGCAGTATATCAATATATTCGCGTAACTCATTGGCCCTTATCATCAGCTCTGTCAACGATATTTTCCTATGTCCTTCTCTTGGTTGTTTACTCATATTTCAAACCCCTTGATCATGGCGAGTGCAGCAATCCTTCTGTCTCTTACCTCATCCAAACTGATCTCTTTAATACTCGTAATCTTTATGTGCTTTCTCCTAAGCTTATGGTTGCTCCCCAGTACCGAGTATACATACTCAATCGCTTGTTCCTTCGTTAACGCTCTAACTTCTTTAGAGAATTTCTGCCATGCTGGATACCTATCATGGCTTATTAGCATATAACCCTCTATCCTGAATATTTTGACCTCACTCATTTTTCCGCACCTTCGAAGCCTCTTTTGATACGTAGTATTTCAGGTCCAGTGGTTATTTCCCCAACTATAATGCCATAATTATTAGCTACTAGACCACTCTTTATAAAAGGTATTCCTGCATTTACAGTGCTCCTTTCAATACCTATGTTTAATATCCCCTCAAGTTCTTTGATCTCATCATCGCTCACATCTGGGTGTATTACTCCCCCATTATCATTTATTACGGCTAAGCTTCCCGGTATGGGTAGCCCCATTATGTTCTTCTTTATGATCTCTATCCCTAATGTGTCAGATATCTTGTCAATCTCTGAATCCTCTATCTCCTCACTCGCTATTCCTATCTTATTGTTTACGAGGAACATGTTCCCCAGAGCAGTATATCTGGAGCCAGATAAGTATATGTTTAAGCCATATTTTTTCAAGAGCTTAGATAATGCATCGACTTCCTCATAATTAGTATTCCTAGGCAGTATGATGCCATTGCTATTACCGACTACGAGTATTCCATGTAGGAAAGTCCCTGCGATCGTTATTCGAACCGTTTCTATGTTGAGAGCTTCTTGAATAGTATTTTCCTCTTCACGAGTGATGCCGGGCGGTACTAGTGCCACCTTATCATTAGCATAGATAAATACGCCGACATTAGCGTTACCCATTAATGCTAGCTTGTATATTTCCATAATTCACTCCCACGTTAGCCGTATTTCAATACATATTGTCATATTATATAGGATATATTATAGTAATCTACCACCAACAGAGACAACACTGTTTATCAACTGGGCAGTGAGGAAATTAACTAAGCTTCTTGATAATCGAGGGCGATTATATGTAAAAGAATTTACCTCTCGGTCCTCGAGCCAACCATGTTTTGTTTACGGACAAGTAATACCTTGGCTACTTTTTCTTCCTTGTCAAATCTTATCTCGACCATAACTCTTCTCGGTGGCTTTTCTCTGCTAAATTGCCATACATAATTGTTGACTTCGTTTGATATCACAATTCTCTGTGCGTCCTTAAAGTGTCTCGCTACATACTTTCTGATCAACCTAATTGCCCTGTCTGCCCTATTTGTTCTCCTTCCCCAGTACACGCGCTTTAGGGGGATCACATGTATTGATTTCACGATTTTTCCTTCCTCACTCATAGGGGTCACCCGAGCCGAATGTGGTATCATTAGACTTTTAGCTTGTTTCTTCTCCAGTGTCTTCTCCTCATGCCTCTTCTTACTTTGAGGCGAGTCCTTATACTTACCCATATAGGTACAGGTGCATTGGACTTGTAAGCTGCTGCAAGCCTGAGTTTGCGGGCGAGTGGCTTATAGTGGGCCATACATGTTCACCCTTATTTTCTTATAATACGAATACGTGTTTCCCTATGTGTCTGTTCGTATATCTGGGCAAGCAGAGTTTTCAATAACTCATCGGTCACCGGAATGGGTAGTCTACCAGCCTGAGCTAAAGCGATTATCTGTTGTTCCACTAGGGATGCAAGCTCGGGTTTGACAAGTCTTAGATTAGCTAGTCTCTCGCGGGCTTCTGGAGTCATTATCTTGCGGAGCAATGCTTCTACTTGTAGCCTACGCTGTCGCTCCTCCTCCATTTTCTTCTGTAGTTCCATTAGTTTTCTCCGCTTAAGCTCCTCGAGATCAGCATCATATCCTTCAGCCATTCTTGACACCGTTAAAATATTACTTTCTAAGGACCTTATTACGTATATTGACTGGCAGGTACTTCACTAGTTCTGGCTGTTCTTTTACGAGCTCAATCATTATCTCGAAGGCAAGCCTATCTAGGAGGGCTCTTCCTTGTGGTGTGAGGATTCTTCCTTTTCCTCTAACTTTCCTTACTAGGCGGGCCTGCTCCAGTTGCTGTAGTATTTTCCTCACAATACTGCCGCTACCCTTTACGAAGTGCTCTGGGGCGGAGCCATAGTTCTTTCTACCACCATATATTGTCCTGAAAGTCTCTATGCCAATGGGCTCTGAGGACTTGTATAGTTTCCTCAGTATACTGGCTGCTCTATAGTACCACCAGTCGGGATCGCTTGGAGGCTTCTCCTTATGGGCACCTGTTTTGACAAAGTATGCCCACTCCGGAGGCTTTACCTGCGGTACGTTATTCTTTAGATACGATGCTAGTCGCTCGATAAGTCTGTCAGCTGGTACTTCGAGCGCTGTTACCATTATCTTTCCCCCCTTCTAATCGGATTTTCCAATGTAGTTTCAGTGTTTTTATTTTTACCTATACTTTTTCCTTTTAATGCGAGTATGAAAGTATTCCCCCTTACTTCTATAAGTCTTGCCCCAGTAAGTTCAGCTACTTTTCTAGCTATGTTTCTCCTATCGTTCTCCCCGGATTTGAGATAAGATTTAAGAATTCTTATCTTAACAACACCCTGTTTCTTCAGACGCTTTTTCACCTCGTTTATGAAGCCCTCGGTTAGCCCTGATTTTCCGAGCTGCATGTCTACTTTTCCACGTCTCCTTTCCTTGATAAGGCTCTTGATCTTGTTTTTATCATATACCTTCTCTTCCATCCACACATCAGGCATGTCACAACTACCCTTGAACCTCTATGTCCCTCACTTCTTATCCTGACCCTTGAGGTCAATCCCGGTATTAAGGGTATATGGCATTTTCTACAATATCCCCTCCTTATATATCTTGGAGGTCTTATTCTAGCTTTGTGCGCGATCCTAATAATTAGTTCAATATATCTTCTCGCTAGCCAGTACCTTCCCCACCTGGTCTCAGTGAGTGCTAATCTATAGAGCAAAGCTATTCTCTGCCTCGCTATGTCTTTCATGAGCCTTAGTTTATTTTTCCATTTCATACGACTTAGCCCCATATCCCTTATAATACTATATGTATTATAATTTTGAAATCCTAGTAGGGTGTACAAGTATGGATAGGCTAAAGATAATACTGCTTGAATCAGCTCTGGAAACAGTGCCTCAAGAGATATGGAGACATCCCGCAGTGGTGAAGAATGCAAGGAGAAGAGGTAAGAAGCCAGGTGAGACCCTACTTGATGTTTCACTACACTATCACGCTATGAAGAACCTGAAGGATCGCGAGAAGAGAGGCCGACCAGACATAATTCACACAACGCTTCTTGAACTTCTTGAAAGCCCACTTAATAAGGAGGGACATCTAGAAGTATATGTCCATACTTATCAGGGCCACGTAATATTCATAGATCCATCTACGCGTATCCCCAGAAACTATAATCGATTTGTAGGATTAATGGAGCAATTATTCAAGCACGGCAAAGTACCACCAGACGCAAAAAAACCATTAATTTATATCAAAACAATAGCCCTCGAAAAATTATTAGAAAAAATAGGGTGCAAAGGCTTAGCTATACTATGGGAAAAGGGAGAAAGAACTAGTCCTGAAAACATAGTGTCGATTGCAATGAACAATAACTACGCAATAGGGATTGGCGGGTTCCCACATGGTGATTTCAGCAAAGAGATTGTTTTACTTGCATCATACAAGTTCTCAATATATAGGGATCCATTGAATTCATGGGTCGTGGCCTCCAGGATCGCGTATGCTGCGGAGAAAAAACTTGGAATACTGCCATAGAATATATTAAATTGTTTATATATGAATAATCTGTTTTAAGATTTATACAATATTAAATACCCGATACAATTAAATGGTAATACCATTAAATACTTCTTACGAGTGGAGGAGATAGTCATGACTAGCGTTGTCGAGAAACGCGAAGAAACCATTCCGAAGAATGACCCGATTGTTGAGTACGCCAAGTGGAACAGCATAGATGTGAATGAGAATGCAAATAGATACATGGGGCCAACAGGTTTCTTCTCCTATTTGCTCGAGACATATATGAGGAGAGACTTATTATCACTGCTTCCAAACAACCTACTACGAGCTCATTTCGACGGCTACATATACATCCATAAACTACCACACAGCCTATATATCCCGTACTGTACGGGTCACAGTGTATCCAGGATGCTCAAGAAAGGGTTAAGAACACCTACAATTGTTTCTAGACCTGCCAGACATTTCGATACTTATGTTGATCATATAGCTAATTACCTCATAACGCTTCAACACTACTTTACTGGAGCGCAGGCGTTTAGCAGTGTAGAATGGTATGCAGGACCATTCATAAGAAGGGATAATCTAGAATACCGCAGTATTAAACAGAACATACAGAGACTGATCTTTAATCTGAACTATCCGACACGTGTAGGTATGCAGACACCATTCACGAACTTCACAGTAACGCTTGATGCACCCAAGAAAATGCTTGAAGGAGACTATGCCATCTATGATGGCAAAGAAGTTGGCCCGCTAGGGGAATATTATGATGAAGCCAAAACATTCTTGCTAGCTCTCACCGATATACTCTATGAAGGAGATACTTTCAGCCAGCCATTCACCTTTCCCATACCGACTCTAATGGTAACAGCGCCAATGATATGGAAGGAGCCAGAAGTTTACGAAGCAATATTCAAAACAGCCGCGCATAGAGGAAGCTTCTACTGGCTAAACACCCGTATAGTAGATCCTGATGCAAGCTTCGCCATGTGCCTCTATGAAGACGAGCCAATAATCTATAGAACTGAGGGTAAAATCTTTGTTGAACCTATTAGAGACTTTTATGAGAAATACAAAGACAAGTTAGAGAAAAAAGAGGATGACGGAGCCGAATGGTACAGTGTTCGGGAAAGGATTGAGGTACTTTCCTTCGATCCAGAAACCAATAGAGTGGAATGGCGCCCTGTAAAGAGATTTCTCATTAAGAAATATGATAGGGCTATCCGCATAGAAACAATAGATGGCAGAAGATTCGTGGTAAGCCCGGATCATCCTATATTAACTAAAAGAAGAGATAACGGTAAGGCAATACTCAAACAGGCCGCCGAATTACTTGATCGGAAGAGGCTAACTGACTCTAGAATACCGATCATCCTTAAGGAGGTAAATAGTGAGGAATACATGCGTCTAAAAGGAGACATGGAGGTAATTGTGGATGAAGAATTCGGGTATTTTCTAGGGCTATACTACGGTGATGGCACACTAATACGCAATAGGTACGATGCAAGAAAAGTAAGACCTGATAAGAGCCGGGACGGATACTGCATAGCAGGGATACAGTTTTCGATAAACAGTGAAGAGCAGGAGATAAGAAAATTCATAATTAAGTACGCGAAGAAGCTTCAGTGCAGCATAAGGGAATGGAACGATCCTAGATGGCCTAGCGTGCACTACATAGCGCTGAATTGCGCCAAGCTAGCTAGAACGCTTTACGACAACGGTGTAAGCCCGTATAGTGATGAGAAGAGGGTTCCTTGGTTCATATGGAGTAGTCCCGTTAGCGTAAGAGTGGCCTTCATCAAGGGTTTGCTGGATAGTGATGGGTACTGGAGAAATGAGACATGGGAGTTGCACATAAAGAACACTGCATTAGCTGAAGACATACTGCTCTTAGCATCAATATCAGGTATTTCTGCCTATCTCAGATATAATAAGGATGGTAGTGTGGTTCTTTACATACCCTGTAGCCATGGAAAAGAGATCATAGGAAATACCAACAAGGCAAATAAACATCACAAGGATGGAGTCATCGCTTGGGTAGCTTTAAAAAGTGTTGAAGAAGTGAAAATTAATGCTACATTCATCGACGTGGAGATTGACGGCCCTCATTACTTTGTACACAGTCACGGAGTAATAACGCATAACTGTTGTAGAATAAATATAGATCGTAACGAGCTACTCTACGCTTATAATGGCAAGCCAAAGGGGCTGGGCCTTAATTTCAGCATTAAGAAGGATCTGGAGGAACTACATGAAGAAAATCTCAAGATGATCGAGAAACAAAGGTTCGGCGGACTCTGGGCAATGCCGGACGTAACTGGCAGTGTTAACGTAACAACAATAAATCTACCGCGCATAGCGTTGGAGTCTGGCGGTAATGATACAAGGTTCTGGGAAATATATGATAGGGTATTAGAACTCGTCAAGAAGAGTGAGGACTGGTTTAGAAAGAGATACGTTGAATTGATGACCAGGTACCCTGGAATGTATATGATGATCAAAGAATATCTTACGGAGTTTCCGAGCAGCCACTTTAATACGATAGGTATACTTGGACTACCAGAAGCAGCTGCTATCCTTATGAGAGAGCCGAGGCTATGGTGGGAGGGAAGTAAGAAGGACTGGCTACGCGCAACTGAGTTGATGAAGAAGATGGTAGAATACGCTGTGATGAAGGCCAGAGAATGGATGCGAGAGTCGGGTATCCCGTGGAATGTCGAAGAAGTGCCTGGTGAGAGTGCTGCGGCTAAACTAGCTATTAAGGATTCAGAGAAATTCCCGGAGGTAGTAGATTATCTGAGCGATCCAGAGAACCCTATCTATAGCACCAGTATCGCTCCCTATTATGGAGAACTAGAGCTAGCTGATAGGATTGAGATCGAGTCTATGGTGCAGAAGCACTTCACTGGCGGAGTAATGATGCACATATTCCTAGGAGAAGAGCCTGACCCAGAGGCATTAGCCAGGCTCACCAAGAGACTCATCAACACGGATCTAATATACTGGAGTTACACACCAGCAATAACACATTGCCCAAGATGTAACAAGACATTCACCGGCCTCTACAGGAGATGCCCCGCATGCGGATATGAAGGAGTAGAAATATGGAGCAGAATAATAGGATACTACAGACCACTCAAGAACTGGAACCCATATCGTAGGAGAGAATTCTGGACAAGGAAACACTATATGTAATAAACATGTTTTCTCTCAACCCATTTTTAAATATCAATAAATGGGAATAACTACTGGAAGGTAATACAGACTTGGAAACCATTTCAAGATCACTACAACTATCAGAAAACAACAAACCCGCATATCTATATGGTTCCGGATGGAAATCCATAAGCATGGTGGATGTCCATAGGAGCGTGACGTTCACGCTATGGCTATGTGGATGCAACTTAAAATGCCCCTTCTGTCATAACTGGCACCTAGCCACAAATGATCCATTATACTGCCGTCCCCTTGACGTGGACGAAATAGTAAAACGCGTAGACGCCACGAAGTCTCTTATTGACTACCTACACATAACTGGTGGCGAGCCAATAGTACAGTACAAGATGTTAGAATATCTTCTAGAACGAATTAGAGAACTGCATGTGAAGATTAGTATAAACACTAATTTGACTCTCCTGAACCCTCTCAAAAAACTCCTAGAGAAACACCTAGTTGATCACATCGCAACCGATCTAAAGGCACCTCATAGAATACTCTACGGATACGACGAGAATACTTCGGATAAGCTATGGGAATTATTCCTTGAAGGCCTCGAGCTAGTTAAGAAATACGATATTCCTCTAGAACTACGTATACCTGTTCCAAGAAAATTGGTTAGAACGGATGAGTACATGGAGGATTTATCGAAGGCATTATCAAGAATCAAGGATCATAGAGGGAGCTATATAATTGTTCAGCCACTCCTAGGCCATCCGATTACAGAACCCAGAAATAAAGACTGGTGCAACGAATTCTGTGATCCTGAATGGCGGGAATTAGAGTATGTGGCTAAATACGTGAAGAGTGTTACAAATCTACAAGTTATTGTTAAGAGGCATGTTACCTTATGAATGATGAGTATAAACCCAGTGTCAGGCTAGTATCATATCTTCCAGAGGCACCCAAAATAATAGCTGTGGCATCAAAGCTAACTATTTCTCACAAACCAGTTGATACAATAAAACAGAGAATCACAGAAGAAGAGGTTAAGAAATGGATCCGAGAATTAATTCTACACGGCCACGGCTCCCCACTTGAGCACAGTATCTATATATTCGAAATAACCTGTAGCCGTGTAACAAGTCATCAAATCGTCAGGCACAGGATCGCTTCATATACCCAGTTGAGCCAAAGATACAGCGACAAGTACTTGAGGCAAATGATCAGCGCTATAATCGGATCCATGTCTCAAGCCGCCTACCATGGCAGATCACGGGAAAAATTTCATCAATACAGTATTGCCCTACGGGATTTCATGGATAGTACAAATGATTGGAACGAATTACTTGATATAGTTTCGAAGGCCTTCATCATCCCTCCAACGATCATATCCAGACAAGACATGGGTTTTCTGAAAAAACTGCTCAACGCTGTATCAACTTATTATGAGCTACTAGCCCAGGGCGTATCATACGAGGATGCCCGGTATGTTTTGCCACAATCTATCAAGACAAGGATAATTATGACGATGAATGCGCGAGAAGTCATTGAATCATTTCTTCCACTACGCATGTGTAGTAGGGCACAATGGGAAATAAGATACATTGCCTGGTCTATGTGGCGGGTTCTGAACATGGTACATCCAGAGATATTCGTGTATGCTGGCCCTAGATGTGTATATTATGACCAGAGAGCTAGGAAAGAATTATGCCCGTTAAAGAAGTATCTCAGCAACGAATGTGTTCCCTCCATAGAGCGTTGCCCCGAGAAGGTGAAAAGAGAACAAATAAACAAGTGCATAATATATGGTTCACGGGATCCATGGTCTTTATAGGAGAGATCAATAGAAGATTTCTTCCGGCCTATGAAAATCTATGGTGATACCATATGATACTGAGCGATTGGGATATCCGATTATATATTGAGAAGAAACTGTTGAAAATAGAGCCCCTATACCCTGATACTATTAGGGAGAACGGCATAGATCTAAGATTCGGTAAAGAGTTCTGCAGATATACGGCCGGTAAGGAAGTAATCGACTCACGCTCAGGCGTTCCCGAAAGATACCTCGCTTGTGAAGAAATTGATACTGAGAAAGGCTATGTTATAATGCCCGGGGATAGGATTCTTGCTACAACACTGGAGTATGTAGAAGTACCCATCGATCTAGTTGGGCTGGTTAATCTGAGAAGCACATTCGCTAGACTCGGCCTCTATATACCACCTACGGTAATTGATGCTGGTTTCAAAGGCCAGGTAACGATTGAAATAGTAGGGGCTAAACGTCCGATAAGAGTTTATCCTGGACAGCGATTCCTACATGTAGTATTCCTAAGGACGAGCAGCCCTGTCCATAGTCCTTATTCGGGCAAGTATCAGGGGCAAAGAGGCGTTACACCTCCAAGACTGGATAAATCTTAATTTATTTATTAGAATCTCTAACATTATATTTTTATAGCTCTAATAATAATATTAATTATTAGAAAAAAGGTGGTTAGCATGCCTGGACAAATACCCCTAATAGGTGAAAAATTCCCTGAGATAACGGTACACACAACACATGGGGCAATAAAGCTCCCAGACGACTACAGCGGAAAATGGTTCGTATTATTCAGCCACCCCGCGGATTTCACCCCTGTGTGTACAACCGAGTTCGTGGCCTTCGCCAAACGGTACGAGGACTTCAAGAAGCTCAACACCGAGCTTATAGGACTAAGTGTAGATAATACGTACAGCCACATAAAATGGGTTGAGTGGATTAAGGAGAAGCTTGGCGTCGAGATACCTTTCCCTATAATAGCTGATCCGCAGGGTAATGTTGCTAAGAAGCTTGGAATGATACATGCAGAGTCATCCGTAGTAACAGTACGTGCCGTCTTCGTTGTTGATGACAAGGGCATAATCAGGACGATACTTTATTACCCGCTGAACCTCGGCAGGCTAGTAGACGAGATACTGCGTATTGTGAAGGGACTGCAGATCACCGATGAATATGGGAGAGCGCTCCCAGCGAACTGGCCGAATAACGAGATCATAGGTGATGCTGTAATAGTGCCTCCAGCAAGTACTGTCAAAGAAGCAGAAGAAAGGCTAAAGACCTATGAGTGTCTTGACTGGTGGCTATGCTATGAGAAGGACAAGGTGCCGAAGGAAATCATCGAGATGACCAGAGGCTTCCTGAAGAGAGCGGCGGGTCTATCCCAGTAACACTATGTTTTTTCAACACTCAATACCCTCCTATACATGTATTTTGAAACCAAGTGTTTTCCAACAGCGAGCAATGCTTTCTTTCGGGCTTCCTCGATGAAGTCCATGACGTTGAAATCGCATTCATAGGACTTATTGCCTACATACCAACATATACCGTTATCTACACATGCCTCAAGAATTAGCAGTGCAATAACAGCGTCAACAGGACTGACGATCTCACTATTACCATTTGCACCTATAATACCATATCCATGAATCTCTATACTATACCGCATCATTATCCCCATATACATAAATTATATATATTTAGCAGAGTCGCCCGTAAGAATTCCTACTAAAAACAGAAATTATGAAAAGTCGTATCCCACATGCAACAACAAGGAATTTCACATGGACTTACTAGAAGTACCTATCAGCATTTTCTTAGGGGAATTAATATACATGGTTTAGCAGCCATAATGCTCACGTAATGAAATAAGAAGCGTATTAATCGAGCAAAATATAAGTCCATCATACAACCTATAGGGTAATACAAGGATGCATAGGTATTTTATTTTTATAAAATAGGTGCCGCCGCCGGGATTTGAACCCGGGTGTCCCGCGCACGGGCCATGAGGACCCGCGGACACGGGCTCGAGAGGCCCGCATACTTGGCCGGGCTATACTACGGCGGCATCCAGACATAATGGATTATTGAGGGGAGTTTTTATAGGTTACTCATCCTCCTTTACGTAGTCTTGCAATGATTTCTTTTCTCCATAGAACTATATTTGTTAGTATGAGTAATTGGCCATAATCTATCGCGAAGGCCTCTCCATGACTGTTTTGCTCTAAGAATATTAGGGGAAGCATCGTGATTTTCTCAAATAATGATACCTTGTATAGAATAATGTAGTGGATCACTATGATCGATATTGATATAACTGTTATTATTGTTTTACCCCTCCTATTTAGATCGAGGAATGCGAGTAGACCTATTAGTATTATAAGCAGAATACATGCCACTTGCTCCAAAAGATATATTGGGTCTATTACACTAGTCGGTACGATATAATATGGCTTAAACATAATTAATCAGCTCGGAAACACCGTTTAATCATAGTATAGGTTATAGGAGGGCGAGTTTTATGAAAGCTATGGTCTTGGAGAAACAAGCTCCTATTGAAACCAGTCCTCTAAAGCTCATGGATGTGGATACTCCTAGTCCCAAGGAAGGAGAGGTACTGATAAAGATAAAGGCCTGCGGAGTATGCAGAACTGATCTCCATATTATCGAGGGTGAGCTTCCAGCTATAAAGCTACCGCTGATACCCGGACACCAGATAGTTGGAGTTATTGAGGAAGTAGGTGATGACGTGAAGGGGTTAACGAGGGGGGAACGAGTAGGTATCCCATGGCTCTACTGGTCATGCGGTAAATGTAAGTACTGTAAAAGAGGCTTAGAGAACCTCTGCGACAACGCACTATTTACAGGTTATAGCGTTGACGGGGGATACGCCGAATACGTGGTGGCGCCAGCCGAGTTCGTCCACCCAATGCCTAGGACCCACGACGACCTACACGCGGCACCGCTTCTCTGCGCTGGAGCAGTTGGCTATAGAGCTCTGCGTTTAACGGACCTCATTGATAGACGTGAAGGAGTCCTAGGACTATTCGGGTTCGGGGCATCAGCAAACCTGATGTTAAAGGCCGCTAAAGCCCTCGGGCTTGAGGTTTACGTGTTCACGCATTCTCCATGGAAAATAGAGTACGCATTAAAGCTAGGAGCCGACTGGGCTGGAGACACTAGGGAGGAGCCACCGAAAAAACTGGATGCAGCAATAGTCTTTGCCCCCGTATCATGGGTTTTCATCGAGGCATTAAAGAAACTCGACAAAGGGGGAAGAGTTGTCCTCGGAGAAATCTATATGACACCCATCGAGAAGATGGACTATAGTCTCCTCTGGCTCGAAAGAGAGGTAAAGACAACAGCTAATGTAACACGTAGGGATGTACGTGAATTCCTCGAGCTAGCTGAGAAGCATAGGATCATGCCAGACATAACAGTTTATGATCTCAAGGAAGCCAATAAAGCTCTACAAGACCTTAAGAAAGGACGTGTTAAGGGAACAGCTGTGCTTAGGATCAACTAGCAATAGTGGACAGCAATAGATAGGCGTAATACACTGCCTTAGCATCCTCTTCTAGATATTTTTCTATCTTCTCACGCCAAAACCTCGATCTAATCCTTATCTCTGCTTTCTTCAAAGAATCAACTACATCCGGCAGATTCAGCTCAAGTCTCAGTACTCCGGATTCATTAACTATTGTACGGTAGCTTGAAGGTGATAGATTATTTCGCCTGAGAATATCATTTAGCGTAATGATGTTTTCACCGAGCTCAATTATCCTAGCCAGCATTCTAAGATTAGCTGTTCGCAGGAACTTCAGCATAGCATCCCTGTCCGGGATGAGGATTTTGAAATTATCGTATGATACAAGCTCTATTACCCGTGCCTCTATAGATCTTAGCGTCTCCGGCGGCTTGATATAAGGGACTGGCGGATAAACCTCAGCTCTCGCAACTGATTCCTCGCCATCAAAGAACGATAAACCAACAACTAGTCTTGGCAGCTCACTAGGTGATTCAATGATCTCTGCAATACCAGATAATGCGATGAGCTTTAACGACTTACTGGGCCTTGGTATCGTGATCTCTCTATCCATGAAAATTGCACGTATCTTATCTCTCAGCAATATATAGTCTATTACACGTAGACAGACCTGCTGTATTACGCTCCAATCAAATCCTAACGTAATATAGTCAGCATAAGCGATATCATCGATCTCAGACAACAACACCAGGTCTAATTCGTCGGGTTGATAATTCTCTATTATCCTTCTAATCTCCCGCCAATCAAGATCCACTAGTATACCCGCAGCTTCCGGTTCATGTAGGCTGAAATACTTTTTCTCGCCAGCTTTAACTACATCATACATTATTGTTTCAAACGCTATACCCATCTTCCTCCTAAGAATTATCATTAGGAAAGACAGAGCTATACGCAGGAGAGTCGCATCCTCCGATTCATCGACGTCGTAAGAGAAGCCATATGTGTAGTCGCGGTACTCGCCCCCAGTGCTCTTAGGCACATATATGTTTTTTCTGTCGTAGACAACCACAGTGTTTCCGGGTATCCTTAGTACTCTCGGCTTCTCGGATCTCAGTGTCCATATGCATCTGTTGGGGATTTTTCTATAACGGCCAAATCCGTTTGAAGGGGTATATACAACGCATAGCATCTCGGACGATAAGCGACCGCTAAATATGTCTCTGACTATGTCTGGCTTCTCTCCCCATCCCATCTTAATATAATGGTACTCTTCCAGAGCGGTGGCCAGTGCGTCGTCTTTATAGAATAAACGATATCTGATCGGTTCCTCATAGACGGCTTTCACATGCCTCGAACTGCGTCCAAACTCCAGTCTTGTCACGACAGCATCGTTGCCTATATCTATACATCCGGGCTGGAACTTCTCCACGAGATCACAGTGTCCTATCGTCTCGAGAGGTCTTTCCTCACCATTTTTCACTAAATAGCGTTTGATCCCATATGGTGGTGCAAACTCATAGAAGTTTATCCTCTCCCATGTCCATTTTAACAGCTTCTCATTTAGCTTGTCTTTTGATAATATTCCTGTCTTGTTTAAAGCTTCTTTTTCCAGGAGAGTAAGCTCTTCGTTAATCCAAGGAGATATTAATTTAAGTATGCCTGTGAAGAGATGCATATATAGATTTCTGGGATTGACCAGAGTTCTCTCTACCCCTAGAGACAGCCATTTGTTCAATGTCTCTATTCCTTTTGTAAGAAGTTCTCTATCCCATCTAAGAATGGGGATTATTATTGACTCGGTGAATGGTATATTCATCCTACGACCTTTACGTCCTTCACGTTGTCTAAATTCGCGTACTTCGTCGGGGAGGCCGACATGCACTATTCTGGCTACAATACCTATATCGATTCCTTGAGTCAATGTTCTTGGAGAAACTATTACCTTTACTCTTCCATTGCGGGCACCGTCTTCTATCTTCTCCCTAATAGTCTTGGGGACCAAGTGGTGATGAGACGCTATTGCCGTGTTTTCACCGTATCTAGATTTGATCGTTCTAACTATTTCTTCGGCCGAGTTAATACCTCTCGTGAACACCAGTGTGACGTATTCATCGTCAAGATACCTCGATATTATCTCGGGAATATCAACAGATATACTGGGCACATCTACTCCGTAGGCTTGGAGATACGCAATAATTTTGTACGGGTCTTTTTTGAAGTACTCGTAGTTGTCTATGGCTTTAAGTATTTGTTCATCATTGATCAATATTTTGTTCTTGAAAAATTGTTCTCTTATCTTATTCCACACTTTCTTGAGATCCTTACCCAAAACTATAATGATCCTATTCTCGACATGGAATGGTTTACCTTCAATAACTTTATAGTTTCTCCCCGTTACTTCCCTTAAGTACCGCCCTAGATCATCTGGATTAGAGAGTGTTGCTGTCAGTATGCATACTTGTGTCTTTTTCTGACTAACATAAGAGATAAACCATAATATTCCGAGTAAGAGCGCAATGGATCTCGGGCCATAAAAGTCCATTTCATCGACAATGACGAGGTCTATATTGGTTAAATAATTGTACAATATACTGGAAGATGTTGATATTGATGCCTTCTTGATATCGTGCATGAGAAACGCTGGGTTAGTAATGATAATATTTGCTGATTCTACCAAGTTTCTTAGTCCTTTCATACCGGTTTCACGGACTATTTCGTGTTTCTTAACGCTATCCAGCTGTAATGCTTTGGCTCCAATGGTTGAAACATACTTTGATATTCTCCTTATTTGGTCGTTTGCGAGGGCGAGAGTAGGATAAATAACTATCGCCCGGTATCCTAGGTTCTCTCTTGTTTTTCTCAGGAAATAAAGAATCCATGCTTCGGTTTTTCCACTACCAGTTCCTGATCTGAGGATCACGTTGTACCCATTCTTGAGAGAATTATATGCTTCGAGTTGGTGCTTATAAAGTTTCATAGAACCAATCTCGAGGCTGGAAAGTTCTTTAATTATGTCCATAAATCTGAGAGGCGCTTTCTCTGGGATCTCCGGTGGTTGCCTATGATAGTATATTTCATATCCCATGTCTAGAAGCATTTTTCGCGAATCAAGAGGCATGGATCCACCCTGTCAAAGTTATGTAATCATATGATTTTCCTTAGATATTTTATCAAGGAACCTTTTCTTAAAATACTCACTTCTTTAGCGATATTATTCAATAGCCATCTCGGCCTCCTACTACTGGTTGTAAATATATAATAATTTAAATTATCAATAGATCGAACATACACAATAGCATCTTCTAACGAAATTTTAGGCCTAGACGAGAAACTAGCTGTCAATAATAATATTCTACGACTGGAAATAGGTTCGTATAGATCCTCGAGCATTTCGATTGCCTCGTAAAGAGCTAGCGCAGGCTCTGCCGGGTGTTGAAGCAGTGGAATATTACGTATGTCGCTAAGCAATTTATCCACAGCACTGGCCTCGACTAGGTCTATGAGGGGTAATGGCTCCTTACCGTATAGTACTACACCCATCCTGGCAAACTGGTTCTTCGAGACGAGTGCATAAGTATTCTGTAGAAATTCAATTGTTAACTCTAGATCAGATGATTTAGTCCATTCGAGAGCCAATACTATGTCAATCATAATGTTTACCCGATAATACGCTCTACTATGTTTTTGAGCGTAGAATAAAGCTCTGCCTTCGTCTCGACAGTATGCATTGTGCCCCCTGTGTTTTTCACGGCTTGTTCTATTAACAATAGATCATTCTCTTTTATTCTACCAAGACTTACTATATCCAGTCTCACCGAAGAGTTTTTGGCATAAATTGAGGCTACATCTAGAGGAATTCCCATGTTGAACCCGCCATCCGTTATCATTATAACATCCTTACTGCCATGTACTCTACGTAGAATTCTCACGGAAACTATCACGCCATCCCCTGGTGCACTACCCTCACCCATTATCCTCAGCCTTGACAAAGCATCTAGAATGAGACTATAGTCTCTTATAGGATTCAGAATAGGATATGCTTTGCCGAAGAAAACAGTCATACCTATTCTAACAGGTATACTGGTCTTTTTAAGTAGCTTCACAACTATATAATCAACGGCATCTCTTACAGCAACTAGCTTATTGGGTGTTAGATCATTATAAGATTTCCTCATACTTAATGAGGTATCCAGTAGAAACACTATGTTATGTACCAACTTCTAGCACCCGGGCGACATCCTCGTGGATTATTGTCGGAAATGACTTCAATCCGAACAATATAGTTCTAAGCTTATCATCATCTATTTCGTTTCTAAGTGTCAGAAGAATGGATAGGAGACTACATGTTCTAACCCCGTATTCGCTGGCTATTAGTCTCGTCCTCATATCTTCAGTCATATAAACGATTCTTTTGCTGCTCCTCGCATAAGCTATAGCTATTGCTTCATGAAGAGTTATTTTGACCTTGGGCGTTATATGTATGCGACGGGGGTTTTCTACGAACTTCACTATCCCCCTCATTTTAACCGAATAATATAGTCTTGGATACATTATTGTTTCGAGCATTGTTTCAGCCGATATTGGGGCAAAGAACTGGTATCCGTCCAGCGCCAGTTTCTCAAAGTATTCTTGAATATCATAGGTGTATATAAGGTATATTGTTAAAGGATCAACAACGTATATTTCATCAGTCGTCATCTTCATTATTTCATCAACACTATTAACTCCAACTAATGGTATAACGCCCTTTGAGATCATGTAGTCCGACATTTCGGGAAAAGATAGTTCTGCAAAATATGCTGCGTATTGAAAACTAGTTTTCTCGTTAACATAGAGTTTTATTGATAGCTCTTTGAGATCTATCTCCTTCAATAGTCTCCTAACAGCATCTCTAACAGCTTCACTTAAGCTAGAATACAATCCGAGTTCTACTAGTCTTCTCAGCTTTTCTTCCAGTACTCCAGTAAGTTCTATATCTACCATGTTGACACTCTCAGCAATTAGTTGGTAGTATCTGGGCATTAATTATCTAATTCCAAATATCGAGAATTCTCCTCTATATTTCCTTGCTACAATAAATAATTGTTTTCAAAAAATATTTTGTTTTCAGTTATAAAATTCTTACAATTTTTACTTTGTCGGTACTATGTACAGTACTACTGGCACATATGCTGGCACTATTAGTAGGAATGATCTATATCCCAGCATTGTGTAGCCTACTATGTACTGATAGTACCCAGGCAGCTCTATCAGCATTACGGCTATCGATGTTTCATTAGCTTTGACTGTGACTGGTATCTTCTGGTAGTCTCCGAAACCTGTAATGGATGGGGCCGATACTACTGCGTCGCCCTGCTCAGTTATGGTCATTATGGGTGCATAGCTTAGGGCATAGCTACCCCATACCGTTATGTTTGCTTTGCCTGTTCCATTGATGACTGGTATAACTACTGCGCCGATCTTCGGATTTATCGATGCACGGATCGGTATTATCTCTACCTGTATGTTCTCAGGATACTGTTTAGATGCCCCTATCAAGGTGTTTCTGATAACCACCCAGTATGTTCCAAGCACTGGTGTTGGTGCAAACACAGCTGACTGTGTGTCTGATGGTGTATCAAAGTGTGTGCCCCATCCGGAACTGCCATGAATGAACCAGCTGAACTTACCAGCAATCACTGAGCCGTAGAAGAATGAAAGCGGTGGTCCTGCGAGTACATATGGAGTATAATAGCCCGCCACGAATAAGTCGATGTTAGTATTGGCATCTTTCCACATAACCTTCACGATTAGTCCGACAACGCTGGGGTCATCTACGTCTACTGGGAATATTCTCCAATCACCGCTCTCGTATCTCCAGGACCAGTCGAAGGGCCCCGCCACATAGTAGTTACTGTATAACGTCTCGTTATGCGTCGAAGTGAGTATTAGTCCTGGTGTGTTCGGTGTAATTGCCGCCTTAACAACTATCGATACTGGTACAAGCACGGGTTTATCGCCTCCACATACGATCACATATCCCTGGTAAATTCCGGGCTTTGCGTCTGATGGTACCTTTACCGTTACTGTCACGTTGCCTGGACCCACCTGTCCTGGTACGGTTATCCAGTTCCATGGGATCCTAGACGCCTGTATGAGATCGAGTCTGAGCGGTATAATACCGTAGCCGTAGACATAATAGTAAGTATTAGAGAACACTCTTATGTCCAGCAACAATGATTGCTCAGCGTTCGCCGGTAGTTTTCCTAGGTATTCCTTGAGGTAGTTTAGTATGTTTTCAACCTTCGCGTTAGGGTCTCCGAAGGTTACGTGCCAGACGTTCGCATAACGTATATCATAGTTTATACGTGCTGTTTCGTTGAGCTCTATCTTCTTATCTCCGTTCAAGTCTATCCAATAATGAAGATCTAATCCCGCGATAATCCATGGCAGATACTGTCCTTTTCTTCCAAACGGGTCATAGACACTATATGGTATGCTTGCAACGAACTCTACGAAGCCCTTATTGTCCCATGCCTCCTTATTTACAGGTATCAATATATGAGTTATCGTAGGATACGATAAATTCAGGTAGAGTACATCACCTTTTACAGCTACCACTAAGTCCTTCAAAGGCACCGCACCAGCAGGGGTAAATGCTATTGCATCGTTTAGATCAAGATATTTCAGTAGATCCTCTCTCACAGCCTGGTACCTAATAGCCTTCAGCGTATATTGCCCTTTACCATTGATGGTCAATGTAATGTTCTTTGTTTCTCCAGGATACAGTGGCCCAGTATAGATCTGGGTATCGCCGACAGGCTTAATTGTCAAGTTCAGGCTGTGGTAGTCCATGTATGGTAGCTCATTGTAGAAAGTATCGTAGCTGTAGACTATTGGTACCCCGCCGCTCATTATTGTCTTCACAGCCGTGTATACGTCTACTTGTCCTGAGCCCTGTGTGAATGGATCATAGCCTAAGTCTTTGGCTGTACTCTTCAATAATGCTTTAACATATGTTGGTGTTGGTAGCTTACCATATTTTTCTAGATAGGCTTGTAGAATCAATGCTATGCTCCCAGCAGTCATTGGTGTTGCTTCGCTTGTTCCTCCGAATAGATCATATGCTCCCAGTCCGTTTCCTAATCCAAAGTGCCACGGTGCTGGCGCCCATGCGAAGCTGCCGATGTTTACTATGTCGGGCTTCGCCACGCCCATATCGGTTGGTCCGCGGTCACTCCAGCTGACAACTTCTCCTCCGGGAGCGGGTAGGTATCCGTATAGCGGCCTATAGGCGAAGAGCGTTGATGCTCCTACGCTTATCACTAGACTCGCCGCGCCCGGTATAACTGCTGTGCCATATCCTGGTCCTCCATTACCCATTGCGAACACTATTATTGTTCCCGTCTCAGATACTAGGTAGTTCACTAACATGCTGTCGGGATCCATTCCTGACGCGAAGCCCACTATGCCTATGTAGCTCATGCCCCAGCTATTGCTTATTATGTTGGCCTTGTGCTTGCCCGTGTACTGCCAGTTCCACGGCATGTTGTTGATTGCTGAGAATCCTGACCAGAAGAACTCGGCTGTGAAAGCGTTTATCAGGTATCCTGGAGTTGATGCTATTTTGGCGTCGGGCGCTATGCCTTTTAGATGGAATACGCCATAGCCTAGGTTGTATGCTACTCTTCCACGGCTGGCTATTACTGATGCGCAGCTGGTACCGTGTCCTAGCCAGTCATAGGCTATGTCAACATAGTTGCCATTGGGATCTAGTCCTGGCAGTATGACCGCATTGAACTCCCAGTCCTTGTCCCATCCGTATTCCTTGGTGTAGCCTGTTAGTATGCCTAGCCAGTCGTACACCCACCCGGCCAGTTCTCCAGCGCTGAAGTCGTTCACGCCGTCGCCGTTGAAGTCGTGGGCCATGACTTCGTGGCCGTAATAGGCTGGTTTTTCATCGGCAAAACTATAGTCTGCCCACGCTGGGCTGGGTGCTGGGGCTATGCCTGCCTCGTGTAGCACGTACATTATGTAATAGTATGTTGTTGATAGGTCGGCGTAGACTGTATCGTATTTACCATCATCATTGGTGTCGGCTAGGATAACGGGTATCGTGTACTGTAGTATTCCTGACGCTCCATAATGTGGGTATACTGTTTGTACAGCTATTCCGAACTTGAACACATTGTCCTTACTATGTATGTTTCCTACATAGAATGTGCTTAGAGGAAATGAAACCGAGTATACATGGCCGGAGGGCGATATGTAGAGCACCCATCCATAATCTGTTTCGCCTATTGTTCCAGGCCAGCTAAAGTAGGTTACCGGCAACTGTACTTTCAGGGTTCCATTATCATCAACTGCCTGGCTCAGTGTTAGGGTTAGCCCCAGCTCGTCAGCGTCGAAGATCATGGGTATTCCGTTGGATGTCCTAGCTATGGCGTTTACTCCTAGATCGGTTATGCCGAAGTCGACGCCTGTGTCGACAACGGCTACTGTTATTCCTTTACCAGTAATGTTGTATTGACTCCATACTTGAGCCGCCCCTATTGTTTTCACAGCTGCATAGAGTGTTGGCTCTGCCCTACCCATGCTTGGGAGCCCGGAAATCCCTGGATTTTCTTTAGCCTCCTCGAGTATTTGTTTTACTGGGGACTCCTCTGCCATTATCTTGAAAACGTAGGGTGTCCTGGCAAGAGTTACGACGTCATTGTATGTAGCCCAGGCCTCTATGTACCAGTACTGGGGCAACCTATAAGCGAATATTATGCCCCTTGTGTGTTTTATAATGAAACCTATATTAGTGATCGGGGAGGCTATGATGATGACTTTAGTTTGCCCTGGCCTCACCTTCGCGATAGTACTGGTCATGGGAGGCTCTGTAGGCTGCTTTAGAGGTATGTTTAGTTTTGCGAAGAGGCTCTCAGTATAGAATGACTTGTCCAGCAGTTGTGGAGAGAGCTTTGTCATCCATGGCTTATATGATAATTCACTATTAGTCTGAACAGCATATGTCATGGTGAACGGTGTCAGGGCCGGCATGAGAAGTATTGCGGCGAATATTAGTATTAGAGGAATATACCATTTATTCATAGGAGCCACCCTACAATCTGGGCTTGGTTAGACCAAAGTATTTTTCTAGCTATCGTATTATTTAAAATTGTACCACTACTGTGGGTACATATCCTAGCTATTCGCTTGTACTCAAAAACAGCGTAAACACTAGAGTGACGGCTAATAATCAACTAGTTCTTTAAGGGTAGCTATTATGGCAGAAAGACTTGATTATGAAAAAATATTTGTTTGTGAAACTATGGGGTGTTTTATACTATAGTGTTTAGCGTTACTCCTTCTTCTTATATACCCCGTAACCGCTGACAGCGATCGCGATAATTATGAGTATAATACTAATTATTCCGTAAGTTGATACTGTACCACTAATGCCTTCTACTGCCTTCTTTAAGTCTGAGTTCTGGCTGCTTATGTAGCTCTTGATGTCGTTTGCCGTAGATTCGATCTTGCTGGCTAGCCCGCTGGCGGTGTTCTTTATATCCTGTAGGCTACTCTTTATGTCGGTCACGGTGCTCTGGACGTTGGATACAGTGCTCTGCACATTGCTGAGCATTGACTTGAGGTCATCTAGTGTCGATGCTAGCTGGTCTAGCTTACTGGAGACGCTACTTACTGATCCGCTGATGCTCCCTAGCTGGCTCTTTATCTCGTCGATCTTTGACAGTAGGGTCTGTGTGTCTACCTTTAGCCCGCTCTTGATCAGCTGTTCTAGTGCGTTGAGGTTCGCGGTGATGTTGCCTGCTGCGGTCTGTATTACGCCCTTAATCTCGCCTGACTTGGTTATGATTAAGTCCTTGAGCTCAGCGTTGCTGTTCTTGAGAGCTTGTAGGGTGGTCTGTATGTTGCCTACAGCCGTCTTAAGCTCTACTGTGTCTCCTTTAATCGATACTATCGTGGCGTTGAGCTCATTGAGCTTTGTACAGAGCTTCGCTATCACCTCATTGTTCTTCTCAATGATCAGTGTTGCCAGTGTATTGTTAATGCTCTGTAGCTTCAGAGTTATGTCGTCACCCAGACTCGTGATCAGGGCCTTTAGGTCGTTAATGCCGACAACTACGTCGTTGAGCTGACTGCTCAGACCATTAACAGCGTTCAACACGTCCTCAAGGGTTGGCCCTGATACTGTGAAGGTAGCGTACAGCTGTGGGGTTGTCACGTTTGGTGTTGCCCAGTACTCATAATATACTGCTACAACGTGTAGCCCGGGCTTCAGCCCGGTCGCTGGCACAGTTACTTGTAAGTCCCCACATGGACCGGCCTCGAAGCCCCATAACAGTGTGCCCTGATCAAGCATTATGTCGTAGTAGCCAGTATCGTTCAGTCCCGTCGCATATATTGTAAGGAACTCCTGTCCCTCAGTGATAACTGATGGCTCTACCCATACCTTCGCCTCTACGAAAAATGTCGTGTTTCCAGCGTCATATGTTGCCCAGTTGCCATTGATATCACCGGCATATACTGTGTGCTCGCCCCATGTGGCATGCGGTATCGCCACCGTTATGTTCATGTCTGGCGCGGTTATGGTCGTGTTAGCGAGGAGCTCCGGACATCCGCCCTCAAACCATATTGTAACGGTCTGGTTCACGAAATCATCAAACCTATGTAGTGTAACGATCGCTTGGCTACCAACATATCCCTCCTCGGGCGTTATGGATATCCACGGAGTTATCTTAACATATACCCTGAACGACACAACTACATCTCCATCGCTAATGTTTAGCCAGTAGTAGCCGCTATGAGGTATACTCGTCGGTATAGTTATGGTGAGGTCGGTATAGTTGCCCTCTATACCTAGTGGGACGCCCGAGGCTAGAACAGCACTGTAACCCAGTGTTTCATTTGACAAGGTTATTGTTACTGAGCCCTCATAGACAAAGTACTCAAGAGTGATGTTGTACTCCCTATCAATCTTATACCATGGGGCAGTGGCGTTCCCTAGAGTTGCGCCATTTACCGGAGTAGCTGATCCGGGCTCACCGTAGAGTGTAACCGTCCTGTTTAATTCAACAAACTCGTATGATGCAAGTATAGTTGAGCCCTGTGTTACATTAAACCATATATCAGTGGCATTATCGCCTGGCACTAGTCCAAGGTCGTAGGCAGGGAATGTGTAAGATATACCCGTCCAGTTCCACTCCGGGTTGTAATCCTGAGCAGATACAGTGTTTACCTGTGACGGTATGTTCTCGGCTATTAGTCCAGACTGCCCAGTGGCATTCCAAGTGATATTGTACTCCTCCCCTACCGCTGTCGCATAGGCAGATATTGTTATTGGTTGCTTAGGTACTATGCTTGTACCGCTGCTTGGTTCAACACCGAAGATAGGTGTGACCGTGAAGTTATTGACTGAGACGGCGACATCAGACGATGGTATATTTGGCCTTAGCGCTGGATTTACGTCTGTCACCTTAATCCAATATACTACGCCTCCCTCAAAGATCCTTGGAATCTTGAACTCAACAGTTCCATTACCTACATAGACGACTAATGAGGAACCAACATCGCTAGAGAAGGTCCCTGAGACAGGAACCGTAACCGCGGCAAGGCTGGAGACAGTCTGGAACACCTGATATACGTTGATCGGACCTATATACCATACATCAGTAGGAGTTATTACTGCGGAACCATCTGTTGAGAACCATATCCATATTTGAGCACCGCTTATAGTCATACCTGTTAAGTTCAGTGCTATTTCTGCGCCTGCAGGTACTTGTAGCTGTGTGGCATTGCTTCCGTTGTAGTATATTACTGGCCTCCCGGTTATGGTCGCGTAGGTTATTGTGTTGAGAGTTGTAAATGGGATTGCTATTCCGAGTATCATTAATGCCATGAAGATTATTCCGAGTGTTCTCCTATTCATAATTGTCACCTGGCCTAATCTTATCTTAGCCGTAGGATGGATATTTATCAGGTCTATATTTAAGTAATACTGCCCATGATCTATGTGATCATACCCCGGTTTTCCCGGGGGTTAGGGGGGTATTACCTGGTGTTTGTATTATATTATTCTGACTATTAACGGATCTACATAGAGGATGTTATTATTTGAGGAGAGTGGAACCATTAGGTAGTATCCTGGAGGGAGTATTATTGTGATGTTATTTATACCGGGCTTCATTATCAGGTAGTAATCAGACGTTTTGCTCAGCATTTCTGGTTTATAATACATTGTCAACGGTTCTTCCTGATCTTTCAGATTAAGCTGTATTATTGAGAGAACTATGGTTTTGTTATAGGGATTATGTATTTGAATGGTTGTACCATTGTATATTGTTGTTGCTAGACACTGCCACGTGTAGCCAGCATTTATACCGATCTGGTTATAGTAGTGCGGTATTACGA
>WAPN01000007.1 GCA_015520735.1 Desulfurococcales archaeon
CTGCTGCGCAAGCATCTTGTATTGCGAGCCCTACACTCTTGAATAGCGTAATGGCTGGCCTCTCATCTAACCCTTTCTCAACAAGTTCCCCGAGCTCCACGAGATCCTCTATTTTGATCAGCCCCTTCTGGACAGGTATTCTTATGTCTCCAGCTTCCTGCATCACTGCTTTCCTAGAATCCACAACTATCAAGTCTACCTTCTTAATAGCTTCATCATCGAGCGCTCTCGCCGTAGGAGTGTGAGCACCTATGCTTACAATGTGTACAGGGGGCTCAAGCACATCGCCGTATATTACCGGGTCCTTCGTCGTAGACGCCTCAACAACTATTCTTGCACCTTTAATACAGTCTCTATGGTCTTTGGCGATGTAGACCTCGAGCCCCAGTTCTTCCTCGACGAACTTTTTATACTCCTCCATAGCCTCCCTTCTTATGTCATAGATCCTGACCTGTCTTGGCTTATAGTACTCCTTTATAAAGCGAAGCTGGAATCTTGCCTGGTAACCAGTACCAATAACTGCCACGTCCCCGTTCTCCCTGGGTGCGAGAAGCTTGACCGAGAGAGCCGATGCAGCTGCTGTTCGGAGGGCTGTAAGTACTCCGCCCTCCATGATCGCCTGCGGAGAACCAGTTACCGGGTCATAGAGGGATACTAGGGCCTGTATGGTTGGGAGACCCCTCTCCCTATTTGATGGTATTATATTCACGACTTTAACGCCGACTCCCTGCCCCGGCACATAGCTCTGCATTATTCCCCACCAGTTACCCTCGACATAGAATACTGTTCGTGGTGGCGTGACTGTTTCTCCCCTGCTGTACTTCTTAAAGGCCTGCGCTATGGCGTCAACGAGAATCCTGGGTTCCAGTAGCTCTAAGAGATCCTGGGCTGTAAGGACAAGTATACGGACCAAGACCTTTGACCCCGTCCCGAGGATTGTTCCTCCTTCAATTAATATATCCTATAAGATCATATTTATCCTATGATCCCGTCTAGGCTAATAGAGCAACTCATCCGGGACGGAGCAACAAGTATTCACAACCTCCAAGTCGTATTCTATCATGTATTCTCGGCGAGGCAATACTATCCTATCTGCTAATTCCTTATCAATAATGATGGGGTCTGCCCGGACCTTGTATTGCCTAGGCCTCATACATCCTACGCTGATAACCCAGGATGGGTGTTTTTCACGGGCATATCTAAGCAATCCAATGAACGAACTTGGTGATGGTGGAGACACTTTTTCCATTGGAGTATATTTTGTCGGTATTAAGGAGAGAAACACTATCATGTACGGCTTATATGATGCAATCAGATCTACAGCTCTATATTCCCATGAAACAACGCCATAATTGGCGCCAACCAGTAAATGAGGAGCCACATATGATGGGCCATGGCTGAGAAGATGTTCAAAAGACTTGATAAAATCATCTGGTGTTTTCTTGAGACCCAATACATGCCTGATAACCGTCTCATCAAGAATGAGCTCGTAGTCGACAATATCTACGCCTGCATCTCTCAGTTGCTCTGCCTCCCAACGATCAACGAGGCCCGGATGAATACTGATTATCAGGCCTAGCTCCTTCTTTATCCTCTTAATACTCGACAGGAACGGTTTAAAAGGGAGCTTTCCATCCAATGTGTAGCCTCCGCTAATCAGTATTCCGCGGCCACCAGTCTTCCTTATCTGTCGCGCATACCAGTACAGCCTCTCGGGTGTATCAACATGCTCCATTTGCCCGAGGTATCTTGCCATACAGTATCTGCACTGAAGCCAGCACCGTGTCCCAGTTATGCTTACGGAGGGAAAAGTCTTTCCGGGTATGTAGGCCCTGATGATCCTTCTAGGCATCACACTACATCTCGAAAGCCTTTCTGATCTCACTGGCTACTCTTTCCTTGTCTCTATCAAGCAGTTTATGGGAGGGATAATTGTAGATCGGGCCTCTAGGCCTCTCATTATAGAAAGGCCTATTACAGCTCGGGCACCCGCTCGTGAGCACGGCTTCCAGGTATTTAAACGGGTGTTCTCTGATCATCTCGGTTATCTCTGGCCTAACATAGTTATCCTTGAAAAGCTCTTCCGGGCTCCATCTTCTACTGAGGAGATAGTTTAGAACCTGTATTTTCCTATAGTAGTATATGTCTGGTTGACCACCGATCCTCATCGTCCCCGGGGCATGTGTATACGCGAAGAGAGCTGCTCTAGCTCCTTCACTATATATCCTTACGAGTGTTTTGATCGTTTCTTCCTCTGTTTCTCCAAGACCGAGTATTATATGTACTGTCACATGGTCTTCACCGAAAACCCTAATAGAATCGCGAATAAACCGCCAATAAGCATTCCATGTTCCAGGCTTTCCCATCTCCATGAATATGCGTGGTGATGCTGCATCGAGACCAACACCAATTCTATCGACACCTATTTCTCTGAGTTTTTCAAGCTTATCGTGATCCATTATGTTCACTGCCGCGCTGATCGGCTTTGATGTTGATCTCCTGATCTCTCTTGCAAGAACCATATATTCATCGATCCAGCCCGGCTTAAGTAGAGATTGAAGACACACTCTTGAATAGTTATCATGGCTTCGAAGAGCATCTTTAACGGCCTCAAGATCTATGGGTGGCCATTGGATCCTAGACACATAGTTGCTGTTTCCGCCGTACCTGCGGCTCTGGGGACAATATATGCATCTCCCGCTACAACCTGCTGGCGAGTATTGTAGCAGGTATATCGTAGTGGGGGCAACAAGCATTCTAAGACTTGTGATCTCTAGCACTGCCTGGCTGCCGATAGAAGCCCTGATAAGCAATATCCCCAGCACCTACTCAACCATGTTGTTTTAGGGACAATAATAATTATTTGTGCTCAATATATGGTGTATCCTGTACATGGTGGTCTCCTTGGCTGAGTGGCGTCTCATAGTCGACGAGGGGGATCTGTACTGGTGCATGGCCATGGACGAGGCGATGCTACAGCTACGTGAGCAGGGCAAGATACCGAATACTCTCCGCCTCTATAAGATACTGCCGGACGGTGTCACCATAGGTTATTTCCAGCGTGTCAAGGACAGTGTTAATCTCGAATACATAAGGGGACACGGAATATCATTGACAAGGAGGATCACTGGCGGCGGGAGCGTATACCATGACGGCTCCGGAGAAGTTACATATAGCGTTGTGGCAGATATAAGCGATGTAGGCGAAGACATTCTTGAGTCTTATCGACGGATATGTAGGGGAATAGTATATGCTCTCAGGCTTTTCGGCGTTAGGGCGGAGTTCAAGCCCATAAACGACGTAGTGGTAGATAGTAAGAAGATAAGCGGGAGTGCACAGACTAGGAGGAAGAAGGCATTACTCCAGCACGGTACATTCATGTACGCGACTGACCTGGATAAGCTATCACAATGTCTGAGAGCACCTAGAGAGAAGCTGGAGAGCCACGGCATCTCATCTATAAGGGATCGAGTCACCACCTTATCAGAGATAATCGGTAGAAGACCAAGGCTCTCTGAGGTCCTTGAGGCATTGAAGAAAGGGTTCTCCCGATCCCTAGGCATAGAGCTTAAGCCCTCACGTCACACGAAGGAAGAGCTGCTCCTGGCCGAGAAGCTGATCGCTAAGTACAAGGA
>WAPN01000008.1 GCA_015520735.1 Desulfurococcales archaeon
AGGATTCGTAGGAGTATGAATACTATTGTGTAGAGGATTAGGATTGTCGGTATTATCATGAGCGCTCTTATCACTATATAGTATCCGAGGCCCTTCTTCGCCATCTATTACACCCTAATACCCTGACCCATGACGACACTGTAAGCACAGCTGTCTCGGGAAATGAGAGAGTAAAAAGAAGGTTGATCTAGGATCACATGGCTAAAACCGTGTGGATGTTTTCATCCCGTGGTTCCTAGCCCTGCACCTTGTATATCGTGTTGTACATTAGTATCATGGTTGGGCTGGGTATGATGCCCTCGATATCGCTTCTCGTCACTATGAATAGCTTGCCCTGGAACAGCGGGACATATGGTACCTGCTCAGCAAGTATCTTCTGTACTTCCTCGTAGATCTTGGCGCGCTCCTGCTGATCGACTATCGTCTGTGCCTTTTCGAGCAGCTTGTTCACGGTCTCGTTGGCGAACCCTGTTCCACTCCACCCGTTAGCATTGCTGTCGAGGAACGGGGTCAAGTAGTCGTCGGGGTCGAGGTAGTCGGGATACCATCCCAGCAGATATGCTTGTAGCTGTCCCTTCCTTATGTATGATACGTAGGTGCTCCACTCGGCGCTCTTGATCGTGACCTTTACTAGTCCGGTCTTCTCCCACTGCTGGGCTATGAGCTGGGCGATATCCGCCTCGGTGTCACCGTAGTGTGTCGGGGTGTACCACAGCGTTATCTCTAGGGGCTTGTCCTTGCTATAGCCTGCCTGCTCGAGGAGCTTCTTGGCCAGCTCTATGTTGGCGTCACCATATATCTTGAAGGCGTCTATGTTGCTCCATAGCCCCTTGGGTACAAGGCTGTAGAGCGGCTCGCCAGCTCCTAGTAGCACAGTGTCAATAATCTGTTGTCTATCAATCGCCGCGGCCAAGGCCTTCCTGACCAGCAGGTTGTTCGTCGGGGAGACCTTGGTGTTGAAGCATATATACCTGATGAAGCTACCCGGTACCTCGATGACCTTGAACCCGCTCTGCTGCTTAAAGTACTGTATATCGGTTGGCCTCAGAGTCCTCCACGCGATATCGATCTCTCCGCTTTCAAGCGCTAGTCTCAGAGCTGACGCGTCGCGGTAGAACTTAACGATTATCTTATCCGTCTTGGGCTTCGGGCCATAGTAGTACGGGTTGGCCTCGAGCACAAGCTCCACGTCGCGAACAAACTTCACTATCCTGTACGGCCCGGCTCCTCCCCAGGTAGCGTCGCTCGCGATCTTGTCCTCCGGGTACTTGGGGTTAACCGGGAAGTACGGTGGCGTCGCAACCAGTGCTAGAAAGAAGCTGGTCGGCTGCTTCAGGTAGAACACCACGGTCCTATCATCCTTGGCCACAACCTTCTCTACAAAGCTCGTCACGAGCCATGAGGGGTCTCCCTTAATCCTCATCACACGCTCAATACTCCTAACGACATCCTTCGCGGTCAAGGGGGTTCCATCGCTAAACTTGAGGTTCGGCCTGAGCACGAAAGTCCATACCTTACCGTCACTGCTCACCGTCCAGTTCTCGGCCAGGCCAGGCACTATCTCGGCTGTTCCCGGCTTGTACTTGACGAGGCCCTCCATAACGTTATAGAGGATCTCCCAGGTGAAGAAGTCATAAGCGTTCGCAGGGTCGAGATCCGTAACCTTGTCCGTCACACCGATCACTATCTCGCTGGCGAGCCTCGCCTCCGTCGGACTAGCCGAGCCGGTGGAGGATGACGAAGTAGTTGATGACCTACTGGTTGTTGCCGAGGGGCTAGACGGTAACGAGGATGAAACACTAGTGGGTGATGCGGGGGATTTGCCGGCCTGGAACGCGAAGTAGCCGGCCGCCACGCCCACAATGATTATAGCGATGATTATCGCTATCGCTACCTGCTTAGATAATGCTTTGAGCCTCAAGTCCACTCACCCTTCATGAAGACGTTGTTTATACACGTATAGAGGATAGGACACAAATATAAACTTTCCCAAACAGGTGGGAGGATCATTCGTATACCTAGTTATTTATTCAATTATGTATATACGAATTGAAAAACGATATAAAAACACTCACAGAAGCTTATATAATACCAGCCTATATCCCTGCGTGATAGAGATTAAAGGTTTTTGTCACAGATGGAACCGAAAACAGTACTAAACCAATAATATACTAGACTGGCAAACATGCAGCGGGGCACTGATCCTAGTCCTCCATCCACGACATAGCCGCCACGAATATAAAAGGAAGCCTACCAATACAAAAAAGCATCAAATACAAGAACATTTATATATAGTTATCAACAGATAAAAAAAGGTGATATAGTGGCCCCCCATTCTAGGAAGAGAGCCCCACACGTAGCGCTCATACTAGCACTCCTGCTGACCCTACCAGTACTAGTAGCGGTCAGCGTTCACGCCGCCAGCATGTACATATTCGGAACCGATAACCCGAGCCTAACATCACCGACGGAAAGCACATACATAGACAACCTACTAAACTGGATAAACAACGCCGCAAAATACGGTACCCACGGAGTCTCGAGCACAGTCGTCGATACCGGGGTGACGTCAGCCCAGATATTGTCCGCAGCGTCATCCGCGTCCGGCCCGGCACTGCTCTTCTTCGTCGGGCACGGCTACTATGAAACGATAACCGTGGCTACTGGCACGTACACAATGTACTATATAGTCGACAACAATGAACAGCGAGTATACGATGAAGACATATATGAGCAGACGGCTGTAGGCAGATTCCACCTGGTATTCCTGCATTCCTGCTATCAGGGCCACGTCATAGGAGGAGTGTTCAAGATAGGCGACTCCTACTACCACTACGGCATGCCACAGGCCTGGCTACATACATCCTTCCTATCCTCCGACGGTTACGGGTCCCCGGACTACAGCGGCTACGTCTTCATAGGGTGGAGGAACGTGGCCCCATTCTTGTCCTCCGATATACTGGGCACCGATGATACGCTCTACAGGTTCATAGGGAACTTCTACGACAGCCTATTCGGATACTACACAGTAGCGGCACCAAGCGTTAACAAAGCGCTGGATTATGCTTCCCAAAAAGTGTTCGGAGATGGAATTAATTATGGTGACTCACCGCTCTATAAAGGCTTTGTTCTAGGTGGGATACAGACAAAAATGGTTGTGTATGGGGATGGGAGCTATGATGGCTGGTAGATCCTCATATATCTTCGTATACGTTCTGGCCGCTATGATGGTCTTCTCATTACTCTCATACGGAGCGACGATCTCCGGTGCCAGTGAGGACGAGAACCAGTTCTTGAAGCCAGTGTTCATAGTCCTTAACAAGGTGTTGGGCTTCAACACGACCGGGTTCAGTGTCGCGCAGATCAGGTTTATGGGTGATGTCTACCCGGATAATCTGAAGAACATCTTCTTCTCTAACTACGATGTATTGTTGAAGAACAGGGAGAACTACACGGTCTCCCTCGACGTTGTTTTGGTTAACCATGTGCTCGGGGGAGTAAAGTATCAGTTCTCACTACCACCCCTTAGTGCTATTAGGCCTTTACCGAACATAACTATGAAGAGTATCGGGAACCATGTATTGGTGAGCACTGGGTTCGTCAGGGAGTCTCTCCGCAGGGCCGCCGAGGCGATCCCGCTGATCTATGGTGATCATGGGAGCCGCCTATACATGGTCATACGCCACGCGCTCCAGAAGGGATTGCTGGGCCCATGGATCAGGGTATGGAATACCTCGGATGTGGATTACAAGAGATATATGCGGCTGGAGGGCAATTACTGGCTAGAAGTACACTTGCTGTCCCCCGTCCCGCTTGAACCGCAGGGCGCGGACGTCTATATAGATTACAGTGCTGGTCTCCCCATGGGTGTTAAGGCCAACTTCACGGTCATGCATATATCCATAATCAAGGAGAACGGCTCATGGATAATAAGCTCGTTCAGCGTGCCTCCGCAGTGCCTGAACATAAGGGTCTCCAGGTTCTCCGAGCCCGGGCACGATCTCGTGAAGAAGATGTTCGAGAAAGCCAGAGAAGCCCTCGAGGCGTATCTCGTGAAGAACGGTATAGACGGCAGGATAGTGTCGATCAAGCCGTACAGCTGGGTATACCATTTAAAGGCCACCACGTATAGCCTGACCGTAATCCCGACAAACACGTCAATAATACTGGGAGTCGTTAGGACAAACAGTTCCACAATCTATTACGAGATAAAGGTTAACACCGAAACCCTTGTAAGCAGTGTGGAAACACTCGGAGTACTAGGAGAACCTGCTACTCCGGTTCATAGCGGTACAACTAGACCTGATGCGGGACAGCCCATGTCCTTTCAGCCGCAGTCCCAGGCGAGCAGCGATAATGGCGCCGTGAATGCAGGGTTATGGGCTGTTGTGATCGGAGCTGTCGTTGCAGTAACTGGTCTTGTCCTGCTGTATTATAGAAGAAAATAGTTTTTCCTCAATTAACGGCAATGAAGTTTTATGTGTGGCTATTTTCCCCGGGTGCTCCTTGAGATAACGCTAATATATTATTACGGCCTTATATTGTTTTTGTGCAGGGTGTGTATTCATGGGTTTTTGGGAATCCTATAAGAGATTCCCAGTGATATATAAGATCCTTATCGGGTTCGTCTTAGGCATTATTGCAGGAATTGTTGTTGGTCCCAGCATCGCAGTGATCCACCCGCTGGGAACGCTATTGATCCGTCTACTGAAAATGATTGTTGCGCCTATTGTGTTGTTCTCGTTGGTCGTTGGTGCTGCCAGTATAGCTCCTAAGAAGCTGGGAAAGATAGGTACGAAGATAATAATCTATTATCTCGCGACATCAGCTGTAGCAGTAGTAATAGGTATATTTATGGCGAGGCTATTCAATGTCGGTGCTGGCGTTAATCTCGTCAAGACTGGTGGGGCACAGATCAAGGTCAGCCACCCGCCCAGCTTTGTTGACGTCCTCCTCAACATTGTGCCGACCAACCCGTTTGCCGCGCTGACAGAGGGCAAGGTGCTCCAGATCATATTCTTCGCCATTGTACTCGGCATAGCGCTCACCTACTTGATGAATAGTAAGAATGAGAGGCTAAGGAAGGCGGGCGAGACAACCTACCGTGTCTTCGACGGTCTGGCCGAGGCAATGTACAAGATAGTCAGGGGTATCCTAGAATACATGCCCATAGGAGTATTCGCTCTGATCGGGTATGTGGTTGCTAAGTATGGGCCGAAAGTACTGGGTCCTCTCGCCATAGCTGTTGTAGCACTCTATGTCGGCCTCTTCATCCACATATTCCTTACATATGGTGGTATTCTAGCGGTTTTCAGGCTAAACATTATCAAGTTCTTGAAGGGCGCCAAGGAGGCGATGTTAACAGCCTTTGTGACCAGGTCGTCATCCGGAACACTACCAGTAACCATGAGGGTTGCAGAGGAGAACCTCGGCGTTAAGAAGACAGTGTACTCGTTTACCCTACCATTAGGAGCAACAATCAACATGGACGGTACAGCGATGTATCAGGCAATAGCGACCTTCTTCATCGCTAGCGCGCTGGGTATACACCTAACCATTGCTCAGCAGTTGATGATAGTATTGACAGCCGTACTGGCCTCAATAGGCACAGCAGGTGTGCCGAGTGCAGGCCTGATAATGCTGGCTATGGTGCTACAGAGCGTCGGCCTACCCTTGACGAACCCCAATGTAGCCCTAGCATACTCTATGATCGCTGGAATCGACGCCATACTAGACATGGGCAGGACAATGGTCAATGTAACAGGAGACCTCGTAGGTACATCAATAGTTGCGAAGACGGAGGGAGAACTAGATCTTACCAAGTGGAAGTAAAATTCGTTATCAATACAATTCTTTTTTCATTAATTAAGAAAAACACTTATTGATAATCGAAGAATTGGGAGCATGTGTAATTGTTCTCATAGATACCGCGGATTTCTGATAAGAACAAGCAATAATAGTTTTTAAACAGAGATAACGATGATGGAGTGAACATTATGTCTGATTGGAGGCCCACCTTCAAATACACATTGTATACCGCGAAAAATACGCCTACGCATACCAGGGAGTTCTATAGAGACGTCTCTATAAGAATAATTCACAATATTGGTATGCTCTTTAAGGAAAAATATGGTTATATGCCTCCAAGGCCAAATCACGATGAGCTCATAGCATCGATGATTATATCGGTCTACAAGACCATGGAGGAGTATAAGAACAGGAGGAAAACACTGATAGATATAGTGAAGATAAAATACGGTGGCCACGAGATCATTGGTTTCAGGATTAATAAGGAGTTCATCATGTACTTCACGATAACGCCTAGAGGGTTCTTTAGGAAGAAGGGAATCTTCATGATCAATATCTACGAGGAAAGAATGTTGAGCGATGAAGTATCCATAGAAACCATTATGGAAAGCGATAAGATCATAGAATTGGCTGAGAAAATGCTTGAGGAACTCAGCAAGTTGACACTATCCAATACCACGAAGTACATCAGCGATAGAAATACTGGGATAAGTAGAGATAGAAAAACAATAATATGAGGTAGTATAGAAATTACATGCTACTTGATAGTTCCTTAATGATTTTCTCGGCCTGCTCCAATAGCTGCCTGGCTTGTCCAACCAACTGCTGGGCAGCCGCTACATCATCTTGTTTCAACTTCTCCTCGGCCTTATTCAGTAGCTGTGTCGCGTTGCCGAGTAGCTTGTATGCTTCTTCTATCATTTTCAGTGCTGTCTCGTTCTTCTCACGCTCAGCTTTTATCTTGAGCAATGAAAGCGTCTTATTATCTTGGTAAATCTTGGCCTTCAGGGTCTTTATCTCGATCTCAAGCTGTGCTTTAGCCTTTTCCTCGGCCGCCTTTATTAGCTTCTCTGCTTCCTCGACAAGCATTTTGGCCTCCATGATCTTGAGCTTCGCCTCGCCTACACATATTATAGCATCAACGGTCTTGTTCTCCTTGAGCAGCTTCTCTGCATTGTCGAGTAGCTTTGACGCATTTACTAATAGTTCTCTGGATTTGTTCAATAGTTTCATTGCATCCGTCACGTTGAGCTTCTCTGCTTCGCTATAGAGCTTATCTATCCGTGTCATTGTCTTGTTGATGTCTTCTCTCATACTCCTGATAATCTTTTCCAACTCTTGCTTAACCTTCTCCTCAACGTCCCTGATCATCTTCTTTACTTCTTCCATCTTCTTCTGTATTTTCTTGATCATTCCCTTGACCATGTTGAGTATCTTGGCTGCATCGGTTATGTTACCCTGTTGTAGGGTCTTGTTGGCTTCTTTAACCATTTTCAGTGCTTGCTGGAGAGTCTTATTGAGTTCTGCGATTACCTTTTCTGCCTGGGTAGCATTGATTTTCTCCGCCACATGCATGAGCTTTGCTAGCGTCTCATTATATTCTCTCAGCATGGCTATGGTCTTATTGATCTGGTTCTCAATGTCTATCTTGACCTTCTTTACAGTCTCGATTACTCCCTCCGCAGTACTTATCGTGATGTTCACCTGTATGATTATCGAGTCTATCTTGTTGATTATCTGCACTGCTACAGTGACGTTTACTCCTCCGTTCTTGGCCATCTTCTCTAGCTCGGCGTAGAGTTTTCTGGCTTCCTCTAGCATCTTCATTGCCTGCTTGGTCATGTTTAGTGCGTCATTGCATCCACACTTCTCAGCCTCCTCAGCTACTTTGCTCAGATGCTCTTCGGCTTTCTCGATCTTAGTCTTGAGCTCCTTTAGCTTCTCAATTATGTCCTCCGCCATGTACTTGGACGCGTTCTTTTCTATCATGCCCCATGCTCCGTGCAGCATAGTCTTTATCTCAGCCATTATTTTCAGTGCACCGGTGAGGTTGCCGTTCTCGATCATCTCCTCCGCTCTCATGGCTAGTCTGACCATTATCTTGTATTGCTCCATGGTCTTGTTTACCAGCTCATATAACCTCGTATTATTGGTCTTAATTGCGTCTTCACGTAGTCTCGCTAGGGTCTGGTTGAGGCTTCTGAGCTTCTCCATTATCTCTTGTAGCGTCACGTTAGCGGTTTTCTTTACGGCTTCTTTCACGGCAGTTGCGTTAGCCGTCATATTTGTCTCTACATATATTTTTATTATTGGTATTGTCTGTTCGATTAGCTTGAGTGCTTGGCTCACATGTGTTAGTGCCAGGTCTATTGATACGCTTATTTCTTTAGTCATATTGTTAGCGGGGAGGCTCTTCTTAATCATTCTTAGTATATCTACTGTCCTGTTTAGCTCGTGCAGGGCCTTTATCATGAGCTTGTATGCCTCTTCTAGGCTCTTGGTCTTCATTGTCGTGTTAACTGCTTGTAGCGTCATAGTCTCTACTGTATCAGCGAATTTCTGGACATGCATGATCTTCGCTATGTTGTCTACTTCCTTCACGATGCTTATGATCTTCACTGCGTTCCTAGTCTCTATCACCTTCGTTATATTAATATACAGCTCATGTACGAGCTCCTTATAGTGTGTTGAAAGAGTCTTATTGAGGCTCGTGATCACCTGGTTGACGATGGTCTTGATCACAGTTATGGTGACGTTTGATGGCGTGGTTTTTTCCAAGATGCTGGTTAGTTCATGGTATACAGTTTTCTCCTCTGAAACCAGTTTCTCGAGCTGATCTACTGTCATGCTGTTTATCTTCTCGGTCGAGACGCTGATCAGCTCCTCAGCCTTACTCCTTAGGTCTTCTGGAATGCTTGAAGCGTTGAGCGACCTATAGGTTCTCTCGATCATTATTTTCAGGAGTATTGCTTGGCTCCTTAACACAGTCATATTTACCGAGGGATTAGGCCATGTTTGTTCGGATGCCTGGATCTCGGCAGCCCACGTTAGGGTGGTGGCTGGGAGCAGAGATAACGTTATTAGTGCCAAGGCCATAATTGATCCTAGTAGCTTATACACTGCCTTCACGCCTCTCACCTCAACCCCTTTCTCTCTGTTCAAAACCATATAAGAATCCCCGTGAAACCTGCCGTGAAACCCGTGAAACCAGGTAATGCTATAAATATCGATACTTATTATTCACGTTAAGAAATACTGTGTACTTGGAGGTGTATTCGAAACATGCTGATTAGGAAATCGACGCTAATTATTTACGCAGTGCTCGTCCTAGGAATGCTTGCGGCCGCTTTGCCGCCAGCTATTGCGCAGCAGAGCTATAGCTCGGAGATAATAATTAATGGAGACGGCGTAGTAAAAGTGGTAATCAATGGTACGGCTGTTTCCGGGCTTAACAAGTACCCGGCCCCAGTCGACCCGATCATATCTACGATGACCGCTATGCTTAACGGGAAAGAAGTCGCATCAATATACGTTAACAAGACAATATACATAGCAACCACAGCTAATGGCACCATACAGATACAATATATAGGAAACATCACGAGCAACGACAACTATCTAGAATTCAACATAAACAACATAGGAGCACCAGTTAAGCTCATCGTATCACCGAACGTAGTCCTCCTCAACATTCCCAGCAACATCATAAGCGTTAGAAACATTGATGGAAAACTAGTAATGGTGATCCTCCCTCCAGCCACGATAAAATACACGATCACCAAGACCAGCCAGACAAGCACACCCGTGCACGGCGGAACAGCCACGACAACCCAGTCTCAACAGACAATATCTACTCCCGGGCCACAGAGCCAGACCACGGGGCAGAATACAGCCGCGCCGCCTGTACAACCCATTATCCCATCAACCACGATCTACATCATCGCCGCGATCATCGCCTTAGCCGTGATTGGCGCAACAATATACTATTTCAAAAGAGTGAGAGCAACAAATATCCCGGACACACTAGATAAGACAGACAAGATGATCCTCGAAGAGATAAGGAGAGCCGGGGGAACGATAATGCAGGGCGAGCTCCAGAAGATCCTCGGCCTCCCCAAAGCCACGCTGTGGAGGAGAGTTAAGAAGCTCGCCCAGCTAGGTTTTTTAGAGATCGTCAAGGAAGGAAACTCCAATAGGTTAATACTAAAGAAGAAAATATGAGTTCGGCTCTCCATTATGGTTAGGTCTCCAATAATATATAGGGCTCACTTTGATGTCATAGTTATTCTCAGAACCCGGATCTGTTAATGATAGGTATCTCGGTGTTTCTCCTGCCTTGGCTCAATCATATTGTGTCCATACCTTTACATTGTATGCATGAAGGTGGATCCACAACGAATTTATTCTTAATGATGCAATGAAATAATATTTGCTCCGATAATAGTGCGCTATTAGCCACTATAGCGGCTGAGGAGCTGCTGAGGACTTGATACTAATAATTCTCGGAATACTTGTTCTAGTTCTCCTGTATGGTCTTCTGACATTTGAGGTAATGCATCGTACGGCTGCAGCGATATTTGTTGCCGGCATAATTCTCGTGCTTAACCTTGTTTTCCACTTCATGGAGTATATTGATATGTTGAACGGCATAGATATAGATACTATTCTCCTACTGATGAACATGATGATCATAGTCGGTATCCTCGGGAAGACAGGATTGTTCGAGTACGTATCGCTCCGACTGGTCATGAGCTTCAAGGACAAGCCGTACAGGCTCCTCCTGATCCTCCTCATACTCACCGGTGCCGTGAGTGCTTTCATAGATAACGTGACAACCGTGCTCCTCATAGCGCCCGTAATCATCGATGTGTTCGAGGAGATTGGCGTCACTCCCGTCCCGGCCCTCCTAGGAATAGTTTTTGCGAGCAACATTGGCGGAACCGCGACACTGATAGGTGATCCGCCCAACATACTGATAGGCAGTATGGCGGACATAGGCTTTATGCAGTTCATATATAATCTGACACCCATAGTATTTGTAGATCTTTTAGTCTTCGCTATGTTGCTCCCTTATCTGTTCAGGGGATGGTATAGGGAATACTGTGAAAAACTCGGGAGAATCGACGATAAAGTACTGTATAAGAAGCTCAAACTGATACAGGAGGGGCTTGACGAGAAGCTCCTCCGGCGGACCATCGTGATACTCGCCATAGTCATCACTCTCTTCTTCCTCGAAGACGTGTTCAAGTACCCGCCAGCAGTTCCCGCCATGATAGGGGCCGGGCTCCTTATGGTCTTTGTGAGGAAGAAGCTCTTGATAGAAGACATTATGAACTTCATCGACTGGACAACACTTGTATTCTTCATGGCCATGTTCATAATAATCCAGGGAGTACAGGGGATGGGGCTGCTTGACTGGATAGCCATGAACATAATAGGCCTCACAACCACGAAGACAGGCCTTACACTGGTTATAACATGGGTAAGCGCGATCCTCTCAGCATTCATAGACAACATACCATTCGTAATGAGCATGATCCCAGTCATAAAATCAATAACCACAACACTCGGAATAAACCCCCTACCACTATACTGGAGCCTAAGCCTAGGAGGATGCCTAGGAGGAAACGGCACAATGGTCGGAGCATCAGCAAACATTGTAGTAGTAAGCCTAGCAAGCAAGCTAGGACACGACATAAGCTTCCGAGAATTCCTAAAATACGGAATGACAGTCATGACAATAACAGTAGCAATAGCAACAATATACCTACTGATAAGATACTGAACCACAAACAATTCATGGCTACGAGGAGACAATATGCTAGTGCGAGATTCTAGCTTATGTGTTCACTTCCCTCAAGGCTTGAAAAAGCAATAAGAATCGCTCCAAGACTCTCTCTGGAAATGGTGCTAAGTGGGTATTAGTCGGGAGTACGGCGAGTTGTTTAAATGGTGTCGAGGTCCAGCCTAAGGACACAAACGTTGTTGAACCCGACAAGGCCTATAAGGTTGACAGTGTTTTTGCCTCGCGCTTCCGGGTTTTAAGGAGGGTGAAATACAGTTCTAGCGAAGTATACTCGAGCCACTACGGGGTCTTCGAGACCCTCGGTGTAAAGGCGGAGATCATGGCCGACCTCAAAACATGTGGAGAACCCGGCTGCCTGGAGGTAGAGTTCGAGGAGCTTTACCGCTACTCCAAGAGCCTTAGGATAGGAAATACAGATCTTAGGGCAGCACATCTAGAGTGGTAATTAGCAGCTAATACCCTGATCCTCGGGAAGGAGAAACGTATAGTCAAGATCCTCGAAGCCCTCAGAACCAGGGACGTGAATATTGTGATCCTGGACAATGTGCTCAGCAAAAGCTCCGCAAAAGACCAGAAAACATGTTTCAGAGCTTTTTAGAAACACCTGTAATATATACTGGTAGGACTACTTCCCTGCCTAGATGAGCAGGGCCGAGTTTTTTTGACATTCTACTATTACTTTATGTATCTGGCCATGAGCTAGTTTATAGATATCCTCTGCGAGGGCTAGTTAATGGAGCTACTAATGAGAAGAGATGAAAATTTCATAGGCTTAGCCAAAAATGATATCCGGCCTATACTAAAGCTCTTTACAACACTACCACTAATAGCAGAACCGGGAGAGATAATCCAGTTGTATATAAATATAGTTTATTTAAACCAATGTTATTTGTAGGCACTTTCTCTGTAATGGATATGGTAAATGTATGTTGTCTTAGTTTCAAAGTCTATTTTAAATATAATCCTTATATCGCCAACCCGAAGACGTAGGAAGCCTTCCCATTCACCTCTAAGTCTACGGATGTCAAGTCTACGATAAGATAGGATACCACCTCCAAGTGCTTTTATTAACTTCCTCAACTTCTCCTCAATATTTCTTCTCTTATCCTTGTGGAGTCTTTCCAAGAAACGGTAAGCCCTATGATGTATCCTTATCTGCCACCCCATTCAATGAATTCTTTCTCTGAGTAACCGCTAGGCTTACCAGCAATTCCCTCTATCTCTCTTTGCTCCTTCTCATCTATAGATGGCAGTAACTCAACTAGAACTTCTAGAAGAGCCCTCCTAACCTCCTCCCTTACAATCCTTCTAAGCTCCTCGACACTAATTACCATATAACTCGACACCTATCATATTTAACATAATTCCTCCTCTTTATAATTAAATTAAAGGATATAACTTATGTAAATGGCAACGAAAATTATGGTACAAATTGTGGCGGGATCGCCTGGATTTGAACCCGGGACCACTGGCTCCGGAGGCCGTCCCTTATAAAGGATTGTCCCAGGAGCTGATAATATTCTGGGACAGATAAGTATAGTTTTCATACCTATTATCTAATATATGGGACAGTTGGATTAGTTCTTCCTCATTTAAGGACTTGGTATTTGCATCAATATGGACTGACGGTTTATAGTATCTCTAAAAACATTAGAAACAGTACTAGCTAAGAGAATAGTGTCTTAGGATTTAGTTATCATATGTATATGTATGAGTATTTTGGAGATTATTAATTGGGAATTATTGGAGTCCATGTAACTGCTAATCTTGCGTGCCCATCCTGATCCGTATCATCTATGATAACTATTCAGTATTTCTATGGGAAACGAGTTCTTCGTTAAAAGGTGTTGTTAGAAACGAGGATTTCTATTCTCTGCGGACACATATTATGAATAGATGATTTAGGACTATCTGTAACGTTTTCAGTATATGGTTCACACTGAAAGCATTATAAGATCCTATGAGTGGAAAGATTAATTGTCTTAATAATTCACAATATCTGAATGGGGATGGGATTGTCAAGAGTCATAAAGGTAAGATATGAGAAGGGAGTTCTTAGGCCTCTTGAATCTTTAGAGTTAATGGAGGGAGAGGAGCTCATCATAGAGGTAAAAGAGAGGCTTGGTAATAAGGGGATAAGGAGATTCTTTGGAATAATAAAGACCAAGGAGATTAAACCGGAAAGAGAGGAAGACTATTATGGACATCTCTCGGAAAAAGGTCATATTTCTAGACAGTAGCATTATTCTTCGTCATTTCCTTGGAGACTCTACTGCCAAGAATATTATAGAGGATTCTTCAAGGTTTGCAATTAATTCGATAGTCTTTAATGAGGTATCGTTTAATCACTTGAAACTCCTGTATGAAGAGAAATACGGAGAATACCGCTTCTATGATATGAAATCAAGCCTATTACCACGGGATTACGGTGTTTTAAAGGGTTATGAAATAACTTGGTCTTTCCTGGATGAACTATATAGTGAGGACAGATAGGTATTTCTCTCCATAACCATGCAAGTAGTAAGAGACGCCGCTAAATAGCTACAAAATATGGGCTACTACCCAATGACGCACTAATAGCAGCTACATGTAGATACTACGGTATAAACAGCATAGCAACTTTCGATGAGGACTTCAAGAGAGCACCATGGCTCAAAGTTGTCCCATAAATGGAATAAACCATCAAACAACATTATCCAAATACGTAAAGAGTCAGTTCTGTTTTCAATTTTAACCTTTAATAACTTCTAAGTGTAATCCCTAAATACTAGTCTATATCTCAGTATTTTTCACCAATTTTCGTAGTATAAACTGAGAAGAAACTTATTACTATTTGCAACAAGTAACCCTCGAGCGATATACAATGCTCTCCTAAAATTTATTGTGCTGTCGAAGAAGAGTGCTACTGGTAGGGATGTAGTAATAACATCAAAAGATATAGAAGCATTACTCCTTGCTAAGGCAGTCATAAGGAATGGGGCAACCCATTCTATTAGGAAGGCTCGGTATAGATCCTTTCAAAATCATGAGAGTCTATGTAGCTGGCTCCTTCGATATACACATTGACATAGATAATGGATAATGAAATAGATATAAGCCTCCTTCCTCTCGTAGATAAACCAGGGTTAATATTTATAGGTAAAAGCGCCATCATAGGCATTAAAACAACCCTGAAATCTATTGATGCCAAAAGAGAAATAAAGAATTGTAAAGAGCAAGGTAAAGTATGTCGAATTATCTACTGGCTCCCAATTCTACAAGATATACGTGTAACCTTTCCCATTGAATACATAAGCTAATCTGAAGTTCTCATTTCAGAACAAGCAATATCTTCTAGAATTTGAGCCTTATATATAACATTATTAATAGAGAGATCTACTTACTTATTACTAGTAGCTTTACGGTAGTTTATGGGGTGATCTAGTAGGTTGAGTGGGTGGTTTAAGGGGTTCTTTGATAAGCTCTACTATGAGACTTATAGACCTTTTGAAAGTGAGGAAAGGAATAAAGCTGAGGCTGAATTTATCGCTAATGCCCTTGATTTACCTATGGGTTCAAGGCTTCTTGATCTCGGCTGCGGTTACGGTAGGCATGCGGTCTACCTAGCTAAGAAGGGTTTTAAAGTAACGTGTTTTGATTTAAGTGATTATCTTTTGAATATAGCTAGGAAGAGAGTTAAGGAGTTCGGAGTCAGTGATTCTGTTGAGATAATTAAAGGTGATATGAGGAAGTTAAGGTTTCGCGAAGAATTCGATGGTGTTTATATGTTTTATACCACCTTCGGCTATTTTAGTGATGAAGATAATGAGAAGGTATTAGAAGGAGTTTCAAGGGCCTTAAGAAGCGAGGGCAAGTTCCTACTTGATGTATGGAATCCTGTCTCAATTGCTTTCAGAGCCTACATCTACAGAGGCAAGATTGATACATGGTATGAGGCGGGTAACTATGTTATCTTGGAGAGCACTACCTACGATTTCAATGATGGGTATGTTAAATCTAAGAGAAAATTTCTGGCTAAAGATACATATGAACTAGTAGCAGAAAGGAAATTCAGTGTTAGATTATACATGCCTTGGGAGCTAAGGAAGCTCCTACACAATCACGGACTGAAGCCCATTAAATTCTTAGGAGATTACAATGGAAATGAATTTGGCGTAAGAAAGCCTAGGATGATAATTATAGCTATTAAGGAGTAATGCAAAGTTATAACTATACACTGAATACCTCATCTCAGAATGGCGAGTTTTCAGCATCAACTAGCCTGATATTTAACCCCCAATCTCTAACGTTCTAATAGCGTGACCTAATCTTCATGATGTTTGCTCCTTAACATCTAGTCCTTATATTGCGAATATCATTGTAAACAAGCCGTAGCATGTATAGTCTCCATGTGAAATCTAGGCCGAGAAAATAACGGTAATAAATGGCGGGTAGACTGGAAAAACTCGATGATCTATGATTAAAAGGTGTTAGCTGTGTAGTTGCTCTCGAGGAGGGATGGTGAGAATATCTAAGTAGCGGGCCTGCTCGGGTTCCGGGTCAGGGATCATTTGCCGGAGGCTGGAAAACAAAAGCCATGAGTATATTGCCAATAAAGCCCTGGAGTTTGGAATTGTTCTATGAGTGGCTTATAATTGATAGGGCGAGACATGGGTATCGTCATGAGAGCCATAAAAAGCCTTGTGGTTATAGGTTTGGGTTATGGATATGGGTTGCCTTTTGTCTTGGATTAAGGACTAGATATCCTTGCTACGCTCATAAAGTGTTGCGGCTAAGTATGATATGAGGCCTGCGTAGCTAGTGTTCTCGCTAATTAGTTCTTTGTGGCAACCAGCGAGCCTAAGGCCTCTTTTTCACTGCTAGGTCTTCGGGAGGAATATGTTTAGGTTGCCTGTATAGGGCATGTAGGCTAGCTTGGCTGTCCAGGTCCCAACGCCTCTTAGCCCGATTAGCTCTTCGATCACCTTCTCTGGCGGTAGTTCCTATTTTTTTCTATGCTGTATCCCTGCTTAACAATGGCTTCGGCTATCTCGATCAAGTACTCGGCCTTCCTCCTACTAGGCCCTATGTTTCTGGGTTTTTCGACGCCTGCGTCAAGCACTTTCCATGTTGCTGGGAAAACGTAGAGTGTTCTGTCCTTGCTGATGCTTGTTTTTTCACCGAGATGCTCGACAAGCTTGGAGGTTACTCGTAGAGCTAAGTATATGGGTAATTGTTGGTTCACGGTGCCTTTGCCAGGGACTCCCACATATTCAGATCCAGGGCTGGCCTTAGGCCAGGGTACTACTCGATAATCCTTCCTAGGCCGGGGCACATTTTTATAATCGTGGATGTATCGGGGTAAACGTAATCTGTGTTCAAGACATGCCTGACTATCTTCACAGCGGTTTCAAGCGGACCACGGATTACGTGCACTTTTATTAGCGGCTTCCACCCCTCGCTAAAAATTGTTGCTTCATACGCCACCTCTTCCCCAACTCCCCATGCAACCAGTCGTGCGCAGGTTCTCGACTCCTCATCATAGATGCACGGGCGTCGGCTATCCTTTAGCGTGAATTGCTTCAGGTGCGGCATTATAGTGTAGGGTGCCCGCGGCTTAATCACTATTACTGACTCCTCCCTACAAACACCGCCAGTAATCACTATGTCACGCCTCACAGAACACTATACAGTTGACGAGTAATTATCTTAAGGCTGTTATGGAGCTGGGAAAACCTAGTATCTAGGACGATTGAAGCCAAAACTCTTTATATGCAAGGAGAATGTTCATGAAAATTAATCAATAAGCACCTATAAAAGATCCGATAGATAGAGGTAATTCAATAGCCCCATCCTATTAGTTAGAGATATTGTTCCCCAGTAAATCCCAACCGAATAATCACGGTTTCCCCATAAGCCCTAGCTTTCAGCGGTTACCGTGGTTTAGAAGCATACACGGCCAATTATCGTTCTAGTTGTCGGTACGAATGATCAGGAAAAATATATAATCTCGAGAGTAACTAATTGCATGCTTAACTTTCGTATACATCCTGCTGGAAATAGATACTGAATAGACGCATCTTTTCAGAGCAATATATTCTACCATGCATAGCATGTTCGCCATGAGGATGGAAACATTGAGCTGAGAATTCTCCCAAGAATTATAAATTGAAAAACTATCTGGGTCTATGTGCTTGGCTGGCATGTACTATTTTCTGAGCCTTACTGGTTGTTTCTTCTTTAGTCCGCCGTAGAGTAGGCTGAACGATAACGCGAAGAACAGGGTGGAGGAGAACAGTATGATAAGGCTGAGAAGTGATAGTGTATGATATGTTTTGACTGCTATTCCAATCAATGCAAGCGTGGCGGCCATTATTATGAGGCTAGTGATAATGTTTTCGCGTGGTGTCCTGAGAACTACTTTGTTGCCGTGGGGATCAACGGGTCTGCCACAGCTAGGGCACTCGAAATACTCTATCCTAGAACCACATATAAGGCATGTATCAAGCCCTACTGGGAGGGAGTGGTTGTTCCTACATTTAACTATGTTTAGGGAGAGATCACCACCGCACCACGGACATGTTAAACGATTATTTAAGTAATGGTAAACATCAAGTAGGATTGTTCTCACTATACTGGGCTTACCCCTTACCAATAAGTATAGGTTTGGCTTGAGCCTGGCTGCTCCAGTGTAGTCGCTGGGTGTTTCTGTGCTAATTATGACATACTCGTCGCCGCTGATGGAAGAATACTTGTGGAAACTACTGATCATATCGGTTGCCAGGGCTGCTAACTCCTCGGCTTTTTCCTCATCAACGTTCTTGCCCCAGTACAGTGGGTATCCATCGAGAACAATGACGTACTCTCTGACACCATCTATACTGGAGATATAATCGTTGATAGCTTTAAGAGGATCAGTGTTGTCATTATTTGAACGATTCATTGTATTCACCTATCATATGACTGCTTAGTGTACCCATATGCATGATTACTGATTAATTGATTCTTCTAGGAATGAGGGTATATAAAAAATAGTCATCTTGGAGATTATTATCTAACGATTATCTTTATAATAAGTGGTTCTTCAGGCGATTTCATAGGCTCTACTTGTATCCGTACATTCGCCTTCGTGTTTTCCTTCCTAAGCGCTTTTTTAACAACGTATGCGGCTATGAAGGACTCTGGTGATAGTGTGAATTTTATACCTTTTTTCTGGAGTAGAAGTGCTACTGGTTTAAATATACTGTCATATACCTTTATGACGTAGACACTACCGGATGATAACTTGTCTTCGGGCACCTCTACCTCTACTTTTTCGCTTACCCCTACTAGTTTGAAGACCTTAGGTATATCCTTCTTTAGATCCTCCACATCGCCGAGCTCCACGCCTAGATCCTTTAGCATCTCATCTGCTATACTTGTGGCGTCTCGAAGTATTAGCTGCGTAAGCGCCGCTGATCCCGATCCTAGTGCCTTCGAGAGAGCTAACTGGTACATTGCTATAATGACGTTTATAGTACCGGTTGGGATCTCCTTCTTATCCGACAAATCAAATCTTCCCTCGCTCGCCATGATTATCGACCTAACGCCCCTCCTATTAGAGGGCAGCCTTTATCCTAGGGAGTTGTTTCTTAAGCTCATATCTAAGTCTCCCGAGCACTGCACCATGCTCAGCAATTAGTGCTACAATGTTTTCTCCAATGTCCGATACGAGTGCTATGGAGCCGGTGAATTCTAGAGTAGCTATTTCTGGCTTACCAAGTTCTAGCTCCTTGCCCAACGTCTCGATAGAACCCATTGCTGCGGTCAGCATCGCCGCGAGTGCTTCTTCGTCGAAGGAACCACTTGCCATGATACTATCGATCATGAATCCCTCCTTGCTTATCACAAATACTCCTTGCACATGGGGTATACGGGATAGATCAGTTAATACTCTTTTGAGTGGTGTTACTCCAGCCATTTGCTTCACCTATTAGAGAAACTAACTTAGTAGTCTCTAAATGGCGACGACTATTTATTAATGTTTTTTTAATAATGTATAATTGTTTTAAATAAAGAATTCATATAACAATCTTATAGATCAATTTATTTTAAATCATACATGAAAATCCTAGCTACCCTAGATCCTCCTTTATATCTTGATATAATTTCATTCATTATGTTTTTGATTTCTTTGAGCGTCTCGATTTTGAGATTATATCCAGATGAATCAGGAAATATACGCAATCCTATACTATTATTGTTCTGCTTAACCATCCATATGCTCATAGATCCTAGCTTTATGATTAATACAACGTTATTCTTCTCAGATAAGATCTTATCGAGCATTCTTGGTAGATCATCAAAATCTGTTTCGATTAAATGGTAGTCCTTACGTAGTAGTATGCTTGCCCTATAAGTGACATCTTCGAGCTGAGTAGAGGCTTCATGGTTGTAAACAAAGCTAGGAGTTTTGTCAGTGATTGTTTCTTCTTTTACTATCGTGTCGGATAGACCAAGCGCTTCCATTACCTTGTCTCTGAACAGATCAATCCTGTATTCTATGATATATTCATCTGGCTTCATACCCTGTATTTGGAAACTATTGAGTAGAGTTTCTCGATCGATATCGAACTCGTGTATGCTCAGCTTAAATATTTCTATAAAGCCATGCTGGCTTTTCATTAAATTTGAGACTACTTCGTGGTTAGATTTTATCGGATTGTTTTCTCTAAGTAGAATTATTACCACGTTATGGCTTGATGATAAGTACCCTAGAGCTGAGACATTGTAATCATATGGATTATGGTAGAAACGTAGAATAATATCTTTATAATTATCTACGAAATCAATCATGTAAAGATAGCATTTCAAAAGATCTTCGTTACTATAATATTCCTTCAATTTATGAAAACGACCGGCAAGCGTAGATATCATAATGTATACACCTTATTATTCAGACCATACCATATTATTTCTCTATGGAGTATATG
>WAPN01000009.1 GCA_015520735.1 Desulfurococcales archaeon
AAATATCCTCCTTTAGTTAATTTATCGGCAAGATTGCTGAACACATATATTATTGAATTGAAATAATTTTCATATATATTAAGAATATTCGTTTTTACATTTTTCTTAAACATTGCTTCTCTAATCACGGATCTATAACGTATATATGTAGGAGAAATAATATCAACGCTAGGAGATTTATTGTACGGGATCTCATAATGTGATATCCTTCGTATAATACTTAATGGTATACCAAGCCATACAAGATCATACCTAAAGCTACGAATATATTCGTGTGCGATCAAATAAGGTGGCGAAGTAACTACAGCTAGAATATCGGTTGGTGCCTTCCGAATATTGGAGATTGTATCAATTAAAATCTTAACATCGCAGGATACATTACACCCAACCTTTGGTAAATATCGGTAGATACTTTCTAATTGTCTAACTTTCCTATCAATGCATTTTTCAATGTAATTTTCCAAGCCTCCCTGTTTCGATAGTATATTTTTCAATTTGTCCTTCTTGAATCTAGATCTATAATATTTATAAATACTATCATCAGTATAGCTTAGTCTCCTCGTTAACTCTAAAGCGATGATAGTAAACAGTGGTGAAATTTCCTCCCTAAATATTATACCGTTGGAATTTATATCGAAATAACCAACATATCGGTGATGATAAGCCCAAAGCCGTCTTATGTAAGTAAGTGCTTCCTTAGGATACCACTTAATTAGACCATTGTAAGGTAGAAAATCACCACTGTAATTAAGTGCGTCAAATAGCATTGATTTTAGTCTATCAAAGTCAATATCATGTGTTGAAATGAGAAGTTTCTTTGCTTCAACAAGTACTTGTAGCATAGGATTAATATCCCATGATACGGAATCGTAACAGTTCCTGTAGGCTTCGATAGCAAGAGTACCCGATCCTGCAAAAGGATCAAAAAGAAGTCCCTTTTTACCCTCACGTTTCAAGATCTCTATAATTATATTTGGAATTCTCCATTTATAACGTGCGGGATATAAGTAAATGCTGTGCAGTTTCTCGATGTATTTTTCATAATTCAATACAGATCCCTTCTGCAAATACGTCAAATCACTAAAAATATTGCTCTTTACTAAATTTATTCCTTAGATAGAGCTTACCTTCTTAAAGAATAAGACGAGGCCTAAACTAAAATATGCTTCCACTAGCGTTTATGTAATTTCATAAATCGACAGATATTTAGAGAGGCATTAGTAGTTTCCCTAGGGTGTTCAGGGTGTGCAACAGTTTCTGTTTTGCATGTCTTTTAATGTCTTTTTAGATTCTGGTATGTCTCTTTAGGCTTTAATCCTAGATATTCTAGTGCTAAAATATATGCTGAGCATGTATGTCTATCCAACCCCATATCCTTAGCTATTAGCTCTGCTAACTTGCTTGTGTATGACGGGTTAACAAATACTGGTTCCAACCCATACCTTAATGCTTTAAGTATAAAGATCTGTGATGCCTCACGCTTAGTCCATCTAGCAATTTTACGATTAGCAGTACTATTATTGGTAAACCTTCTCGTCTTTATAGCGTCTGGGTCTTCAAAAACCACTACACGGCATCCATGATGGTAGCAGTAATCCATTATCTCTGATAGTATTTGTGATTGTTTTGTTCTCCTAGCATTTCTTGGGTAACCATGACTTGTTACCTCTGGAAACCACCATGTTTTATGGTCTAGTAATTCTCCAGTAGGAGATACTATCACTAAGTTTGCTCTGTCACTATTCCAGTCAATACCAGCAATATTAATTCCCTTAGGTTTGACATATATTCTCCTATGTTTAAGGTAAATCTCCATTGGCGCTATGAACTGAAATTCAACCAATGCTTTATTCCTTGAATAATCCCTTATGATGCACCTAGCATTATACCCAAATAGTTTATTATAACCAAGTTCATAGAGTTCTTCTATGACCTCTTTATGAGTCTTTAGCGGCTTAATAGGTATTTTTATTCTTTCAATGGTGTAATTTCTTGTAAAGACAACTACTTCTACTTCACTTGGTGATGAGAGTCTTATGTTACGGTTTCCTTTATCTAATCTATCACCTATTGATTCAAACATTAGCCATTGCCTTAGCTGTCTTACTTCTTTCCCTAGTCTTCTAGCTGATTGATACATCTCCCTAGCTCTCTCGTAACATGCATGGGCATACTTCTGGTTAGGAACAAATTGTTTAATCCTAAACATACACTCCTTCATAGATAACCCATTCCTTAGATAATCCAATGCTATAAGGACACCAAGCCGGTACATTCTTGCAGTAAACAATAGTTTAGCTATAACATCTCTATTACTTATCCTACTAAACGCTCTAACAGTAACGTGACCAATTATAGCTTCTTTTATCACGGATTTTCACCTTTCCTAAGTATGATAACTATCACTTTCTCTCCATGATACTTCTCAATAACCTTCTCATATTCTCTTGGAACATAGATTACATAGCCTCTCCGACCCCACCTTGATATTTTTCCCTCAAATACTAGCATAAAATCACTCACCAATTAATAATATTGAGGGAAATATTTATAAAGCTTACTGAGATAAGAATGTAATTGACCGCCGAGATGACACCGTGTTTCGCCGATGGGAGTGCCCAAATTAGTGTGTAGGTGCTCCCGTAGGCGGGACACGATAAACTACCGTGATGAACCGACCTACGGAAACCTACACAGACCGTAGGCGGAGAACGGTGTTCATACCATGGTTTATGCATCATCATAAATGCCTTTGAAGAAACTATAGTAACCACTCTAACACCTCATAATATTATGCAAAGGATAAAGCGTAATTATGGTTGCTGAGCGGGGAACATAATGTATCAAATATTAGTCAAGTCACGGAGCGATGCCGGCGCGGTAGATTCTATGGTTGAGCACTTCTATAATGAGTGGCCGATAACAATCAATACGCTAAAAGGAGGAAGAACTAGTCAATTAGAACACATATTAGAAGATCTTCTGAAGGACACATATTATAATTTCATCCTTCTAGG
>WAPN01000010.1 GCA_015520735.1 Desulfurococcales archaeon
TCTCTACCCCGATCTTTTCCTCGCGACGGACTACTATATAATCATGTATATTTATATATTAGTACATAAGCAATATTGAAAGGTGTATTCTATGCTCGGAAAGAACCCTCTAGATATTATTCGTAAGGAGCCCTTATCTCGTGAAGAGATGATCCAAGCTATTAGATGGGCTATAATGGCGGAGCTTGATGCTGTGAACTTTTATACCCAGTTTGCAGAGCTTATCCAGGATGAGGGTGTGAAGAGAGTATTTCTCGATATTGCCAAGGAGGAGAAAGAACATATTGGTGAGTTCTTAGAGCTTCTCCATCGTTTTGACGAGGAGCAAACTGAAGCAATTGAACATGGACGTAAAGAGGTAATAGAACTGCTTAAAAAATAACGTTTTTCTTTAATTCTTGCTAACCCATAGTTTTTCTATCCCCATTATAATATATATCCAGGAATCCACATAGTCTGCTCAGTCCTAACCACGGCGGGTGGGGGATGCCGAGATATTGAGCGATATTATTGATAAGATAATAGAAGAGCGCCTGAAAAGACATGGACGGATATTCATAAATAAAGAAATTCTATTACCTGACTATATACCGGAGACTCTTCCCCACAGAGAACGTGAAATCAGAAAACTAGTAGAAATCCTTGTTGTCGGTCTAAAAGGTGAGAGGCCAAGCAATATCCTCATCTACGGATTAACTGGGACAGGTAAAACAGCAGTCACAAAATTTGTATTGAAAAAACTCATGGAGAAAGCCCCGAGCCTAGGTGCTAGGATAAAATATGCCTATGTGAACACCCGCAAAGTGGATACGACATATCGTGTACTAGCATCAATAGCCAGGAGCTTGGGTCTTAGAATACCGTTATCAGGGATAGCCATATCGGAGATATATACACGGTATATACAAGCACTCGAAAATTGGGGTGGTCTCCACATAATAGCTCTCGACGAGATAGACTATTATGTAAAGAGACACGGTGATGATCTCCTCTATAAGCTCGTCAGAATCAATGAAGATCTCGAGAACGCTAAAGTAGCTATTATAGGCATAACAAACGATATCAACTTCGTCGACACACTCGATCCGCGCGTCAGAAGTAGTCTAGGAGAAGAAGAAATAGTGTTCTCTCCGTATGATGCGGAACAACTATTCGATATACTATGGGAGAGAGCGCAGAAAGCATTTGTTCCAGGAGCTGTATCCGAGAAAATAGTTCGTTACTGTGCGGGCCTCGCCGCGAGAGAACATGGTGATGCCCGCAGAGCGCTAGACTTACTGAGGGTTGCTGGAGAAATAGCTGAAAGACAAGGTGCGAACAAGGTCGAGATAAAACATGTTATACAAGCATCCCGCGAAATAGAGTATGGTAGAATATATCAGGCCGTATCAACACTGCCGCTTCACGCCAAGCTGGTACTTAACGCTATTATATACCTTGTAAAGACAAAGGGAAGTGGAACCACTGGAGAAATATATAGTAAGTACAAGGAGATCGCGATGAGCTATGGATATGATCCCCTAACCCAGCGCAGGGTTAGCGAAATCATAAACGAGCTTGACATGCTGGGTCTCGCGACAGCACTGGTAGTAAATAGGGGACGGTATGGTAAAACCAAAATAGTCAAGATACCCCGTGAACTCCTCACGATAATGGAGGAAGCCCTCGGTGAGACGTGACGTAATGGCTTTTGATGACGGATATTTTCCACCCACATTTAAGGGATCGGTGGGAAAAACTCTGCTTATAGGAGTCCTATATCATGAAGGGGTAACGATATCGAAAATACTATGGGATACCATCGTTGTCGACGGATTAGGTGCCACGAATAAAATCGTGGGCATGGTTAATATTCTAAAAACTCGTTCGGAAGACCCGGTTATTATTCTTGATGGAATAACATATGCTGGATTTGACGTCGCAGATCCTGATAAGATATACTTGGCGACAAGAATACCTGTTATTAGCTTTATACAGTACCCGCTAGATTTAGAAAGGATTAAAAGTGCTCTTATCAAACATTTTTCAGACCATGAGACAAGATATCGAGTAATTCATAGAACCTACACGAAGGCGGTACCCCTGATCACTCCATGGCGTGTGGTTCGATTCTACGCCGTAGGCATAACAAGGGAAGAAGCGTCATCACTGTTGAGAGAACTAATGATCTACAGTCCTGTGCCGGAACCCCTAAGAATAGCACATATGATCGCATCATACTTGTCTAAATACATGCTGGAAAACGGGTATCTCCCATAATTATCATCACTGGAAGAAAAATATGGGCTAGCGGGCCCGCCGGGATTTGAACCCGGGACCTACGGGTTAAAAGCCCGCCGCTCTACCTAGCTGAGCTACGGGCCCACACTGGTTATTACAAAGTGTGTAGAAGGGATTATAAAATACGCGTTCCCGGCCATATGGCCTTGTATCTTTGCATCCCGTATTTCTTCTGGAGCGCCGAGAACTCTCGTTTCCTCAGCACTGTCAGTACCTCTATCCTACTGGCTCTGAATCCATAGACTACAGCAGATCCTTGATATCCAAGCGCGATATATACATCTTTTAACCTATCATAGATTACTCCAAGAGGATTCAGGAGAATATCTAGCGCCTTATCTAAAGATATATTCTTATCACGCATTCTTCTAAGCGCATGCTTAGAGAAAACTATGGAAAAACCTGTTTTTTCGTCGGAAAACATTTAAGACCCCCACGGAAATCCTATCTATAGCTTGGAAGTAGCCGGGTCGTCTAGCGGCCAAGGATGCGGGGCTCTGGCCCGTCCCGCGACGGGGAGAACCCCCGTGACCGGGGTTCGAATCCCCGCCCGGCTACCATTCATTTTTCGCTGGTTCTTATCCATTCTTTCACTACATGCCCATTCATATTATTTAGTCTAGTATGGCTATATCTTCTTCACAGGCAGATAGAAAAATGGTGTTTCTATGTAAAAACAATTGTTGTTATGATTACTTTGTTGATCCGCCCTTAGGCGTTACTGTGACATTTGTACCTAGATCTATTCCGAGGCTTGAACAGATATTATTGGGCCCTGTCTCCATTGGCGAGTTTATTATTTGCTCATATTCTTGCTGAGATATTACCTGTGGTGTGTAGGTTGTGTTGAACATTTTCTCTAGTGTTGATACGAAAGCTCTTAGATGATTACGTGAACCCATCATGAGGCACTCGAATACTTGTTTGATGTCTTCATACTGTACTTTCGCGACCCAGTCCTGTAGGTCCTTTATATCGGTTTCCTCAATGAGTGCGCCAACTTTTAGTGCTTCTTCAAGGCCTTTTGATCCCTCTTTTATAAGCTGGTTATATAGTTCTTGAATATGCGTGTTATTAAACTGGCCGGGAGCGCCGAGGTTAATCGGTATCCCGTATTTTTCCGCGAGATTTAGTACCGCCTTAACATGTGTTGTCTCACTTTTCGCTATGTTTGCAAATACTGGCACGTTGGGATATATTTCTGCAAGTTTCGAGTATACATCTAGTGCAAGTTTTTCTTCCTCTGCCATGTACTTGATGGCTTCTATTTCTACAGGTGTTAGACCAGACGTTGTAGTAGTGGTTGATGCTACTGGAGATGTTGAGGTAAACGTTGTCGTCGTTGTGGACACTACTGTTTTTGTCTGTTGGATACTCATGTAATATGCTACTCCACCGATTACAATAGCTATGAGTATGATTAACCCAATTATCCCGTACTTGTTCATAGTAAACACCTGTTTGCTTTCTTCGCCGCTGTTTTCTATTGTTCTAACTTTAATAGTTTATTTTACAAATTGAGTTAACAATTTATGAGAAAAAAATATATAGTGTTTTTGGCCTGTGAAGGAAGAGGTGGTGTTTCTGCCAAAGTACACCATTAAAGTCTATGGGTTATTAATAGATATTATAGGTTCAAACACTATATCGCTAATAGTGGATAGCCATAAAATCAGCGTAAGCAAACTCCTTGATGAGCTTTACAAAAAATACCCAGAGCTGAAAAGTGTCGGGATATCATTCAGCATATATGTGAATGGAAGGCCTGCCGATGATATCGAATGCAGACCTAATGACGAAATAGCACTACTACCTCCTGGTTCGGGTGGATAATATGGCGAAGCCGGGCATTATCGTTGATATTGGTAGAGAAGATCTCTCCTTAGATGAGATCATTAATGCTATGAGGATTAAAACAAGTGATAAAGGTGCCGGTGCTATCGTTGCCTTTATTGGATTCGTGAAAGGACTAGTTGATGGAGGACGTGTAGAGAAGCTTGTATACACGGCTTACGATAAGTATGTGAAAGAGATTATATATGATCTCACGGAAAAAGTTGTTGAGAAATATAGCAATGTAAGAATGGTCTATGTTTATCACAAGATAGGAGAACTATCGCCTGGCGATACTACCATCTATATCTTAGTATCTGCAGTGGATCGCAATACGGGCTTCTCGGCTGCTCGTGAGATACTTGAAGCTATAAAGAAAAGTGCCCCTATATTTAAGCTAGAGGTTCGAGAAGATGGTGAATACTGGGTAGTAGGTGATAAAAGGATTAATCGCTCTGAGCTTCGGAGAAAGTTTTCTTGATCTTTGATGTAACCCTAATGCTCTCGATCCTAGTTATCGGGTACTGGCCTTTCTCGTCTTTTTCGTACTTCTTCACTACATCCCATACATTTAGGAGAGCCACGCTAACCCCCGTGATAGCCTCCATCTCGACTCCTGTCTTGGCGGTCGTTTTAACCGTTACTCTACATAGGATGTGTTCCTCGTCTAGTATTTTGAACTCAACATTTACGTGGGTGATCGGTATGTTATGGCATAAAGGTATGAGCTCGGGTGTTTTCTTAACAGCATTAATAGCGGCAATCTTGGATATAGTAAATACGTCTCCCTTTTCGACCCTTCCCTCGATAATTCTCCTAACAGTTTCTCTTCTGAGCCTTATAATGCCCTCAGCAGTTGCTTCCCTATACACCTCGTTTTTCAAAGTTATATCTATCATTGACACCATGTATCGCCTTCACGATTCTCTCGGGTTTGAAGAAAGGCTCTCTCAGACTATTAGCTTTTATAAATAATTGTTTTAACCCTTCTGCATCGCGTGACACGATGAAAGGATATGCGTCTAACAAGTTATCGTTTCTATAGATACAAGTCTTGATCTTACCGTCAGGGCTCATCCTGATCCGAGTACAGTGCATACACATCTCCGGATTACATATACCCTTTATCACGGTCACCTCTATCCCGCTGGGAAGGATGTATGTTGGTCTGCTTTGGAAAGCCTTCCTGTCTTTCTTGACCGATATTTTCTCGAGATATTTTTCAATAGGATCCATTGGTGCGTGGAGCCTATTATACTCAGTAAGAGACATTCCAAGTGGTATAAGCTCGATGATGTTTAGATTTATGCCTTTATCGCTCGCATAGTTTATTATGTCGGTATATTCATGGCTATTCAGAGAGAGTACAACATAGTCAATCTTCAGCTTTATACCATTGCGTAGTGCTTCGTCGATTCCCTTGAGAACAGGTTCTAGCTTCCCGTGGGTTATCTTGTGGAAAATTTCAGGATTAAGGGAATGTAGGCTAATATTTATATGTGATACTAGGTCTGCTAGTTTTCCCGCGTATTTGGTCAATAATGATCCATTCGTAACTATTGATACTATTCCGCCGCTATCTCTGATGTTTCGTACAATATCTACAATATCGTTTCTCACCAGTGGTTCTCCGCCAGTTATTTTGTAGTATTTTATTCCTAGGGAAGAGGCTACTGAGGCAACGAAGCCCCAGTCTTGTGCTGTGAGTTCAACTCCATTCACATTACTAGGTAAACCTTCGCGGTGACAGAAAATACATCGATGGTTACATCGAAGGGTAACACTTATTCTCATATGTGTGAGCGGCCGGCCGTACCTATCGATTAACGGTATCAAGCCAGTCTTAGCGCCTCACTAGCTCGATTATTCCCTCGTATGTTTTCCTGTACAGCTCTGTTGATTCGAGCATTCTCCTATTCCTTATGTATTTCTTCGTGATATTGTTCTTTGGAAGACCGTGTTTTTCAGCATACTCCTCGAATGAGAGACCATATTTTTTCTGGGCCGCATCTCTGTAGATGTCATCGAAAATGTTGAACGCACAGAAGGGAACTAGCCTGCCGTCCGGCAACGCGTAGTGAATGTTGCATCTCTGAACACGCTGTATATCATAGTTGTATAGATCCATGAAGTGCATCATTCCTAGGAATACCATCTTGTAGTGTAGTTCTCCTAGTGCATCATAGTTCCTCTTAATTATTATATTAAGCAGTATCTTATACAGATCAAATCCTTCGGGTGCACGTTTCTGGTCGATGAACTTCCTTATACTGTATAGTATCTTAAGGCCTGTTGTGAGTCTGCTTCTACCAATTACTAGGTCTTCCCATTTCTCCTGCAGATACTCGAGGAATCCTTCTACGTCGACGAAATTAGTTATCGGGATGAGTTTGACTGAGCCATTCTTTCTCTCGACATATATGTAAGTCCCTGCTCCGCATACCGGGTGGTTCGTCATCTCGAATTTGTACTCCTTAGCAAATGCTTCGATGAACCTAGAAAATATAGCACTAACAGGTACTGGGAACCAAGCTTCTCTTGGCACTTCGCCGTCGGTCTGTTCTTCTATTAGCTTTATTACATCAGGTATTGTTATCCTGTACTTTGTCCTCTCCTGTTTCTTCATCATGCCTGTTAGGCTTACGGGCTGGAAGTTGACGGCTCTGACGATGTCTACGTGTTTTGCCGCGAACTTCACGATCGCACCTAGCTCGTGTGTGTTTATACCCTTAATCACGGTTGGAACTAGTACTGTACTGGTCATGCTTGCTCTTCTGAATACCTCGAAGATATATGGTATCTCCCAGTGGTTCTTCCAGTTAGTAATCGGTGTTACACCATCGAAGCTCAGATAGACCGTATTAACACCGCTTGTTCTCAGCGCCCTCGTGTAGGCTACGGCTTCGTCGGGGTTCTTCCAGAATAGTTCCGAGAACTTTATCCCGTTAGTGTTGAGCTGTATATGGCGTACTCCTTCTTCTTTCAAGACCTTCACTATGTCGACTAAATCGTCTCTAAGAGTGGGCTCGCCGCCTGTTAACTGGACATTAACTGCTACTCCTTGCTTCTTAATACTTCTTATCATGTTCCTAATAGTCTCTATGCTCGGCTCATATACGTATCCAGCAGCCTCGGCATAGAAGAAGCAGTACCAGCAGCTGAGATTACACCGGTTAGTCAACACTATGTTAACGAGGGCTGAGTGCTGTTTATGCATTGGACACAAGCCGCAGTTGAAGGGGCAGGGCCTTATGGCGGGCGTGTAAACATGTCTAGAGCCTCTCCCCTCAAGATCCCATTTAATGAACCGCTTGTAGATCCCGACATCACCGTAATAGAGCTCCTCGATCTCTCCGTGCTCCGGGCAAACTCTCCTAATATAGACTCTCCCGTCTCGCTCAATAATGGCGGCTGGGATAACACGGTAGCAGTAGGGACACACGCTCTGGGTAAGGCTCAGTAGTTCTTCCCCGCTCCTTATCTCTGGTAGCTTGTAGGATATCTCCCCAGCATGCTTTACAAGGGGGAGCGGTGAAAGAGTCAAACACGTCACCTCTTATAGGGATAGCCGGGATAAGTGTTTAATCATCCCTGCTAAAGGGATTGTATCTTAAGTATATTTAATACTTTATTCCAACGCTGTTTTCATGGATCAGTTCAAAAATAATTATATAATGAAGGGATAGGCCTAGTAGTTAAGTTTTAAAGGCCAAGAAACATTATTCAGAAATACTGGTTATGGGCCCGTCGTCTAGCCTGGTTAGGACGCCGCCCTGACGAGGCGGAGGTCCGGGGTTCAAATCCCCGCGGGCCCA
>WAPN01000011.1 GCA_015520735.1 Desulfurococcales archaeon
TTGCCATTTGCTGTGTCATAGTGTGTGGTTCTGGTTTTCCGTGCTACATATTCTTGTATTTGCTTATATTCTTATATATTGGTTCTGAACATTTTATCGGAGCTCCGATAATGTTTATTGTATAAAGAAACTGTTTAATAATACATAACAGATATAATACATAATCATCAATATCTAGTTTCTTGGTGTGAGCTGTGTCCGGCCTCATCTCGGCTAGCCCTTTTCTTGACGATAAGACGGTTAATGAGATCGATACAGTTATGAGGAAGGAAATGGCCAAGACCATGTACAGGGTAATAGGGGAGAAGATCGGAAGGAACGTACCTAGAGAGCTACTACAAGACCTAGAGAAAGTTTTCAGAAAAACAATGGCCGAGGCCGTGCTTCACTTCCACTGGCTATCACCCTACGAGCTATCCCTTCTAACAGTATTTCTGCGCGTACCAATCGGGGACTTCTATTTTGGCCACATATATGATACTGAGGTAAATGAATTAATAGACAAGATACTCTCTATGCATACCAATGACATAGAGATCAGCGGGATGATCAAGCCTTTCGACAAGCTGATAGTCACAGATATAGAGATAAAGGCCAGGGACGAGGAAACTTATATTTTTGCACACGACGAAGTATATCCTATCCTCGACTTCTACGACGAAATATACTGCTCGGCAGAAAGGATCAATGATAGTTGCACGGTCTTTAGGTTCAGCTACTCGCCCCCGATTGATCCATGGGATTTCTGACAGCTAAAAACCCGTAATACTGTATATAACAATAGTTTTTCCGTCCCCCATTATCATCCAATAGTAGTCATAATATATCACTTCTCCAGTCCTGCAAGGCCTCCTGGGCAGGCACGTCATCATTATTAATCGGGGGAAAGCCTCTCATAATACGTGATGATGTTTGATGGGTAGGGGCAAGAGATTCATAGGCGTAGCGGCGCTGCTTGGGACGGTTCTGCTGTGGGGTAGCAGTTTCCCCGGGATAAAGGTAGTGGTGGACATAGTTGATCCTATGACGTATGTTTGGCTGAGAAGCCTTATAGCGGCCCTAGTCCTCGCTCCCTACGTGGTTCTAGGTATCCGTAGAGGCAGGGATCTAGGGGATAGTGTCCGCGGAGGCCTAGTTACGGGGATAGCTTTCGCTCTGGGCTTATGGCTGCAGGGGTGGGGGACAAGATACACTACGGCGAGCAACTCGGCATTCATAACCGGTCTCAACGTGGTTTTCGTGCACATCTACGTGGCACTAGTAGGGAGGAGGTATAGTTGGAGGCTCGCCTCGAGCTTGGCCCTAAGCATTGTTGGCCTCTACCTCCTAACCAGTCCTGGGGGAGGGTTCGGGCTGGGGGACACCCTTATCCTCCTGGGAGCACTAATGTGGGCGGCCCAGATAATATTGATCGACAAATATAGGCCGGAGGACCCCATAGCATTCACATACGCAGAACTGGTGCCGAGCACATTCTTCCTGGCTCCATCACTCCTCGTCTATGGTGAGCCGAGAATCACGGCCGGTGTATTACTCGTTATAATCTACTTGGCGGTCGCATGCGCTGACGGGGCATTCATCCTGCAAGCCTATGGACAGAGATACGTGGACCCGGCGACAACAGCGATGATCTTCCTCCTAGAACCAGTATTCGCAACAATATTCTCTGTCATAATGCTCCACGAAGAAATAACACATCTTCAGCTCGTGGGCATGGCACTGATCCTATCAGCACTCTATCTTTCAGTGAGAGAAAGCATGGGGACGGCATAGCAGGTGGTTCTGCTGATACTATTACCTTAGTCGTATTTTCTCGTGGGATGAAGGTGAAGGAGAGAGAAAACGGCATTTATGCTTTTCATCGGTGTTTCCATGCAGGCCCGGCTAGTCCAGTGCTGTCCTGCTAAATAGCTTAGCGGCCACTACTAGGGCTATTGCTGCCAGACCCGATAGTACTGCTAGATCCAGGTATGGGTTGAAGCTCGACACTCCTGCCAGCCAGTACCTTATCCCGTCCACCGTGTAGGTGAGCGGGTTGACGTAGGCTATTATTTTCATCCAGTCCGGCATGTATTTGAGCGGGTAGAATGCTCCGCTGAGGAATACTAGTGGTAGCATGAGGAAGCTTATGATCATCTGGAAGGCCTCCATGCTCGTGATCCTTAGTGCCAACGACACCCCTACCCCGGTAAATGCTAGGCTGAGTATCAGCATGTAGAGTATCGAGGCCGGCACTCCCCACGGGTTCAAGCTATGGGCCACCGGGAAGCTCAGACCCAGTATTATGAGTCCCTGAAGCACGGCTATTACTGAGTCGCCCATTATCCTGCCGAGTATTGTTGCCCAGCGGGGCGCCGGCGCTACCAGTACTTCTTTGAGGAAGCCGAACTGCTTGTCCCATATAACGGTTATGCCGCCTATGAATGATGCTGTGAACACCGACATGGCGACGACTCCAGGTGTTAGGAATGATAGGTAGTCTAGGCCGCCGAATATCATCCTGGCCATCGGGAAGTTGAAGACGTTGCTCCATCCAAGCCCGAAGAACACTATCCAGATAATCGGGTTGACGATACTGGATACTATCCTTGCCCTTCCACGCCTGAAACGCTTCAGCTGACGATAAGCCATGACAATGAGAGCATCCAGTGCCTCGCTCAACGCCTCCACCTCCTACTCATAACCACGGCCTTGATCATATCCATGGGGCCCTCCTCCCTGATCTCACGGCCCGTTAGCAACAGGAAGACATCGTTAAGGCTCGGCCTATGATAACTAGCCTCCAGCACCTCCAAGCCCTTGTCCCGGGCCCTGAGGAGTATCCCGGGGAGGGACTTCACGGCGTCCCCGACCTTCAACGCGATCCTTCCTCCGGGGAGCTCCCTGCACTCCAATGCAAGATCCTCGAAGAAACCACATACCCCTGGTTTCACATCCCTGATCTTGAGGTAGACGATATCGTTCCCCGCCATACGCTTCAGCTCCTCGGGGGTTCCCTCGGCTATTATCTTGCCGTGATCGATTATCGCTATCCGGTCGCAGAGGGCCTCGGCCTCCTCCATATAGTGAGTAGTAAGGAAAACAGTAACACCCATCTCGCGGTGCATCTTCCTGATATAGTCCCAGATATGTGCGCGGGTCTGGGGATCAAGACCGAGGGTAGGCTCGTCTAGGAAGAGTATCCTGGGCCTGTGCAGGAGGGCGCGCGCTATCTCTAGGCGGCGCCTCATACCACCACTATAATACTTGACAAGCCTGTCCCTGTGCTCCCAGAGCTCGACGAACCTCAGCATCTCCTCGATACGCTCCTCCAGCAAACCACCCCTCAAACCATAGATCCTGCCGTGGAGATAAAGGTTCTCATAACCGGTCAGCTCACCGTCAAGACTCGGGTCCTGGAAGACGACGCCTATACTCCTACGAACACCCACCGGGTCACGGACAACGTCACGGCCAGCAACCATTACACGGCCACCATCAGGGCGGAGAAGAGTAGCCAAGACATGGATCGTAGTAGTCTTACCAGCACCATTAGGCCCAAGGAAACCAAAAACCTCGCCGTACCCGACACGGAAACTAACACCATTAACGGCCACGATCCTGCCGTAACGCTTGACCAAGCCCTCAACAACTATGGCAAATCCATCCAGGTCAGCACCCATGACATGACACCTAGGTAGATATCTCCTGCTAGAATATATCAATAGATATATGACCAAAATAAAGCTATTCACAAAAATACAAAAATACAGCACATAAACAGGCAACAACACCATCTCTATATAGAACTAGAAAGCAAAATCTTCCAGACCATCAACGTGTTCTAACTACATTATATCATCACACTATACAGCAATCCCCATACAATGGGAAGACTCTCCTAGAACACCAAAGAAACAAGATAATCATAATACCTAATAATTAGTATCTCGAGCCATGGAATGTCTTAGGCAAAGTCGACACTAACATATGTTGCTCTTATAAGATAATTTTACAAGTTATTTAGCACATGCCATGTTATCGCACTATAAGAGGCTTATACTTGTTTGACCTACTTTGTCAGCCTTATATTCTCGTAATTCCTTGGTTGATGTCTATGAGGTATATGGAATAACTTCTTTAGATGAACTAATATTATGTGGTTTCGTAAAAATAAGTGCATTAAATGTCATGTCTTATATGAATGATTTTATCTATAGTGGGTTTCGATGAGAACTTGATAGTGATGTAATCTTTATATTTTTGTCTACAATAAGTTTTACACGGTGTATACGTCTTGTCTGACGTCATATCTGTTAGGGTTTCGAGAGAACTTAAAGAGAAGATGAAGAAATACCGTGTTAACTGGAGTAGCGAGATTAGAAGGTTTATCGAGGAACGCATTAAAACCCTTGAGTTCCTTGATCTACTTGATAGTATTGAGGAGAAAGCTAGGAGGAGAAGGACAATGATCGACTCCACCGTGCTGATTAGAGAGGAGAGGGAGAATCGTTGATAGTACTAGATGCTTCCTTCCTAGTTAAGCTCATCCTTGAAGAAAATGGTTCAGATAAGGCGCGAGAACTTGTCAGGTCATGGGCAGGAAGCGGTGAACCCCTAGCAACTATTGACTTAGCGCTTCCTGAGGCTTTGAATGCCGTATGGAAACACTGTAGAAAAATAGGAGACTTAGACAGGGAGAAAGCCTGTGAGGCCATGGAGGATCTTCTGAAGATATGGTCGTCCCTAAAAATATATTCCTCCGAGGAATTCGCGGAGGAAGCATTCAAGCTCGCAGTGGAAGAGAATATTACAGTATATGATTCACTCTACATACAATTAGCTAGGTCAACCAGATCCGGTCTAGCCACATTCGACGACAAACTAGCAAGAATAGCAACCAAATACGCAGTGACCATACATCCCAAGACCTGAGAAGAACCATGGATTACTCATAAAAACACAGAGGCAAATCATTGATCAAACAAACCCGCCATTCTACCAATAACTAAGGAATTCTTAAAAACCAAACACAAAATAAAAACATGGATCGATATTCATGGTATCGCTAACCCAGACAAGATCGCATGTTATCGGCTAAAGAAATAAGTACTGGTCTTTTGAGGTGACTCTTAGTACTCCGAGATAAAGGCCAGCCATAGGATGTATAGTAGGAGCCCATAGAGCGTTAAGCCCGTCGCCAGAGCCGCCACCATCGTTGACAGCATCTTCCTGCCCCGCCTCCACAGCATATAAGCCGCGAGAACAGCGAGCGGCAAAACCACGTAGCCACGGCTAAAACAGAACCATCCAACCCTAAAGCCAATACCCATGTCTATGGAAAGCACCAATAGGATGAACGGCAACAACACCGCAGACAAGAACCCGACAACAAAATAATGCCCATTCTCCAAGCACATCACCGAGCCACCATACCCATTATTTTAACCCTCAATATCACACCCAACGAACAAGACACAGCCCTCCACGTATAGTTTATTCGTTTCCCTACCTGACATATTTTGTCCATTAGCAAGCAGTACAATGTATTAATTCCAGTTCTTTTTTGTTTGTAACTATACTATGATCCGATGCTTCAGTCTCCTCTTGATATTGTTGTCTATGTTTTTCTTGAATACATATTCAATATCGAACAGCATAACAGCGATCACTTCTGGGACTTTCAGTTCTTTGTGTTTGTTTCGTAAAAACCGTTACAATAAGCCTAAGAATATCAAAGAATGAGAACGACTTTCAGTTTTCTTTGTTTGTTTCTCAGCGTGTCAAGGATCGTGGGCGACTACATGAACACGTCCTTTCAGTTTTTCTTGTTTGTTTCTTGATGGCGATGAGACTAAATACTGTAATGATGGTATTGCCTGGGAGGACTTTCAGTTTTTCTTGTTTGTTTCAAGACGATAATGTACAAGATAGATACAGGCATCGAGATGACAAGCATACTTTCAGTTCTTTCTGTTTGTTTCGAGCTGGAGCACATGCTTAGGATGAGCTTCTTCCACCCGAGCTTCGACTTTCAGTTCTTTCTGTTTGTTTCCATCTATGAGTAATTTTTCCACATCACCTTTTTGTTTCGGGGGAGAAGATCTTTCAGTTCTTTCTGTTTGTTTCTAATTCTTATATCTACTCCTGCTTCAGTTATTGAGTGGCTATAGACAACTTTCAGTTCTTTCTGTTTGTTTCATATTATTATTACAGGAG
>WAPN01000012.1 GCA_015520735.1 Desulfurococcales archaeon
GTATATGTTCCGAGTATTCAAGTGGATATATATAGAATTTTTCAAATAAACTGGAAGTATAAACAATCTTGAATTCACTATAATTATTTAGGAATAGTATGTACTTGATCAAGCTCTTAATGTATGGATTTTCAGTATTTATTCTTATTCTACAGTTATCATATGATTCTCTACTGTTATTATCTCTATTACATTTGATCAGATTAATAAATCCATAGCCTATTAATGGAATAATAGATCTTAACAGTTCTTCGCTTGATTCGATGTCTTTACCCAGCAATTTTATCTTAAAGCCGTAAGGCACTAAGCATGTGATGTTTTTCTTCGTAAAATCTAGTATCTCTAGCATCGAACATCCTTTTTCCTGAAAGCATTTATCATAGCCGAGTATGTAGCCGATAGATGCAATAGTATGACTCAGCTCCACTTCGCGCAGTCTAGATATTAGGGTCTCGTCAATATTTTTGATATCAATTAACCTATTGTTTTCGCTAGAGGATCTAGTTAATAGACTTTCGCCAGATAAAACAGGTATGGGTATGTATCTCCCGATAGATACTAAGCCTTCTATGAGATGTTTTTTTAAGTCTGCGAAATACCTCATATTTAGGTCGTTCATAAAATACTGTTGTAAGTTATGAATGTTTATTCCTTTTTCTCTGTACTTCTCAATTATTTTTTCCTTGTTAGTATTCAATATATATGATGCCAGGTCTGCAATGAGCTCATTGATAAAATCGTGGAGAAGAGTGATCCCTAATTTATCTCTAACATACTCTGTAAGTACATTGAGTCTTATCACATCGGCAGATGAAGAAATATGGAACTCTTTTACATATATCTGGTATTTCATAGCTAGTTCTTCCATAAAGTATCTATAGAAGTCAAGGCTTTTCTTAAAGTTTTCAGGATTTCTTGGAAGCATAATAAACATAGCTGCCAGAGGCTCTGGACTAATGTATTCTTTTATCACGATTTTCCTCAAATTCTCGATGTGTTCTTCCGATAATATCTCGGGTAAAACAACATACAGTAACTTTAGAAACGGTCTGTGCCTTGATGGAGGCCTAACAATGATCGTATACACCTGTAGATCCGGTCTACCGTTTATTGTCTTAGGTATGATCTGGATAGCATCCTGTAGTCTATCGGTGAAGAAGGATTTGAGGTTGTATATAATTGGTAGTACTAGAGGCATTGCAATATTGGCAGGTTTCCAGCCAATAGCTCTTGCTCTCGCTATATATGAATACCTATCTTTTAAATCTACTATGTAATCAACTATTGTTATTGAAGGAGTTATTATATACTTCTGGAGTAATTCTTCGGATAAAACTATATAGTTATCTTTATCTTTCCCTAGATACCCCTCTTCTTTGAGTGTGTCAATAATTAATCTAATAAGATGTGCTAGGCTTCTCAGCTCTGTCTTTGCCCCTAATTTATCATTAATGTACTTTACTACTGTATCCTCGTCCTCAGGTATCAGTATTGCGAGTTCTCCTTTACTTGTTATATAGATGAGTTTATCGAATATTTCTCTGTATAATACGTTGGAATTGATCTCTCCGAAGGATATACCTATTCTTCCTAGTGCTTCTTCAAGTCTGTGCAGGTAATTTTCGATTAACTGTTTTATCCTGATAATTAGATCCGGTATTTTGCTCTTTATATGGTAAGCTTTAGATATATAAATTCCTTTCTCTATATTGTATATACCTCTTATCCTATTGTTTGCTATTGTAACCATATCGATTATATCTTCTTCTCCTATACTGGCACCCAGTTTGTTTGTAATAAATGAATATATATACTCACAGCTTATTCCACCCAGACTCATTAATACCGTTTTTGCGAAATACTCGGAGGCTTTCCTATCAAAGTATGCATTAATTAGCGCGTTAACGATCTCTCTATATAGTGCTATATAATTGTCTCTTAAGAACACGTTTAGTTTTTGACCTTTATACGAAGTTTCTAAAGTGTTAAATACAGTGTAAGCGGTATCTATATCTAGTATTCTTAATCCCTCAGGGCATTCTGCGGACATACCCAGCGCTGATAGGATCTGGTTTAACAAGTGTTCAGTATTTCCTGGCAATCCGCCCGTCGCGTAGCCGAATATATTAAGAAGTGTTGGTGGGTTGGCAATAGCGTTAAAGTCTACAGAGTCGTTGCCAAACACGTATCTTAGCAGAGCAGAGAGATGATAGTACACCTCTACTCGATACATTGGATTTAAACGAATTTCTATAAATCTTCTCTCAAGCCTACCAGCGATAACCATAAAATTAGTTTTCTGCCTAATAGCCGCGTCGGCTTCCTCGGATACCGATATCGCTAAATGTATAAGACTGCTCGTATTTGTTACCTTAAGAGCATTAATATTAACATTAACTAGCTCAACTATGGCTTCAAGTATGCCACTCCCTATTCTAGACTCAGGAGTATTCTCGGGTCTCTGTAGATATCGATCATAAATATGTTCGAATTCATCGATGAATATGACGAGCTTCCTCCCGCCTAGCTTTCTTTTAATAAATGTTAGCGCATCGACAAGGTACTGGTCAAGATTAGCATACCTACTGAGATCAGGCAGATCTCTAAGCTCATTTTCTTCACTACGCATTGCTTGTATTAAGCTCGCAAGAAAAATCTCAGGAGACATAAACACAAATCCGAACTTCTTTATAACATATTCAACGAGGTTAAAGACCTTATTCGCTGTAATGGATACGGATAAGTACTCCCCCCTATTACGCTCCGCATAAGGTTTAATAATACCGTTGTAAATTGCGGTCTTGCCCAAACCCCATGTGCCTACTATCCATAGAATAGCCGGCCTATTTATACCCCTAATTAATCTAAGGAAAGACTCTACTTTATTGATTACATCGACACGGCTCGGTAAATCACGGACTAGTTTCAGTGTTTCAGCAGCTTCTTTAGCTACTTCACTTAAAAACCTTATAGGTTTAACCGGTAAACACTTATCATAACCCTGCTTAGACATATCCTTATACACCATATCACGGATTACGCGCCAAAGTTACATATTATTAACTCAATCCTCACACATATAAGTTATACTAAAACAAATATTGCCGTTTCTCGTACTAAGCGGTATGAAACCTCCACATGTAAAAACAACTAAATCATTACTATTCCTCCTCCCCCTGCTCAACTCTTTTCTTAGTGCTCTATACA
>WAPN01000013.1 GCA_015520735.1 Desulfurococcales archaeon
CTTCGACTGGTGCTAATGTTGTGATTTGTCAGAAGGGTATTGATGAGGTTGCCCAGCACTTCCTCGCAAAGAAAGGAATACTAGCAGTAAGAAGAGTAAAGAGAAGCGACATGGAAAAACTAGAAAGAGCAACAGGAGGAAGAATAGTAAGCAACATCGAAGACCTAAGGCCTGAGGATCTCGGCGAAGCAAAGCTTGCTGAGGAGAGAAAAGTTGGAGAAGACAAGATGGTGTTCATCGAGGGATGCAAGAACCCCAAAGCAGTAAGCATAGTGATACGTGGAGGACTAGAGAGACTAGTCGATGAAGCTGAGAGAAGCCTACGAGATGCTCTAGCAGCCGTTGCAGATGCAATCAAGGACGGCAAGATCGTTGCAGGGGGAGGAGCCGTTGAGACCGAGCTAGCAAAGCATCTCAGAAAATTTGCAAAGACTGTTGGAGGTAAAGAACAGCTGGCAATTGAGGCTTTTGCAAAGGCACTAGAAGGACTGGTCATGGCGCTATCAGAGAACGCCGGACTAGACCCAGTAGAGATAATAATGAAGCTTAGAGCAGCCCACGAGACACCAGAGGGTAAGTGGACAGGCGTCAATGTATTCGCGGGAGATCTTGCTAACATGATGGAGCTAGGTGTAATCGAGCCTGTAAGCATAAAGGCTAACGCGCTAAAGGCAGGAACAGAGGCCGCGACAATAATTCTAAGGATTGACGACATTATTGCGGCAAGTAAGGTCGAAAAACCCGAAGAGACTGGAAAGAGCGGTGAAGAGGGAGAAGAAGAGTAAGATCTTCAGAGTTTTTCGGGTAAATCCCCTATTTTAACCAACAACGGCTTTTTATAATTAGGTAGTGCTACAACTGCTTCTCCCGGTTCGAGATAAGGGACCACACTAATGATTTCTCTATCCAATACGAGCGATCTAGATATAGTTTCTAAGTCTACGGATGATTTTATCGAGTGAATTATCTTGGATGCAGTGTTCTTCATGATATCATCACCAAGTCCGCTGGGAGACTGAGACACTATTATAACGCCAACACCGAACTTACGTATCTCTGATAACATACGTGTAATTACTTCTAGAGAATTACTCCTCCTCATAAGATTATGGGCTTCTTCGATCACAAGTATAGTGTCGTGCATACAATTCCTTAAAGCATAGTCGAAAACGTAACGAATAATGAATGTAGCGTAGATTTTCTTAATCCTCGTTTCCCGTATCATACTTAGATCTACAACATAGGTAGCTCTATTCTTGAATAATTTGAGAAAGTCTTTGGTGCCCGCAAAGAGTCTATAGTTATCACCGTATACCAGCGGAGCAAGTCTTCTTAGCAATGCGTATTTTACTTCTCTCAACCACTTAGCATTCTCGGTATCCATTTCTTCAATTAGCTTATATAGTTTCCTGATATCATTATTTGAAGCAATATTTGATTTTTCGATTACTTTCTGAAGAACGTATGCTTGGGGATCTGATAGCCCTAGTACATCGTATAGTGTTTCTATCCATGACAATGTTTTGATATCAATGATGTTGACGGGAGCATTATAAGGATTTACATAAACATATTTCTTCAAAAGAGACCTGTACTCACCATGCCAGTCCAGGACTATTATCCTATATTTGTATGGATAGGCATGTTGTAATGAGTTAATAATAAATGCCGTCGTCCTAGTCTTGCCCGAACCAGTTGCTCCTACTACGAGAATATGTCTATATAACATATTAACCGGCATTACAATAAGTGGCTCCTCCTTACAGCCAAGGGCCTTTCCTAGAACTATTCCATTATTCCCCATACGGTTCTCAATATTTCTACTAATAAGTTGTGCAGGATATCTAATGCTTACCTTCATAAAATTAACTATAGCAAATCCTTTTATTTGATCATATCTTCTCTTAAAGAGCCTTAGAAAAAATTTTGCGACACAGGAAGTTCTAGCTTTACTGTCTTGCCACGATTATTTAGACGGTTACAAGTGATTGTGGTAAATCTACTCTTTATATAGTCTACTAATAGTTCTGATTCTCTATATACTATCTCGGGCATTCCTCGAATTACTATTATAACGCCCTTATCCTTTCCTTTCCTCTCACTATAAGATACAATATAGTACTCTAAATCCTTGTTTTTGGCTGTTCGGAGAGCTATATATTGCTGTAGCTCGAGAAGCTCTTTGAATACCTTGTCATCAGTAGAATCATCATACCTAAGCAGTTCGACCAATATCGTGGCCTCGTGTTGCAATGTCACCCCTTTATAATTGGCTCCCTCATTTAGAAAGATTATTTTACATATGCTTAAATACATGATCAGGAATGGGTGATTTTGTACTAAGAAAGTATACTATACTTAAATACATCTAATACCAACATACACTTTAGTCATAACTTTAAACGGCGCCCTAGGCTGTTCACGAAGCTTAATAACAGCAAGAAGCCCTGCAATAGATAATACTATGCGATAGTAGTCTTCGAATTTATTGATCGAGACTACATGTGCTTGGCCACAGAAATCATGTTGCAGACACTTATCCTTACTTTTATCGATATATACCTCAACATCTGTCCCTTGCTTTAACTTCGCTATCTTTTCATGAAGCTCTACTTCCATTGATACATTATCACAGCTAAGCTTAGCCCTATAAACATCGGGCAACCTGAGCGACTCAATACTATCAATCCTACACTTGTATATCGGCATCCCATAACCCCCAAGTAGGGCATATCATTATAAGCGCAATTTCAATATATCCCTACTCGGATATTAGTTTTCCCTAAAGGTGATACGATATGGGCATAATCGATGCTTCCAGGCGATTAGCGGCCGAGCTCGCCGGCCTAATTGACAAGAAGATCAAGGTTGTTCTTGCTGATGGACGATATTACGAGGGAAAGCTAGTTGGTTTCGATCACCCGAGTCTGAACCTATTGTTGGAAAATGCTGTCGACAACAATGGTAATACATATCCTAAAGTATTTATCAAGGGAGAGAGAGTCTCGGAGATACTGACAACAGAAATACCATTGTTTGAGCCCGAAGACTTCAAGGAGTTCATTATGAGAAACATGCGTATACCTGAGCATCTAATCAAGATAATACCTGAAGCTAGAGCTGTGATTATCCAGAGCCGCTACAAGGTGACAGAGAAAGGTGTGGAAGGCACAGGCCCATTAGCACAGACCATCTATGAGTTCTTCCAGAAGTATATGGAGGAACGAAAGAAGGTTTTAAAGGGAAAGTAATTTGGAATACTATGACCCAAAAGAATATGATCTAGCTGGAAGGATAGCAAAGCTAAAAACAAAAAACGGAACAATAGAAACACCCTACCTTTTTCCCGTAATTGATCCTACTCGTCAAGATGTGCCTTTATATGTAATCGAGAAAATGGGTTTTAACGCCTTCATTACAAACGCATACCTCTTCTATAGAAGAAATAGAGGGATACCCAAGAACATACACGACACGCTAAAATGGAACAAAATAATCATGACCGACTCAGGAGGATACCAAGTGCTGGTCTATGGAAACATTGAGATAGACAACAAGACAATAATCGAGTATGAGAAACAGATCGGCGTTGACATCGGCGTTATACTTGATGTACCGACGGGAACTAGAATGTCATGGGAAGAAGCACGTAGAGCTGTCTTCGAGACTTTTGATAGAGCAACGGAGGCCTTACCTTTATTGATGGATAGCGATCAATTATGGGTTCTCCCTATCCAAGGGGCACCATATAGGGATCTCGTGCTCTACTCCAGCCTACGCGCATGGAAGTATCCCTACCACATCCACGCACTAGGTTCTCCTACAGTGCTTCTTGAAAGATACGATTATACGGACATAGTAGAGCTTGTCGCATTAGCAAGATTACATTTACCCCCTCAGAAACCACTCCACGTATTTGGCGTCGGGCACCCAATGATTCTACCCTTTCTAGTAGCTTTGGGTGCAGACCTTTTTGACAGTGCGAGCTACATACTATATGCTAGAGATGACCGCTACATGACTGAGACAGGGACAAGACGGCTAGACGAACTAACATATCTCCCATGCAATTGCCCAGTATGTTCTAGATATACACTAGCAGAACTAAAGAGTCTAAAGAGAAAAGAGCAGATCAGATTATTAGCAACTCATAATTTATACGTCCTCATGGAGGAGCTCAGGAAAATCAAGGAACATATAAAGGAAGGCAGATTATGGGAGTATCTTGAATATAAGAGTAAAGCTCACCCATCGCTTAGATCAGCCTTTAATATAGTTAAGAAATACGTTAGGTTACTCGAAAAATATAATCCTCTTACAAAACCTAATACCTTCGCTATAATGATGAACGACTACGATAGCTTGTATCATCCGAGACTCAGGGCAATTAAAAAGAACGTATACGAATTCGTCTTGTCTAAGCTAGACCTTGGAAATACAATTTACTTAGTACCAGCTATTAGGAAACCTTATAGCAGCATCATCGAATTAGTTAAAGAAATAATTCCTAATGAAGAATGCCTACTTTATCATCCATTCCTAGGCGTATTTCCACCAAGCCTTTCCAACACTTACCCATTCTTCCAACATGAATACAGTGACAACATCGACCGATATACTATTATCGAAAGCTCAAATGAGATTTTTGACACAATAATAAAACTCAAGGAAACCGCAAAGAGCGTGGATGAGGCAATAATATATTATGTTGAGGATTCTTGGTCTGAAAACTTGTCAGAAGCGATATGTGAGATGCTTTTAGAACATGGCATTAAATGTACTAGACATACATTGGATGCTCTCGTTCAGTCTCAACCTCGCCCTCGAGAGCCTTGAGCATCTCTTTTTTCTTCTCCTCGATCCTCTCTATGACCTTAGCTTCTTCCAAGAGGCGATCAGTCTTTATCTTAACCCCCAATATATCTGAGATAATATCAACAGCAACAGCAGTAGCCCTAGGATCTGGGCGGTACAACTCCGTATAAGCAAATATAGCCACGCCTGGAATGCCGTTAGCTTCTAGGAACAACATTGTTAGGGCAAGAGGCCCTATAACGTGTTTTTCTTCGAGCAATGGTGCATCCAGCTGTCTTTTACAGTCTCCTATTGGGATCCATCGGTATTTCTCGTCTTCCTTCTCCCTCACAGCAGGATCCAACCCGCCTATAAGTATGGCTTCGCTAACACCTATACTTTTAAGCCAAGAGCCCAGATATTCGGCATATCTTGTTCTTTCACGTACATGGGGTGTACCATGGTTAACGAGTACCAGTAGTTTCTTGTTGTTTACAACACCATAATACAGTTCAAAAGGATAGGTGAGCCCATATCCTTTTTTATAGAATGTTGCTTCGGGCATGTGCTGCGTTATTATGAAGCCTACACGTTGAAGACCCAGCTCCATAGCTATATGTCTACTAGCTAGATATCCGACCATTCCAAAGCCCTGATAACCTGTCACGAAGATCGAGTCCTTGAGTTCTGATGGATTAAATCCCTTAAGCATAAAGGCCTTTATCCTTGCAACCAAGATTTTATACCTCGTTTATTCCCTCCCTAATCCTAACTCCCTCGCCCCATCCATAATATATCATTTCCCATCCGGGCTTAGAGGCTTTCCCTACACCAATAACTTCTCCCGTCTCATAATCTACCACAACAACTTCATCGCCAGGTCTTATATCGGGATCCGCCCATACAACATGCTTGGTAAACACATTTCCGCCATCAGCTATGAAACCCGCATACTTATGATTAACATAAACTCTACAGAATGGCTGAGGCAACAATTTATGTAATGTTAGCCCCGCAGGAATATGAAGTATAAATTTATAATCACTCGCTCTCACCGATAAATAATGTTTACCATCTAAAATAAGATACCTTATCTTATGTGTAGATGGACTCAATACAAGACGTATATTTTCAGGAATGAAACTATCAGGTATTCCTCTAAATTGTAGTTTAGCTATTGTTCTGAGCTCTTTAAGTTCAGAAAGAGTGGGGGAGCGAACTAGCAAAAACCAACACCAGTCTATTGGAATATCGGCGAGAACAATCTTTTCTCACGCTCGATGTCCAGATACTTCATATTATTATCACGTATGTGTTTCTTCGACATGACCTTGTCGACAGCCTTGATGAAGTCGGTCATAGTAACATATTTGCGCCCATCACGTATAGCATTATATCCAGCCTCCGTAACTATAGCCTTGATCTCGGCTCCTGTAGCTCCTTCAGTGCGGCGAGCTAGTTCGTACAGATCCACATCTCTGAGCTTCATCCTACGTGTATGTACTTTGAATATCTCGTATCTACCATTTAGGTCAGGTAGTGGAACCTCGATTAGCCGATCAAATCTTCCAGGCCTCAGAATAGCTGGGTCAAGTATGTCTATTCTATTAGTAGCTGCTATTATCTTAACATTATCAAGAGGCCTAAACCCATCTATTTCTGCTAGTAGCTGCATAAGGGTTCTCTGGACTTCTCTCTCACCACTAGTTCCAATATCAAGTCTTCTTGCAGCTATAGCGTCTATTTCGTCGATAAACACTATTGCAGGGGCTTTCTTTCTGGCTAGTCTAAAGACTTCTCTTACTATTCTTGCACCCTCACCTATGAATTTCTGAACAAGCTCGCTCCCAACGATACTGATAAACGACGCACCAGCCTCATGAGCTACAGCTTTTGCTAGAAGCGTTTTTCCGCATCCCGGTGGACCATAAAGAAGTACACCCTTCGGAGGTTCAATACCGACTTCTCTAAATAGATCTGGGTTCTTCAATGGTAATTCTACAACTTCTCTGAGCTCTTGGATCTGGCTCTTAAGACCACCTATATCACTGAATGAAACCTCTGGCCTCTCGATTACTTCCATGGATTTAACATATGGGTCTTCATAATCCGGAAGTATTTCAACGATCGTTGAACCCCTCTGGTTTAACGCAACATGCATCCCGGGATGAAGCCTCTCTTTATCTATCTTCTCGCTGATACTGACAATCAGGTTTGGTCCAGTAGTGCTTTTAACAATAGCTCTTCCATCATCAAGTACATCGATCACTATTGCCTCTACGAGTGGAGGAGATAATAGTTTCTCTATCTCTGTTTGATAATATTTTATCTGCATCTTTAGCCTCTCCTTCTCCACCTCCAGCCATCTCAGCTTCGACTCCAAGAACCTAATATAGTCGTCAGTGCTCATCTTACCCGTTAACGTGTCCTTAGGCTCATTGGTGCTCATAAGCATCAACCCCTAAGTACTAATGGTTATATCTACCCCTAAAAACCATAGTATCTAATATCACTATCTGAGGATGAGAAAATGCCCTGCTACTGTGAGTTGTGTGGCAGAGAGATCCCTGATGAACGACTATGTAGAACTATTATGGTTGAAGGAGTAGTAATGACTGTTTGCCCACAGTGTTACAACAGACTAATGAGGAAAAGAGGCGCGCCCACCCAAAGAACATTTAGTACACCCTCGTCAACCATGCAGAGGCCCAGACCTATAAAGCCCAGACCACCGAGGAGAATACCTAGAAGAATACTTGAGGATGATTACGAAGTTGTAGAAGACTATGCCGAGAGAATAAGAAGAGCTAGACAAAGACTTGGATGGACCCAGAAAGTGCTGGCACAAAAAGTTAGAGAAAAAGAGAATGTGATAAAGAGAATCGAGGCTGGACGCCTAAAACCAAGCATCGAGCTTGCTAGAAGGCTCGAAAGAGTACTTGGAATAACTCTATTAGAGCCTATTGCAGACGAGGTTGAATTTGACTATAGCAGTAGGAGGAGGGACGACTACTTCACCATAGGTGACTTGATAAAGATTAGGAAAGAAGGGAAGTAGTTCCAATGAACACAGCACTGGTTTTCATGCCGCATAAATACAGGAGTCACCTCGAGGAAGAACTCGCCCTGGTAAGAACAGTTTATTCCGAAATTGAAGACATAATATATGTGCGTAGACCTAATTCAAAGTACTATATTCCCATGAATAGGCTCGAATACATCAAAAACACCGGGTCTGAGATCATAGTTTTAGACAGGCTTAGACCTGTTCAAAAGATCAATCTATTACGGACAACCGGAAAAGAACCCGTTGATCGGATCGACCTAATCCTCAAAATATTTGCGCTACATGCTGGAAGCAAAGAGGCAAAAATGCAGATAGAATTAGCAAGATTAAAGCATAGGCTACCAATTATCAAAGAGGCTATTAGAAGAGCAAAACTAGGCGAACTTCACGGATTCCTCGGCTCAGGACGTTATGGCTATGAAAAATACTATAGAATGACGAAAGAGCGCGAAGCACGGATAAGGAGAGAACTACACAAATTAAGTAAGACGAGAGAGATAAGAAGGAAAAAGAGGATCAAATATGGTTTGCCCCACGTTTCTATAGTAGGGTATACATGCTCAGGTAAAACAACACTATTCAACACATTAACGGGCTATAATAAACCAGTAGGACCCGAGCCATTCACAACACTCAATCCTAAGACCGGCTCCTTCTTTTTCAATAAAAAGAAATTCATTGTTATAGATACCGTCGGGTTTATCAGAGATCTTCCTCCTGAGATCATCGATGCATTCTATGCAACACTGGAAGAAATAGTTTACTCCGATATAATAATTAATGTAATCGATATTTCTAAGGGGATTGATGAAGCTTTAAAGGAGCTTAGAGAAACGAGAAAGATTTTACTCGGCCTAGGTATTCAGGGAAAACCCGTAATTGTCGCAGTGAATAAAATCGACCTTATAGATCCGCAAGACTTGACGGGAATACTCAAAAAACTCGATAATCTACTAGAACCATCTGAAATACCCATAATGATCTCAGCTAGAACAGGCTATAATATAGAATTACTCAAGAGACTTATCAACGACATTTCAAGTGGTGATTTAAATGCAGAGAATATATGTGCTGAGATATGGACATAGACCGGAGCGAGATAAAAGAATAACAACACATGTAGCATTGGTCGCCAGGGCTTTCGGCGCTAATGGGTTTATTCTTACAGACATAGTTGACAAAAAAATAATGGAGACTATTAAGAAGGTGGAAGAGAGATGGGGCGGTAAGCTCCATGTAGAGATGGGTGTTAACCATAGGAAGTATATGGAAAAATGGAAACGAGAAAATGGAATTATTGTTCATCTGACAATGTATGGGCTTCACATCGACGATGTGATAGACAAGATAAGAAGTACTAACAAGGACTTATTGATCGTCGTGGGTGCGGAAAAAGTGCCGGGGTATTTCTATGATATTGCTGACTATAATGTCGCTATCGGACATCAGCCGCACTCCGAGGTTGCCGCCCTGGCCGTGTTCTTGGACAGGTTGTTCGAGGGTCGTGAACTACATTTATCATTTCCAAACGCTAAAGTTATCATAGAGCCCTGTGCTCATGGTAAAAAGGTGATTAACGTTGGCGAAAAAGAAACAGGGAAGAACTAGAGATCGTGAGAAGATCATTGAGGATGCCATAGTAGAATTAATAACTAGAATGTACGGACCTAATGCTAGAAAAGTAATTATACATATCATTAGAAGCAGAGGTGTTGTCGCCGAAGAAACGCTGGGTAAAGAGCTCGGTATAAAATCTAATGAGGCTCGTAGAATTCTCCAAAAACTGGCCGAGGAAGCAATTATTTCGTACAGGAAGGTTAAACGGGACGATAGGACTATTCACGGCTGGATCCTTAATCGAGAACAGCTAGAAGGAGTACTCATAAGCAGATTAAAGAAGACATTAGATAAACTCAAGACAAGGCTAGAATACGAAGGAAGCACTATTCTCTACGAATGCCCCGTATGTGGTAGAAGGTATTCATTAGATGAAGCAATGGACTACGATTACATGTGCCCAATAGATGGTGCACCGCTAGATGAATATGATCCCTCAGAATCAATTATGGTCTTAAAGAAGAAGATAAAAGAAATCGAAGCTGATCTGGCTTTTCTAGGTGCGATTTAGCTTTGAGAAACATGTATAGATATGTAGATTTATTTTCTGGAGCTGGAGGATTCTCCGAAGGATTTCATCAGCAAGGCAGATTTAAGTGTTTACTAGCGATCGATAGCTTCCGTCCCGCGGCTCTAAGTTTTTCAGCAAACTTTCCTCAAACACTTGTGGTAATGGAAAATATAAAGAAGATAAGTGGTTCCATTCTTTATGAGCTTCTGGGGGGCGAAGAAATAGACCTGGTTATTGGTTCACCCCCTTGTGAGCCATATACGGGCGCAAACCCTCGTAGACAGAGAGACCCTATTGATAGGCTTTACAAAGACCCACAGGGTCAATTGACACTACATTTCATAAGAATAATTGGAATTCTCAAGCCCCGAATCTTTATCATGGAAAATGTTCCGGCAATAATGGATAATGGCCTCAAGTACGCGCTAATGAGAGAATTCAGAAGAGCAGGATATGACAAGATCTACTTTAATGTGCTGAGAGCAGAAGATTATGGGACTCCTAGCCATAGAATTAGAGTGTTCATATCAAATATTAGGATCACTCCTAAGAAGCATAAGAGATTTGTAACGGTAGGAGAAGCTCTTTCCAACATTCCCAAACCAGGCACGCTTCTCCCAAACCATGAACCTCCGCCTCCCTTACCCTTAAGGAAGCTCAAACGCATATCAAGATTAAGATATGGAGATGCCCTCATCTATTATGAGGGAGCAAGACGTAGGCTACCAAATCTAATACGTCTAGATCCCTCAAAACCAGCCCCAACAGTCCTTGGGTGTTCCCGGTTCATCCATCCCTATGAGAATAGACTTCTAACAGTGAGAGAACAAGCACGTTTAATGGGTTTTCCAGACCAATTCGTATTTTATGGAGGGAGAGACGAACAATATAACCAAGTAGGTGAGGCTGTACCCGTTCCCCTTTCAAGAGCAATAGCGGAATACGTTGCCAAGCTATTTGATGAGGGTGATATCTAATGCTCTATATAGCATTATACGCGCCATCAAGTGTTCAAAGAGTCATAGATTTTGTCAAGACAGTATATGCTTTCAATGATGTGATCCCAATAATTATAAGGCCCTACGGTGCCGCCTCACAGATCGGTGTACCTGAGGCTTTTAGGATATCCTATAAACTCGGTAAACCCCTTATTCTAGTCCCGGAGATCGAGGATCTAGAAGCCACGCTGGGCATTAGCAAGAGGTACTTTATCACAGACCAGGGTTCCGAGAAGAAAATCGAGGATATCGAGGAAGGATCATGCATTATAATCAACGGAGGAGATCAGGAACCGAGCAAGAAGGAACTCCTAACCGTCGAACAGATTAGGTTAGCAAGAATACCAAATAATCTGCCAAGCCCTGCCCTGGTCTCAGCCTTACTGATTATTAAAAAAGAGCTAATACATTAAATACATAGTTTGGCCGAACAGTATTTTACTAATAATATATCGAGTACACTATCCTAATATTTCTAGATAACCTTTCAAGCTCTAGCCAATCATGTATATTCATCCGCCACCCCACGCTTTCAGCATTTTGCACGACTTGTTCTGGTTTCTTGGCACCCGGTATAGGGATTATAGAGTCACTATACATGATGATCCAATTAAGTGCTATTTGGGCTGGGGTTTTACCATATTTTTCCGCAAGTTCCGTAAGTTTGTCTACCAATGGTTTTATTCTCCGAAAGTTTTCAGGATGAAATATGGGATCAGTCCTACGTACATCGTTGAATACTGGGAGATTTTCTAATGTATATTTACCAGTTACAGCTCCTTTAGCAAGTGGACTCCATGCCAAGAATACAAGATCGTTTTCTTCGGCGTATGGGATAAGTTCTTCTTCGGCTTGTCTCTCAACGATATTATATCTGTACTGCATACTCACAATATCTATTATTGAGAGACAACTTCTTACCTCATCCACGAGTGCTATCGGGTAATTACTGACACCAATATGGTATATAAGGCCCAGCTTTACGAGTCGTTCAAGTGCTCTCATATATTTGCAAGTAGGGAAATTGTGCCAGCATGGCGGCCAATGTAGCTGCAATATATCTATATAGGTTGTCTGCAGCCTTTTAAGCGATCTCTTTACTGCCCTGAATACATCTTCGGGATTAAGATAGTCCCCAGGTATTTTGGTGGCGATCACTATCTCGTCGCGTTTAACACCAATTTCCCGGAGCGCTTTTCCCAGAAATTCTTCGCTTAGCCCGTTACCGTAAACCATTGCTGTGTCGAATAAATTGATGCCCATCTCAACTGCTTTCTCTACAATATTTTTTGCTATTTCATAGTTTGTTACTCCCCATGTTTCGCTAAACTGCCACGTCCCAAGCCCGATCCTGGATATTCGTAGCCCGGTATTACTAAGATCAACGTATTCCATGTTCTCACCAGTAGATGTTTTTGTTAAAAACATATATTATTACTTTCATATTATATGATTATATTTACATTTAAATAATTAAGCATTTGAGACAGAAAAATAAACCCCTATACGAATCCATGTTAGAAGGCGATGTAGAAATGAGCCTACGATTTAGTCTATCAGGCTTGTCAATAGATTCTGGTCAAGAGAAGAAAGAGTACGACATAATTATAATAGGTGGGGGGCCAGCAGGCCTCACCGCGGCACTATATTCTGCTAGGTACAAGCTGAGTTCTATAGTGATAACGGAGCTCATCGGTGGATATATGTCGGAAGCTCCACTCGTCGATGACTATCCGGGATTACCTGAGACACCGGGAAATGAGTTAGTGAAAAAATTTGTCAACCATGTCAAGAAGTACGACGTGCCAATAATAGTTGATAAAGCAGTAGACGTCATACCGAAAGATGATAAATGGATCGTGAGAACCTTATCAGGCAAGGAGTATGTAGGCAAAGCCGTGATTATAGCCATAGGGAGTAAGAAACGGAAACTCGGTGTTCCAGGAGAAGATAAACTAGTAGGGAGAGGGGTTTCATATTGTACCACGTGTGACGGCCCATTATTTAAGGATAAAGTCGTCGCTGTAATAGGAGGAGGTAACTCGGCAGTAACGGGAGCATTATACCTTGCTGAGATCGCTAGTAAAGTATACCTTATACACAGGAGAGACGAGTTCAGGGCATTCAAAGTATATGTTAGCAAAGCAGAAAACAATCCAAAAATCACTATTCTCAAGAACTATGTCGTAACCGAAATACTAGGAAAAGAAAGAGTCGAAGGCATAAGGATTAAGAACAAGAAGACCGGAAACGAGAAGATACTCAAAGTAGATGGAGTATTCATAGAGATAGGATTAGTTCCCCCAACGGAATTCTTCAGATCCATTGGCGTAAAAACCGACGAGAACGGATACGCCAAGGTAAGCCCTGATCAAAGCACCAACCTACCAGGAATCTACGTCGCTGGCGATGCCGCTGGAGGTCCCTGCAAGTATAGATTCGAACAAATAATAACAGCTGCAGCAGAAGGAGCTAAGGCAGCTGATGCAGCATTTAAATATATCATGTATAAGTTTTCACAAAGAAACAATACATAACCTCTATCCTATTGCTTCGATCTATTCATACTCAGAGAAACCTAAATCCTATTAATCTATACTGAATTTAGAAGAGTGGGCCCGGGGGGATTCGAACCCCCGACCACCGGGTTATGAGCC
>WAPN01000014.1 GCA_015520735.1 Desulfurococcales archaeon
TAAATATATACTTTCGAATTTGTAAGTATTATTATGACTGAAAAATTCGAAAGGTGGTATGGGTTGGAGGCGTGTCTCGAGTCTATTAATAGTCTTCTTGAACGTTATTATGGTTTTTTAGAGTCTATGAAGAGTAAGGCCAGGTCTTGCCTACGGAAGCTTGGTGTTGATGAGGATCTTAGTGTTGTGAATGCGCGTTTGACGAAGACGTGTAAGTCTTCGCGTGGTCCATGCTATGTTACTCTTGAGATTTCATTATTGTATCAGCGGAGGAAGATTAGTTTTGGGAGGATAGAGAAGTTCGATAGGCGTGTTCTTGAGCAGAGGCTGAGAAAATTCGATATTACTATTGATGAATTGGACGCGCTTCTTTCATTGAAGCGGCTGAAGAGGATTGTTGAGAATATTAAAAGGATCGAATACCACGCTATGCGTATCAAGGATCTATCTGAGAGTCTCGATGTGTCTAGTATTGAGAATATGATTGATGATGAGATCAAGTTTCTGAAGCAAATAGAAGTTGCTGCTAGGTGGTAGCTGTGTTGAATTCTGAGATGTTGTTAAAGATGACTGATGAGCAACGCTTCTTTTACTCTGTTGCAGTAACGGATTATATCAGGATCGGTAACTTGCTTAGACAAGTCTCTGGAATCGTCATGAGTATCGCTGATCTTTATTGTAATCTTGTTAGGCTTGACAAAGCGGATGCTATTGATATTGATGCAATTATTGACGAGAGGGTCAGGGATTTGATCGAGAAGCTAATGAGCATATACAGCATAAAATGCGAGGTAGAGTTCTAGTGTCTGTGCGTAGTGTTTTCGATCTTATTGTTAATTATTATGTTAGTGATTCGTTAAATCGTTTGAAAGATAATGGTCATGTGTATGTGACTGAGCTTGTATCATGCCCGATGAAGCATTATCTCCGTAAGCGTTATCCTACGCTAGCGTTGCAGCTAAACTTTAATGAGAAGATCCTTTTAGGAAAACTTGTTCATGAAGGTATTGAGTCTGTTTTGCACAAGATTGCTCAGCTTATGGATAATGTTGAGGTTGAGGCATCGGTTTCGAAGGAAATTAATGGCGTTACAATCGTTGGTAGAGCCGATATAGTAATGAGTGATGCTGTCATCGAGTTGAAGACTACGAGGTCGACAAAGGATCTCCCACATGAGAACCATATATTACAAGCTGCAATATATGCTAGGTTGCTTGACAAGTCTAGAGCTGTTCTTCTCTACATAGTGTTGAACAATGATGTAAGGATCCTAGAATACGACGTAGATCCAATCAGTGATGAAATGCTATATCAGCTAGTAAGTGAGCTGAAAGAAAAGAAGCCGTCTCCAAGATTCCCCTGGGAATGTAACTATTGTGTATTTAAGCAGTTCTGTCCAGTCAGGCAGATAAATAGGCAATGAGGCTTCGACAGATGACCAAGACCATTCTTGACTACATTGTTGACCATAAAGTGAATAAAAGTAAAGCTAAGCTAATTGTCGAGTATATCGAGGATATGCGGAGACTTACGATTAGGTCTGCTGAGTCTTTCTTCAAACTATACGATCTCGTAACAAGCAGTAGTGATAAGAAGCTGAAGAAACAAGCACAGAACCTTTTTGGCAAGACAGTGATCGAGATAGCGGCTTCTCTGCACAGGCTAAACGAGATCGAGAATCAATTAAAATGGCATAATCACGGGTAATAGTGGTATGACAAGTTATCGGGAGCTCCGAAGAAAGATTTTATCTCTTCTTTCGAAGCCTCCTTTTCGTTATAATGTTCCTTATTTAGCTCTTCTTTTCCATGTTGATAGAACAACTATTCATCACGTTATTAGGCCGCTTGTTAAACGCGGTATTATTCATAAAGAGGTTTATGACGGCTTAACCTGGATCTCTCTCCGTTCTCACACTCTTTATGAGACTTTGAAATACGATGTTGAATTTTACACGAGGAAAATAAGAAGGAAAGGAGTTGACTTGATTAAAGATAAGCGAGTTTCTCAAACCGTGTTGGGAAATAGTTGTTCAAATCATCACGGGGTGTTTACACAACTGGGAGATCCACAACGTTGTATAGCTGCTAGGTTGTCGACATCACAACCAGAAAAAGTTGTGTCTAAGCAGCAACCAGGGCGGGCCAACTCTAGGATAAAATGGCCTAAGAGATCTCATTGGGCCAGGGTTCAGGCTTTTCGTATTTTGGTTCGTAGGAGGCAGTTAACAATTGATGATTGGGTTATGCTGAATAAGTTGTTTAACGCGTATCTTGAGGATACAGGTCATAGAACGATTATTCTAACGGATGATGAGGGTAGAACTCTTTGGTTGCCCTATAAACATCGTTTTACGAGATCAGGGATAAAGAAATTGCTTAAGAAGTTCTATTCTGTTTTTGATAATGCTAATAGATTTACTACAGGTGTTTGGCTTACTCTTACAGTTGATCCTAAGAAATACAATAACATTATTGAAATGCGTTATGAACTACAGAAAGCATGGAACCGATTCATGAGCTGGGTTAGGAAAAAGACGGGTAAGCGGCCACCCTATCTACGTGTTATCGAGTTTACTAAGACCGGTTTGGTTCATTATCATGTTATTTTGCTTGGTATCAAGCGTTTGGGTGATAAGAAAACTGAAATTACTCCAGAACTTGAACGTATTGGTTTCGGCAAGATAAACTATATGTATGTTGTTATAAATCGGAACGGTAAATGGATCCCTAAGAAACTCCTTGATTTAAAACAGGGTAAGAGTAAAGTAAAAGCTGATGGCGCGGGATTACCTTCTAATCTAAAATCATATCTTAAGAAATACTTGATGAAAGCATTTAATGATCTTGATATAGATTCTATGAGTGTTGAACTAGAACAGGTTAACCCCATCACTCTTTACTGGGCTTTGAATTCTCGTTTCTTTACGTATTCTAGACAGATAAAGCCCATGCTTGAGATTCATATTGTTTCTAAATTAATCATATATGATAGAGAAATAGGGTTCAGGTTCTTAGGTTCTGGCTATGTTGTAAATCCCGAAGTTTTACCACATATTACAGACGATCCACCATGGAACTATTTTATCGATTATACTTTTCCACCGATTTATGATCCCAGTTTTGAGCTGTGAGTATTGCAGCCAGTTTATATTCATCTTTGTTGTTCATCCCTGGTTGCTGCTTATACACAACACGTTGTGATGTCGAGGATTCAGGTAAACCCAACAAAAGTTGTGTTTTTCTGATAGGTCCTATTTACAACATGTGTTGTTCTAGGATCTTGAAAGACCAGTTCACAACTTCTTTATGATAATTTTATTATCCTTTAATCTAATAATGAGGAAATCTCCAGCTTCTAGGTTCAGTTTCTTTTCTACTTGTTTCGGTATATTGATATATAGGTAGTATCCGCCCGTTGCTTTCTTTTTCTGGATTCTAACAATGAAAGTTTTGTTTTTACTGTCGGATTCTGTCATGATAATCGCCGAAAATAATGTATGCGATCCAGTCCTGGATTCCATTATCTTTGATCTTACTTAAGAATCGCTCGTTGAAAGGGCCACAGAATAATACACCTGGCCTTGAGAGCCAGTGGGCCACGGGGCCCGCGCGGGTTCAAATCCCGCCCCCGGCGCCACCATTTCTCCATGATACATTAATGCTTCATAAGGTTCTCTTTAAGAAACTAAGAAACCATGTATTGAATAGATTATAAATTGTATAATAATGTATAATGTTTCATATCCTTCTAACAAAATCTACAATTGTTGTTGAGAAATGGTGCGGCGGCCGGGATTTGAACCCGGGATCTCCGGCTTGGGGGGCCGGCGTCCTAGTCCAGGCTAGACGACCGCCGCATATCCATGTTTTATGGATTATAGGCGGGGTTTTTAGGTTTACTTACCCATGTATTATCATTGATGATGATAAGAGGGTCTCTTGAGCCCGAGAAGGGCGGTGATGATAGCCGGAAAATCTGAAAAATCATCCTTGTATTTTACCGCCCATCTTGATTATTATCTTGGTTGCTTCTTCGAGGTCCTTGTATGTGTCTATGCTCTTCCAAAATATCTCGGTGTATTTTACTGCTCCTAGGACGCCGTCTCTAGCCATTGCTGGAAACGCTGTTCGTTCTAGGTCGCCGCGTTCTGGGAAGTATTTCAGCGCTTCTGGTCTGAGGGCATATACTCCTGCGTTGATCCAGTAGTCTTGGAGCCTGGGTTTCTCGACGAAGCCTACAACTTTTCCGTCCTTGATCTCCAGTACTCCGTATGGGCTTGGCAGTGGTATACTTGCTATAACACCTACAAGTCTCGGCTCATTCTCTAGTTTTTCGAATAGCTTTAGAGGGTTGAGGTTTGTCAATATATCTCCGTTTATCACTAGGAACTTGTCCTCCTTGGAGAGTATGTGTTCAGCGTTTTTTATCGCGCCTCCTGTTCCTAAGGGCTCGTCCTCCACAACATAGGTTACCTTAACACCCAATCTACCGCCGCTACCGATGTGCTCGATTATCTTCTCTTTCCTGTAGCCTACTAGGAGGACAAACTCGTTGAAGCCATACTGTTTGAGCCACTCTATTTGGTGCTCCAGGATAGGCTTATCGGCCACTCTAACGAGAGGCTTCGGTATTTCCTCCGTGTAGGGTCTCAGTCTTTTGCCGAAACCACCGGCAAGGATCACAGCCATCATACAAGATCACCCCCCAAGACAAGGTAGCCCCATAGCTTTAATGTAGACATTCCTAGCCATACATAATAAATGTTGAAAGGAGTACAAATAATTGACCACTCCATAAAAACTAATAAACCAGTAACATTAATATGTTAGTAAGCGATGCCGCCGTAGCTCAGCCCGGGAGAGCGCCCGTGGACGCCCGTGCCAGGAGCCCTTCTGCCTCTAATATTTATTCTTATTTTCTAATATGGCCAACATAATTAACACTAAGGAGTTTATGGAGTTCTATGGAATAATGATTGGAGATGGATCACTATATCATAGTAAAAACTGTAAATACTTCTTCTCAATAGCTGAAGGAGATTACGAATACACGCTCCATATATCAAGACTTATAGAAAAAATTATTGGCAAGAGACCAAAAATAAAGTACCGTTCAAAAGCCTACCGAATAGAATTCAAGTCAAAACAATTATTTAATATCTTTAAACAACTAGGATTTCCAACCGGTAAGAAGAGCTCAATAATAACAATTCCGCGAGAATTGGTAAAAAACGAGTATGTTAATATGTTAATTAGGGGGATATTTGATACCGACGGAACAATATTCTATACTAGGAAGCCTGGTATAGAAGAGTACCCAACCATAGAGATCACAAGCAAAAGCGTAGCTTTGCTTTATCAGGTGAAATCTATACTTGTGCGAAATTACGGTATTAATTCACATATACGGAAATCAGATAAGGCGTGCAAGCTAGCAGTCTATGGGGTAACACAGGTATCAAAGTGGATAAAATATATAAGCAGTAGTCATAAAAGAAAATATTGGCTCCTGGCACGGGTGATCCGGCGAAGCTGAAGACCGGGTTGTCCGGGGTTCAAATCCCCGCGGCGGCACTATTCTACATATAGGTATGTGAAGTGATGGCTGGAATGAGGAGCAAGGTACTGATTGTACCGTTGACTAGATGTTTTGTCTTTGATTTTATAGAGGATTGGCGTAGGAATGTATATGGGGTTCTGAGCAGTATTTCGGCGTATATTGATGTGGAAGTATGGCCTGAGGTCCTGAAGCTTCCGATGTCTTGTTTTGATTGGTCTAGGAAACAGTATGTTGGGCCATGTATACTCGATTATCTCGCGGACCTATTTCGGGATCTTAGGGATGGCGGTGTTTTCGTTATTGGTGTCGGATATATAGATGCTTACGATGAAGGCCTTAACTTCGTGTTTGGGGAAGCCTCCCCATCTAGAGGCATAGCTTTTGTATCCGCTCAAAGACTTGATCCAGTGTTTTATTCTACTAGTGAATATGCTGGTAAAAGATATGATCTCTATGTCAAGCGTGTTTCGAAAGAAATTCTTCATGAATTAGGGCATTTACTAGGACTTGGGCACTGCAGTGATCCTAGATGTGTTATGAGCTTCAGCAACTCTGTCTTTGAAGTTGATTATAAGACAATGTATTATTGTGAAAGATGCTCTACTAAAATAGCTGAAGTTTTAAGTTAGATGTGGTATTATATGTCGAGGACAAAATATGCTTTCCAGCCCTCATCGTCTTTGATTATTTTCATTAAATGGTATGTTACCGCTTTAACTTCCACGCGTGCCTCGTGCTTCTCTGGATTGAACTCTTCTCCATAGCAGACCCCCTTAATAACATATGTGAAATCATTCTCCTGTCTCGTGATCTCTATCCTTTTCACTACTACCCGGCTACACATGACATTATTGCTGTAATATATGTAGAGTAGTTCCTCCAGCCATCTATATAGCAGGCTCTCAAGATCGAAGCCATCAGCTTCCACGCTGAAATATTTCGACGGCTCTACTAGAGCAGTATCTGTCATTGTCTCGAACAAGGCAAGCCCAGCATTTTCATAGAGTTCCGGCAGACTTGTCCCACATGCTTTTATATAAACATCAGCTGGATGATCAAGGAATTCAAACTTCTTTTTATTAGCCATACTCCGTTCACCTTGTTGTTAGAAATATTTTTCGGGATAAATAGTTATATAACAAAAACTTATTCGGGAATGTTTACTTCTTCATTAATCCAATTACTATGCCTATCAAGAACCCCAGCGTTACAGGCCCTACCATCAGCAGGCCTAGTGTTCCCAAGAACCCGAGTATGACATTCTTAAATTCAACAGCGGTCATTCCTAGTTTTGTCAAGAAGTCCTGTATGCTTCCTCCCAGACTCCATACGTTCAGCACAGCACCGATTATCAAAATCGCGATAAATGCAACAATGTATTTCGCCATTTTAGCCATAACATAACCCAGCGCTATCCCCATTATAATCTCGATGACAATTGCTATTGCGACCTGTGGGTTCGATAATGCCGAGTGTATAAAATCCGATAACGCTGTTGTGGTTATATTTCCTGTCGTGTTTGCCCCTAATGTATAGAAGGACAACATTGAGAACATATACTTTCACCTCAGTACTAGATTGCTGATGTCATTTATTAGTTTTTGTCTGCCTGCTAGTTCCTCAAATAAAACAAATATTCCTGAGCCAACAAAAATAACGTAATTTGTCTATTTACTGGATTGTCCTCTCATAAAGTATTTCTTGTATTTTTCTAGTGCTTCTTCAACAAATCTTATTACCTCTTTATCGTCTGCATATTTCTTTTCTTCAAGTTCTTTATTGACTGTTATGACGTATGTGTCGAGATAGTAACGAATAAATTCTTTTAGATCCGCCAATTTCTTCAGCTCCACTTCGAGAGCCTCAGAGCTCATGCACTGTTTATAGCATGTTTCAAGGCTTCCCAGCACCCCTGCAAATCTTATGGCGAGTGTCTTGAGTTCATCGATTACTTCTTTTAACCTAAGTCTATAGTATAGGTAACCAGACTCGATCTTTAGATAATAGAATCTCTTATCCCATAATTCCCTGCTATCAACGTCTTTGCCATATTGTCTTTCAAGCTCATCGTATCTTAGCCCTTTTTGTATGAGCTCTTTTAATGCCTGGAGATAGTTGATATGGTGTTTTTCGGCGTATTGTTCGATGAGCACACGTATATTTTCGGGTAATTCTTCCTCCTCTTTGGTTCTTCCACCAAATATTTTTAGCTTCAATGTATTATGTCGCCTCATTTTTTTCTAAGAAAACAGTATAGTGTAGCGCAACTAAACGTCTTTCCCAAGTAGATCTAGAACGTATCTTATGAAATTTATAGCATTTATAAATGCTTTCCTTCCCTCGTCGCTTATTTTATAAAGTGTCTCCCCACCTACTTTTACTTGATCCACTAATCCTTCACGTGTCAGGCGATATATGACAGTGTAAACGGTAACTGTTGACGGTTTATATGGAAGTGCATTCCTAATATAACGTACAACCTCATATGCTTTGATAGGCTCATTCTTGGTAATCATATATTTTAGCACATAAAGCCATAGGTTCTCAATAGTTAGCTTCTTAACAAGTCTTTTGAGCGGTTTCGGGGTATCATCGCTCATTGCGGTCACAACATTAGTTCTCTTCATAAAGATTTTATAGTTTTAACCCTATATTTTTAATCATAAATATTAATGGGGATAAAAGATGTCTGTAAACGTTGGAATCATCGGAGTAGGTAATATAGCCTCAATGCTCATACAGTCAATAGAATACTATAGAAGGTCGAATGAGTACACTGGTGTAATGCATACAATAATCGATGGAATGCGAATCGATGATATTAACATCGTATATGCAATAGATATATCAGAGAATAAAGTAGGAAAACCGCTTCATCAAGCCATATATGAACACCCGAATCTTGTGCCTAAACTCGTTGATCCGGACGAGCTGAGGTGTAAAAATGTCATTGTAAGAATGGGTAAAATACTTGATGGAGTCGCTCCACATATGGTCAATGTATTCAAACCATCATCGCAACCCGAACCAACTGCCGATGAAATTGTAGAGGAGCTAGAGGAGAATAATGTTGATGTCCTAGTAAATCTATTGCCCGTAGGCAGTAGCGAAGCCACTAGATTCTACGCCAAAGTCGCTGCAAAGGCCGGTGTTTCCTTCATTAATTGTATACCAGAGTTTATCGCCAGCGACAAAAAATACGTGTCCATCTTTAAGGATAACAAAACACTAGTGCTCGGCGATGATATCAAGGGACAGTTGGGTGCAACCATTCTACACAGAACCATTGCATCCCTACTATCCATGAGAGGGTGTAAACTAGTAAAGAGCTATCAGTTAAACGTAGGCGGAAACACGGATTTCCTAAACATGCTGGATCCATCACGTCTAACCTCTAAGAAGATAAGTAAGACGATGGCGGTGGCGTCAACTCAGCCTGATCCAGACGCGATAAAGAAGTATATCTATGCTGGGCCTAGTGGCTATGTCGAGTTTCTAGGAAATACCAAGATAGCCTACATGTATCTCGAAGCAATAAGTTATGGAGGAGTAAGGCTAACAATTGATGTCAAATTAGTCGTTGACGATAAATCCATGGCTGCAGCGGTACTTGTAGATGTAATTAGGATAGCCAAGGCTCTTAAGGAAAGAGGAATACACGGCTCACCCTACTGGGCATCCGCCCCCTTCTTTAAACATCCACCTAGACAGTTTCGGTCTGACTGGGAGGCTCTAAGCCTGCTCTATATGAAACTAGAAGAACTTGGTATAAACATAAGTCCTAAACATGTATTTTACTAAGATAACTAGTATTTTTCTTTATAATATTGTATAAATAATTGTATCAATTTTTGGATATCGAAATACTACAAATAAGCCGATTATTTTAAAATAAACTTGTAATATCTTAAATAACGGACAGAAAGAGTGGATGATAATCGACTATGTAGTTAGCGACGGAGTGAAAGGACGGAGACGATAACAATGCCTGGCATCGATGAGCTAGTGTTTACGCTCGCTCTAGTGCTTCTCCTCGGTGTGACTTCGTATCTCGTAAGTCGTAAGGCTAAGCTCTCATATATCTTCGTTTTCATAATATTAGGTCTTCTGTTTGGGCCTGTCCTAAATGTTGTAAACATTGATCTTGCCAGGAAATTATTTGATTACGTAAGGGTTTTCGGCCTAGTAATAATACTGTTCACAGAGGGACACAATTTAAAATGGTACATTCTGAAAAAGCATCTACCAACGATAGGCACCCTTGATACACTCGGATTAATTATTACTGCAGTACTTGCAGGACTGTTTTTCTCTTATGTTTTTCATCTTCCATTCATTGCTGGTTTTCTATATGGTGCAATCATATCAGCTACAGATCCGGCCACGCTTATCCCATTATTTCATCAGTACAAAGTACGCGATGACCTCAGGATTATCCTTGAGTCAGAATCAATTTTCAACGATCCCTTGGGCATAGTTCTAACATCCCTAGCAGTCGCTTTTGTTGTTCCGCAAGCGCCAAGTGCCCAATTTATTGAATACTTCGCACAATATATGCCTCTTTCTCTGGCGGCTCTTTCATATTTTCTCTATGAGGTAATCATATCTATTATTCTCGGCGTAGGTGTCGCAATAATCGGGTACTTGCTCATAAGACATCTAAAGTTCGAGAGAAACGAGGAAATAATACTGTTTGCCCTCGGCCTAGCCTTTATAGGGTTCTATATAGGAGAAAAACTCATGGCATCCGGTTATCTAGTTGCTACTACCTTGGGCATAATACTTGGAAATCATCACGAGTTCTTTAGAGAAACTGCCGAGGACGAGCTGAAAATTAGGAGCACTATAGATACAGAGCTTCATTTTAACGAGGTTCTCTCAATGTTTGCTGCAGTATTCATATTTCTCCTGCTCGGGATGAGTATAAGGCTTGACATATTGATCACGACTTTTCTCCCCTCACTACTTATAGCTCTCGGCGTGGTTTTACTTGCGCGCCCTATTGCATGCTTACCAATAATACCAATAGGCAAGTGGAGCTTCAAAGAATACCTCTTTATTTCACTTGAAGGTCCAAGAGGAGTAGTTCCATCCGTACTGGCATCACTACCTCTCAGTCTCGGGATAATGTATAATAATCCGACACTAATTTCTTGGGGCGAAGTCATTCTGAGCACTACGCTAGTAACAATAATAGTTTCCATAATTCTCGAAACATCGTGGCTACCGTTTCTCAGAAGGAAGTTATTGGGAGAATAACATAGATATATTGATTACAAATATTAGCAAGACAATAGTTTAAGTAAACATTACTTGCTTAGTAGGGGGATATAATAATTGGTCAATTCCAAGGCCCTCGCACTAGTAGGACTTATAATCATGATACTATCATCAATACTAGCATATATGACCTATACTGAGGCATACTCTTTGAGGCTAAAACAAGAATATATGTATACTGGTGTATATGGCGATACTCCTATAGATCTATTTTCATATAATGGGCAGGTATACATATTATCGAGCACCACCTCAGGCGATATTGCACTTTATAAACTAAGCAGTAACGGTAATTTGCATTGGCGAATTACATGGGGTTACAAAGACCTAATCCCCCTGGGTATATATTATCAGTATGATCACATAGTTACAGCGGCGACAACTACTAATAGACACATATTGATGATTCGAACATATAGTCCGCTGAATGGTGCATTAATCGACAATAAATCAATGAACCTCTCTAGTATCTACTGGATATTCTCAAACGATCTATTGTCCAGGTACGCGGTTATCGGTGGTGCTCGGTATGTCGCGGGGCTTAAGTTACAGAACTTTATCATGCTCACAGATATATTTAGCGGAAAGAATGAGTGGACGAAGATATGGGGAGGAAAAGGAGTTGACTCGATCTTAATGATTGCCCATAATGATCTCGGAGTAATTTATCTAAGCATAAGTGGTAAGGATGTATTAATTGGGATGATCAACTACAATGGCATAATTTTATGGAATCGTACATTGGGGGAAATTCACGTTGTAGGATTAAGAACGAGTGGATATGAAGCATATATACTGGCATACAATCCGGCGCCAGTACTTTACCAGGTTGATACCCGCACAGGATCTATTCTTACGACCTACTTGAACTTCTTATCGAGAGATTACCCTGGTCTCAATTTGACAGCATTTGATATTAATGAAAATGAAACAATAGTCCTTGGGGGGTACTATGGTAGTTATCCCGAGAAAGGAGTGGTCTTGCTTACAAGCATATCCCAGCTTAGAAAAGGCCATATATTAACGCGAATAACTATCTCATCGAGAGCCTCAATAATTGTGACAACCCTGAGGCTGACTGGTAACGATCTCTTTGTAGGAGGCACCGCATCAGGCACATTGTTCGTAGCACTGTATGGTTATGCGAGAAACGGTGAATGGTACCTCGTACTTCTACCAATAGCATCCCTAATCAGTGGCGCTATCCTCATAGTCATGGCTTGGCGTCGCGCTAGATCAAAATCGTGAGTCTCCCTATTCGTGTGGAACAAATTAGACCGAATATTTTCGTTTAGCCCTCCTATATTAATCCTCCCCATATATCCTCGGGGAGACAATGAAGGGGCTATCTCAGTATATGTCAGCACTAGTATTATTACTGCTATCAATGATCGGGATGGGAATAGTAGCGATGTATTCAATGCATATGAAAAATGCCATGCAGGGATTAATTAGTAATTCCTGTGAAGCAAGCTACAGTATTAACTATATAGATTACTCAAATGGATATGTATACCTTTATAATTCAGGCCCAGCAATTCAGTTACGGTCATCCGTTGAGGTTCTCAACGGCAATAAATGGGTAAATACAACTGTTGTCCCACGTGACTCTATTTTCAGAATACACTCCAGTGACCCCGTAGCTATTCTTATAATGAGAAAGGGGTGTATTTCGGTGGTTAGGCCATGAAGGCTCTGGGCTCGGTCTATGCATCATTTGTACTAATATTAATAGTTACAACAATACTGATAGCTTCGTATCAGATGATCAATAATGAAATAAATCTATCCAATAGGGCCATGCACGCTAATATTAGAAAGCTCGAAAAGATATCCAATAAGCCGGTGCTAGATATTACCTATATTAATAATTCGCTCTATCTAGTAGTACAGGTGGTCGAGCCGATTAAGATCAGATATGTATTCGTCGACTATATGAATGGCACGATCTCGTTTATACAATTAAACCGCTATGTAGTCAATACCACGTATATTAAACTACCTACGACCGACTATACGCATCCATTCAAAATAGGGGTAATATTAGGCCCAGGCATAACAGTATACTACAACCCGATGAAAGACCCTTGGCTCATAAACAATAACATAGTACCTAACACAACATATATTGATCAAAACCTCATAAATGAAATACAAAGAATAAGCACTCCCGGTATGATTAGCACGGTGGGATTCAGTCCTGTTTTCAACAATAATACGGTAATAATAAAAAGTGTTAACTCGACCATAACCGAGACAAAGACTGATCTCATAGCATCCCCTCTTAGAATAGAGTTACAAATAACCAAATTAATAACTCCAAACTTCACCATAACCTATCCCGTAACCAGGAGCCAGGTTCTAGAAAATAATGGTATCGCAAAACTAGCGACAATAACTGTGCAGGGCTATCCTATAAACATCTATGCTATCTACACAACATTCTCGTCGACTTACTTATTCTCAGTTGTAGGAATGCTCATCAATTCTTCAGTATCAACCAATATGATTTTCAATGGCACAATAAAAGTACAACAGTCAATGGCTCCAACACCAGTAAATCTTGGAGGCTACATGGTAAAGATCAATAACCAGTACTTGAACACTCCCCTGGCATTAGCGCCGGATGCCAACACAAGTATTAGCCTCAGCGGAAAGCAGTATGTTAAACAAGTAGGACTCAACAAGATCACTTATCTCACAATTAATGGTAGCATTATAGGCAATATTAGCAGCGATGGAATGATAGTGCTCGGTTACGGGAGGTACATCAAAAACGTGTGGGGCGCTCCAGCAGAGATCAATATTACAGTAGATCTCAATATTACATCAATAGAATTTATAAATTGGAGCCCTAAGCCCGCTTTCATAGGCATTGATTCAAACTATATCACGATAAGGAGATGGCGTATTGGGGTTTCAACACTTAACAGCGACAATTACGCCAAAGCCCTCTTTAACTTATTTAAGTTGACAGGCTATTACAAGGAAGAGCCTCTTCTGATCATAAATTATGGGCGGAACACCGTTTACAGAAAAATAATAGCTTCTGCTAGTCCGATCTATGCTAAAACTAATTACACAATAGCGGTAAAACCAAGTATACCGCGATGGCTCCTTCAATGGCGCAGTATACTAAAGATAAACGTTATAACGATCCGTTCTAGCCCGTTTCAATACCAGGTATTCAAAGTAATCGGAGGAACGAATCTATCTAGTTCGGCTCTCTACATTACACTTTTCCCCGACGTACTGATTTTACAACAATATCCATCGAGAGAGACGCTTTTAGTCGTAATACCGCACTACTATAACCAGATCGGTATAAATGCTGGCTACACGTGGCAGTGTCTAGCAACAACAATATACAATGGTACAACCATTCAAATACATAATCCCTATAACAAAACCATAGTTCTCTCAATAATACAGCTTAATCTGAA
>WAPN01000015.1 GCA_015520735.1 Desulfurococcales archaeon
CTGTTAATACCGTAGATATAATATATAGTCAACCTTTCATTGAGATAGGGCCTCATGTATCTAAGCTCGTCGTCATAACAGGTAATTCTAAAGGGACCCAAATAGGCGTAATTGTCTGTGTCTCCTACAGCATTATTTAGGACCATATAGGCGATTTCATCATCTCCTGTGAAGGCCGATACTAGATCCCTGCTGATTCCATTGTTTATTAGTTCTTTTGTAAGTAACTGTTCCGTTCTAGTGCTCTTGACATATCCAACAATATAATGTTCTCTGCTCCTAAGACTCCATGCTTCGATAAAAGGGTATATTCTATAGTAGTAGTAGATCGAGTCAACGCTGTTTATCCTTGATAATATGTGGCGGCCGATCATGTCGTTCTTTAATTTCTCATAAGCAAATTTCTTACCATAACTGGTAAGTTCTCTCGGAGGATCGATTATGGGCCCATCTATAAACACGTAATAGCATTTGCCTTGTTCACGACACATACGATTTACCTCGTAGAGAGCCTTTGTTTCATAGTAGAACATCATGTCCTCAGCGATCCTCTGAACTTCATTACCTAGACTGGGATCGTCAAAAGCCTCTACCCTGATACAGTCCCTAGGATAAAGTGTTTTCACCGAATCTCCTGTGGAGGATAGGCCTCGATCCATGAGTACAATTACTGCCGATATAAATGCATAGTATCTTTTACCTCTGCCTCCCATAACATACATAGAACCATCTATGCCTGCCAGGGGCTTGCTAATATATTCTTTTTCGCTAAATTTTACTATTCTGATAATATCTTGTTTATCCCTGATTTTTTCATATATTTTTCTAGCGTTTTTATTTAGCTTAAGCAGTAAATTATAGTGTTCCTCCTTTTTCCTATGTAGTTCCTCGATTAGCCCTATCGCTATCTCCGGCTCTGTTCTGGAGAATTCATATAGTTTCTTCTCGTATTCGCGTTCATTCAATCAAAATGCACCTCATCTACAAGATCTCTTTCTTCCTCTTTTTCAAAGTCTTGAGGAATTCGATAAGATCAGTCCTGCCCATTCTGTGAGAAACAGATCGTTTACCCGTTTCGATTATTATTGGATGACCCAATTTATTCATTTGCCCCATCACGATCGCCATTCCTTTACCCAGCCTCGTTATTTTTCTCTTCAATGCTTCCGGTAGACCGCCAGACAGCTTCATTACATAGCTTGTGTCTTCTGGGCTCATACGGAATATGAAGTGAGTATTTAGCATTGATATAACGATAGGATCAACAAAGCTCGCTCTTTGCGTTATTAGGCCCAGGCACAGACCGAATTTTCTTCCCTGGGTAGCAATGAGAGATAGATATTCTCTAGCGATTGATGAGCCTATGGGATATGATTTACTAGGAATATAGTTTTGGGCCTCTTCTATCACCAGTAGTAGGTATTTTTCTTGGCCGCTCAGTTTAAACTGTGTGAATCTATTGTAGAGGATTTTGGCGAGGTATCCTATGACTAGTTGTTTTACAATCAGAGGGATTCCCGGTGCGCCTTCAGAGGTAAAATCTATGATTACGAGTTCTGGCTCATTCACTATCTCGTCTATTCTCCTACTATTTATTGTCGGTTTCATCGATAGTATCTTATAGTGCCTATAGAGATCCGAGGCGAATTTCTTAACAGCCGATACTATTGCATTATATGTGGATGGATGTATTTCCTTTTCTTCCTTGTGTTGTTTAAGCGATCCTATCAAAACTTCGTCTAATAGGTTTTCATCGATGAGAACCTTTGTAATCGAGTATCCTTCTTCAAAAATATCGTCTAACGCTTTTGCTAGCCCGGCTATCTGTAATTCTGTAGACTGTGATACTCCGCCCATTTTATATGTTATAATGAGCTCAGCTATTTCACGGGAGTTGAACTCATCCAGGGTTATGTAGATGGGCTCAACGTTCGGATGTATGGATCCGTGTTTCTCGTGTATTAAGTTGCTGGTTGGAAACACCATTCTACATACTCTCTCATAGTCTCCGAAGTATCCTTTTCTCAGAAACTCTTGATAATAGTCTAGATAGTCGCCGTTTGCATCAACTATTATAATAGGTAAAGCCGAAGTGGTTCTGTCAGAGACAGGTATTCTGCTCAGTTTTTCTACGAGTATGCCGCCGAAATAACTCTTCCCAGAACCAGTAACACCGTATATCCCAAAATGCATAGTAATATTTTCTATGTCAAGAGGTAACGGCATATTTTTATAGCCAAGTATAGAGCCTATCCACACTATTCCACTTGTTCCAGGCTCTACTCCAAATACCCGCTTTAAGTCTTTTCTCGGATCAAACATATAAACTTGATCTCCGGGTATTGGCGGATAGTTAACATCTTTCAATCCATAACTAGTTATTTCGCCCAAGACCACTGCCTCGGCTATTGTATAGCGATTATCCATCTTGTTAATGATTTGAAGAGCTATACCTTTCTTCTGAGCCATTACGAGTGGAGATTGGGGCGTGTATAGTGTTGAGCGTGGATAAATATTGTCTATGCGGATCAGGTATTCACGTCGAGAACCACGAATAAGTAGTAGCATACCCTCATATACCTTTTCCTCTCCTTTCTCAGTTAACTGAATATATGCCTTATCGCTTGTACTCTCGCTAAGCACTATGCCTACGAGGTTTTCATCAGAAAAGTTTTTCTCTATGTCTAAACAACCTCCGTACTATACGTTAATCCACGTGATACTTTCTATATGATTATATAAAAATAGCTCTTACTCCACCCTTACAATCGTCATAATAATACCATTGCTCTCCAGCACATATATGGATCTATAGATCTCGGCTTCATCATCAATACCCTTAGCACGTGTCTCGGCTACTACATTACTAATACTTATATCCTTATTTTTGGAGACCATATCGAATATGATCTCCATTATCCGGATCGTTGTATCAGACAAGCCAAGTCTTCCAGCCTCTTTTTTAACGGCCTCGATTATTTCCCTCGACAATAGATCATAGAGCGCGCCAACCTTCTTGGAGAAATAGGCTAAACTATCTTTTACTTTATCGAGTAGTTTGATAAACTCGTTATGTTTATTTATCTTATCAGCTAAGTCATCTAGGCCAACAATAATATCCTCCTTCAATGTTTTCAGTTCTCTAATTAACCCGGAAATACGTTCACAGACGTTATATATATCTTCTGAACGATTTGCAAAAGCTAAGCAGATTCTTTTCCGGACGTCGTATAGCGACTTAAGGCTATCAAGGTTACCCGATACATACCTCTTTAGCTCCCTAATAAGTTCGTTATTAATACTCCTAAAGTCCTGTTCTACGGAGTTCAATGTTTTTGCGAGTTCTCTTGCTACTTTATTTATGTAGCTATGCAATTGCGAAATTAGCTCAGCTAAAATAGTAGTATTATCGATCATTAGCTTATTCCTGTGTTCGTCAATTAATATGTTAATCTGATCTAGTCTCTTATCAATACTGTTTAGTTTAATTCCTATCATTTTAATCGAACTCTTCGTGTTAGTCACGTCCCTTATTTCCTCCATGAAATCCAATAATTCGCGGTACCTAGCAGCATAATCCTTTAGATACGAATACTTCTTGAGCAGGCTGTTAAGCTCGTCAATACGTTTTGATATGGTTTGTAGCTTTTCTAATGTCTCATTTACATAATTGTTAATGGCTTCTTTAATTTTGTTGAGTGTTTCATCAAGATTTTCATA
>WAPN01000016.1 GCA_015520735.1 Desulfurococcales archaeon
CTGTTGCTCTTTCTAGTTTTTCCATGTCGCTTCTCTTTACTCTTCTTACTGCTAGTATTCCTTTCTTTGCGAGGAAGTGCTGGGCAACCTCATCAATACCCTTCTGACAAATCACAACATTAGCACCAGTCGAAGCAATCTTCTCAACCATCTTTTTGAGGATTTCTTCCTCCTGCTCTAGGAACGCTTTTAGCTGTGAAGGGTCGGTTATTCTGATCTCTGCATCGATCTCGGGCTTTTCTATCTCTAGTGGTGCATCAATTAATGCTATCTTGGCATTTTCAACTCTCTTCGGCATGCCCGGATGAACTACTTCCTTGTCAAGAACTACACCGTATACTAGCATTGAGTCAACTAAGCTGCCGCCATACTTCTTTATGATCTGTACGTTGTCTAGGTCGATGTAATATTTGTTGCCTCTTTTCTCAACGATCTGTTTAACGGCCTTAACGGCTAGTTCTGCGAAATATTCTCTTGCGTCGTGTACAGCTTTGCTTGTGAGGCTGGTCTTAGCGATCTTCTTGAGAGTTTCCTCATCGTTTATGTCTATGGACTCTGCGATCTCGTAGAGATACTTGAGTGCTTCATCAAGTGCTTTTCTATAACCACTGACTATGACCGTTGGGTGTATGTTTTTATCTAGAAGCTCCTCGGCGTGTCTTAGTAGTTCGCCAGCAAATATTACAGCGGTCTTAGTTCCGTCGCCGACTTCTTCATCCTGACCCTTTGCGATCTGTACTAACATTTTGGCTGCCGGATGTTGAACCTCCATTTTGTCGAGAATTGTTGCACCATCGTTGGTTATTGTTACATCTCCTAGGGCATCTACAAGCATTTTGTCCATTCCTTTAGGGCCGTAAGTTGTTCTTAGGGTTTCTGAAATGGCCCTTACAGCCATTATGTTTGTTCTTAGGGCTTCTCTACCCACGGTTCTCTTGGTGCCTTCCTTGAGTATCAGTACAGGTATACCCATAGGCTCGACTACCATTGTGATCACCTAGGCTTGTAATGGTTATGTATTACCTCTTTTGCCATTATACCACATAAATGTGCTTCTATATAAAGTTAACTCTCACGAGGAAAAACAATAATTTTAAAACCACATATATCATTCAAAATCAACAGTGCCTAAGTGGTGATAGGAATGGGTAAAGTAAGAACGAAAATGATCAAGAGAACCGCTAGAGAGCTACTTGAAAAATATCCTGATGTATTCACGAATGATTTTGAGCATAACAAGAAAGTAGTTAGCCAGCTCGTTATAACAAGATCAAAGCGTGTGAGAAACCAGATAGCAGGCTACATAACACATCTGGTCAATATAAGGCTTAGGCGTGAAGCGCGTACAATTTCTTAACATACCTTATTATATCAAGGTTAGTTAAAATTGGATAAAATCAAAGTATCTAATAACACATCGTATTTTCCAATCAGTATTGAGCTTCAAGGAAGCAGAGTCCTAATTAACTATATGGGTAAAGAGATCAAGGCATACATCTATATATGCAATGGGACAAGAAAGACTATCGATGAAGAACTAAAAGAACTGGATATCTCCCCATATCATCCTATAGCAATCATACCTTTTACTATGATAAACTCTGTTTGGCAAATAGTATTTGGTATAATTAACTATGAGATTATACACGCATACCGGAAAAACTTATACAATAAATTTAGAAATAAGGGGCTTCTTCTCTCTATGCTAATAACGGGCGAGCGACAGCTAGGTGATATCATCAATAGACTAAGAGAGGAGTACGTCTGCTCTGACTCAAAATACTTTGTGATCTCTCTTCAAGACCCCATAATCCTACCTGATAATAAATGCAGTGAAGATGTACAATTCAACATGACTATCGAGCCAGCGCATCTTGTAAAAAACGTAAATAATTATCTAAGATTATTATAAGGGCCTAGTAAAAATTACCATTCTTCCTCTTCTTCCCACCATTCTTCTTCCTCTTCCCATTCTTCCTCTTCTTCCTCCCACCATTCCTCCTCGAAGTATACCACCATAAATTATCCCCCGCGTATCTGTTGGCCCATAATGGAATTGGCTCCTAAATAATATTAAAACATATGGTTATATCAAAAAGGCCACCTCCTATATATAGTAAGGTTCTTGTTGATAGGCAATTTTTAATAACCCATATGTTACAATCCATATGCGTAACTCTTGGTAAAAGATTAACAGTTAATGGGGACAGGTATGGTCAGATTTTGTCCCAGATGCGGTGGACCAATGGTTCCAGTCAAGAAGGACAAGCAAGTATATCTTAGATGCCTCAGGTGTGGCTACACGATCAGGGCCGATAAAAAAGCGGCGGAATCCTATAGAATGAAGTACCAGGTTGAAGAAGATAAAAGAGTTATAACTTCAAAAGCCACAGAAGCTAAACGCCTTGCCCTTTCCCCAGAAGAGAGAGAAATTCTTAGGGAATACTATGAAGTATTTCTTGAAACGTTTCAGGAAGAGGAAGGCGGTGAGGATTAAAGAGATGTGCTATCAGCACCTCACCCGAAATCGTCATTAGCCGTTAAGGCCTCTGTGCCGTCACCAATCATCATTTAGTCCGGTATACATTACTCTACTAAAATATCCTTTAATAACTAGATACTCGGTTTTCTTGAATTGAATGGATTGAAGTAGTAGATGACTCTAAGCTTTGCCTAGATATCATGTATAGTGGGCTGATATCAATGACAAGAATAGCTGTGGTTGACAGAGAATACTGTAAACCTAATAAATGTGGCTTGGAATGTATACGCTTCTGCCCAGTAAACAAGAGTCGCCGAGGAACTGCGATTGAATTATCCAACGATGGGCGTCATGTAATAATACACGAAGGTACATGTATAGGGTGCGGGATATGCGTTAGAAAATGCCCATTCAAAGCGATAAGCATAGTCAATCTACCGGATGAACTCGAGAAAAACATTATCCATAGGTACGGCGAAAACATGTTCAAACTCTATAATCTCCCAATGATCAGACCCGGCAAGATAATGGGCATAATAGGGCGAAATGGAAGCGGTAAAACGACCAGTGTGAAAATACTGTCTGGACTATTAAAGCCAAACCTTGGAAGATATAATGATCCCCCGGAATGGGACGAGATAATCAAGGCCTTCAGAGGTACTGAGATACAGAATTATTTGAAGAAACTAGCCAATGGCGAGATCAAGGCAGTTGTTAAAACACAGTATGTCGAGCTCGCAAAACATATACTGAAGGGTCGTGTCGGCGAATTATTGAAGAAGGCTGATGAAAGAGGGTTATATAGGGAAATCGTTGAAGCATTAGAACTTAAACACTTGTCCGATAGAAAAATAGCCAATCTTAGTGGTGGTGAATTGCAGAAGTTCTTAGTTGCCGCCGTACTGCTGAAAGATGCCGATTCATATTTCTTTGACGAGCCATGCAGCTATCTAGATATTAGAGAACGACTGCGCGTTGCTAGAGCTATCAGAGAATTTATTGATGTAAGCAAGAAATATGTTGCAGTAATAGAACATGACTTAATGATCCTCGACTACATAAGCGATCAAATATCAGTCATCTTTGGCGAGCCAGGAGTCTATGGCATTGTTTCTAAGCCCTACGGTACCAGAACAGGCATTAATAATTACCTTGAGGGCTATCTACCAGCGGAGAACATGAGGATTCGGAGGGAACCAATAATATTTAAGATAACTGTGTCCCAACAGCAACAGAGTACTGAAGAGTATCCTATTGTTAAATGGACAGATATGACAAAGAAGTATGAGAGCTCAGGCTTCATTCTGCGAATTGAGAGTGGAGAAATATATCCCGGTGAAGTACTAGGTGTGCTTGGTCCTAATGGAATAGGCAAAACAACGTTTGTAAAAATACTAGCCGGGATACTCAGGCCCAATGAAGGAGATGTCATTGTATCCGTTGAAAAGATAAGCGTTAAGCCCCAAGAACTTTCACCAAAGATATTTCCCGAGGAAACAGTTGCAGCCAATCTTCGTAGAGCATCACCAGAAGCGGTGAACCCAGCGTCTTGGATCTACGCCGAACTGATAAGAAAACTCGGCCTTAACAAAATGATGGAGAGACGAGTTGATGAGCTCAGCGGTGGTGAACTACAAAAATTAGCTGTAGCGGTCGCACTGGCAACACCTGCCGATTTATATTTACTTGATGAACCATCAGCCTATCTCGATATTGAGGAAAGATTAGCTATTGCTAAAGTGATCCGGAGGATCATCGAGGAGAAGAGAAAAACAGCGCTCGTAGTAGAGCACGATCTAATGTTGCAAAACTTTGTGGCAAATAGAATTATGGTCTTCAAAGGCATACCTGGAAAAGAAGGCTATACAACATCGCCGCTGGATGTTAGCGCGGGATTTAATGAACTCCTTAAAGAGCTAGATATCACGGTGAGAAGGGATCCGCAGACTGGCAGACCCAGGGTAAATAAACCGGGCTCTTATCTTGACAGGTACCAGAAAAATATCGAACAATACTATCTTCCTGAGATTGTGCCAGAGAAATAATGGTACTATTAAATCATGTTTTAATCAAGATGTTAAACTCATATATGTAATTTATTGTCATGACACAAAGCTATATTTAAAACCTTCATTTTAATATAATATATATAGCACAATTATAATCGTGGAAGAACGGGTGATTGTAATGGCCGAGAAGATAACTCTTTCCGTGATAAAAGCAGATGTAGGGAGCCTAGCCGGGCATCACATGCCACATCCTGACCAGCTAGCAGCTGCAACAAAGGTTCTTGCTGAGGCGAAGCAGAAAGGATTGATCATTGATTTTTATGTGACACACGTAGGTGATGACATACAGCTCATAATGACGCATAGAAAAGGTGTAGATAGTCCAGAAATACATGAACTAGCTTGGAACGCTTTCCAGGCTGCTGCAAAGGTAGCACGAGAGCTAAAACTATATGCAGCCGGGCAGGACCTACTAAGTGATGCTTTCTCCGGGAATGTTAGGGGATTAGGTCCCGGAGTAGCCGAGATCGAGATGGAGGAGCGTAAAGCCGAGACCGTAATAACATTTCACGCCGACAAGACAGAGCCAGGAGCGTTCAATCTTCCCATATTCAGGATATTCGCGGATCCGTTCAACACTGCAGGACTGGTAATAGATCCCAGGATGCATGAAGGCTTCATCTTTGAAGTATATGATGTATTCGAAGGCAGAAGCGTGAAGCTCAAGAGCCCCGAAGAGATGTACGATATTCTAGCATTAATCGGTACACCAAGCCGATATGTAATCAGACGTGTATATAGGAAGGACGGCCTACAGGCAGCAGTTGTGAGCGTTGAAAGGCTCAATCTGATCGCGGGCAAATACGTTGGTAAGGACGACCCGGTAGCTGTTGTACGTGCACAGCACGGCCTGCCAGCAGTTGGCGAAGTACTCGAGGCATTTAGCTTTCCGCATCTAGTGGCTGGATGGATGCGTGGAAGCCATCATGGCCCAATAATACCGGTGCCGTTAAAGTATGCTAGAGTAACAAGGTTCGATGGGCCACCAAGAATAATTGCGCTGGGCTGGAACATTTGTAAGGGCAGGCTGATTGGCCCAGCAGACTTGTTCGACGATGTAGCATTCGATGAAACTAGAAGACTAGGAAACCTGATAGCAGAATACATGAGGAGACATGGCCCATTCATGCCGCACAGACTAGGACCTGAAGAGATGGAATATACAACGTTGCCTCAGGTGCTTGAAAAGCTTAAAGACAGATTCGTAAAGACAGAAGAAGTACATGTGATAAAGAAGCACAGTGAGTTGTTGAGTGGGAGTCAGTAAGAATCTGAAACCCGTTTTTTATTCAATTATTATGTACCAAATGTTCCAAAACAATATTTTGTAGCTTCAGGGTGACAAGGATGGTTCGTCCCATAATTGCCGTCAACTTCAAAGCATATTATCCTTATAGCTTCGGCGAGCATGCACTCAGGATAGCTCGGGATGCAGTCAAGATTGTTGATGAGTACGACGTAGATGTTATACTTGCTCCCCCTTTCACCGAAATATACAGGATACTAGAGATTGTACGGGGAAGCAGGGTAAAGGTCTATGCGCAACACGCTGACCCTGTGGAGCCCGGCGCTAGAACAGGCTTCATACCTATAGAAGCACTCAAAGAGATCGGTGCTAATGGCTTAATACTGAATCATAGCGAGCACAGGTTAAAGCTGGCGGACATTAATTGGTTGATCAAGAAGGCGAAGAAATCGTCTCTCGAGCAAATAGTCTGTGCAGACGTGCCTGAAACAGCGGCAGCTGTATCGGTTCTCAATCCTGACATCGTGGCTGTCGAGCCTCCTGAGCTCATAGGGACGGGTATCCCTGTTAGTAAGGCTAAGCCTGAAGTGATAACTAGAAGCGTTGAACTCGTTAAGAAACATAACCCAGACGTAGTACTGCTAACAGGTGCTGGTATAAGCAAGGGAGAAGACGTTTATGCCGCAATTAAATTAGGAACGCTAGGTGTCCTCGTCGCTTCAGCCATTGTAAAAGCAAAGAATCCCTACGCAGTTATGAAGGATATGGCGGAGAATGCATTGAAAGCATTAAAGTAAATTTTAATTTTTCCCGTAACACTAAATCCTTTCCTAGAGTCTGCCGCCGTAGCTCAGCCGGTAGAGCGCCGGCCTCGTAACGGGTTCCTAAAAAGCTCCGAAGTCGAGATAGCCGGTGGTCGCGGGTTCAAATCCCGCCGGCGGCTTTATTCTTATCTATATAACTTGTCTGATCTTTATGGAATGGATCTCTGTTTCTTTCCTCCCATAAGCCTCTGCTATAATATCCCCGTATTCGATCTCTCCTATTTGTCTTAGCAAATTATAGAGTAGCTGAACTCCCTTGTCATAGTCTATCCGCTTGTCTTCTTTCAATACTTTAATCCTATATGGCCTGATACCATATCTAATAGTTAGCTCTTCTGAGATTCTATGATATATTGAGCCGGCATATACATCCACTTGTGGCCGGTATCTAGAAATAAGCGAGGGTATTGTTCCTGTTTTTGTGTAGACCAGTATCTTTGCATTGATATGTTCAGCTAGTAAGGTTAGTCCAAGCGCATATTTTTCGCGCAGTGTGCTGGCGGAATCGGATCTTATCGACTCTATACTTGTCTTATTGATATTTGCTTCAGCTATGCGCACAATTCTTTTCAACCATCTAATAGTCTCTACCGGGTATTTGCCTACAGCGGTCTCGTTTGTTAGGAGTAGTGCGTCTATGAGATCCATTACCGCGTTCATAACGTCAACTACTTCACTCCTACTCGGCCTAGGATAGTTGACCATTGTTTCTAGTAGCTGTGTGGCTACAATACTGGGTTTACCGTATTTTAGGGATAAATATGCGATCCTTTTCTGTAGGAAAGGTAGTTCTTCGAGAGAATAATGCATGCCTAGGTCTCCGCGAGCTATAATGACTGCATCTGAAGCCTCTATAATACTTCTAAGATTATTAACTGCGGATCTAGTCTCGATCTTAGCGACCAGTTTAAGGGGGTTCTTGGTGAGTCTACTGACAAGATCCCTTACGACTTCCACGTCTTTTGATGTCCTAACATAGCTTAGGGCTAGAAATGTTATGTCTTTATTCACACTGTACTTCACGTATTGTACATCGCGTTCAGTCAGTGAGGGTAGATTGATTTCTTTTCCATGTATAACAAGTGTTTTATGTGGTAAAATGACGCCATCGTTTAAAGCCGTTGCTACTGCTTGGTTTTCCGATACATCCTCTATTCTTAGCATTATTTTTCCGTCATCGAGTAGTACGAGATCACCAATCTCAAGTGTCTCGAAAACTTTCTTTATAGGTATTGGAATAGTTTTTTCTTCTGAGGCAGAATTTCCTAGGACTAGAAGTATTTTGTCCTTAGTATGTATTTCCTGAGGTTTTATGTCTCCTATTCTTATTTGGGGGCCTGGGAGATCACCCATTATTGATACTACAGTGTCCAGCTCGGCAGAGGCGTCGCGGATATAGCTGATCCATTCGTCCCAGATCTTTGGTTCTCCGTGAGAATAGTTTATTCTGAAACAGCTGACACCTTCCGATATCAGTCTTTTTATTATTTCATAGCTATTTGTCGCTGGGCCCACTGTCACGATTATCTTAACACGAGTTGGTGAAGCCAAAAGATCACCTCTGTGATTCCTTGTATTCCTTAACGGCTTCTTCTTTTGATATTTCTTTTGCACTAGTTATCATAACGTAGCCTACATACATTATGAAACCCGAAACTCCAAATATTGCTATTAGTACGGCCACTCTTATGAGCAGGTCAGAAAATCTGATGCCGCCGACATACATGTCTGGAGCGATAACTAGGCCAATAAAATATACAAGAGCAAGCGTAAATCCGAGAATAATAAGTGCTATCCCTAGGGAACGGCTCATCTTAGTCGGACCCTAGTAACCACTAGATCAAACCTATTATTTCTTTTACTTTTTTGCCCGGTACTATACCTAGTTCTTTAGCCTTAGTGGTAGAGGCCTTAATCTGTGCATCCAGCAAGTCCTCCACAGTCTTGACACCTGAAACCATTGCAGCGATAATACCTAGTTTCTCACATACATCGATATTTAGATATCCACACATAATGAAGCCTTTTTCTCCTCTCAGTAGGACCAGGTTAGGCGCGTTTGGAAGCCCTATTTCTATACCTGTCAGACTACGACTATCAATATTAAAGTTCTTAATTCTTATTGATGTATAGGGTAGATTCTCCATACAACCACCATTTCATATCTTTGTTTGAATACAAGTATTAGAGTCTTAACTACAGCTAGCTATACTATCTGAATATTTTGATTTGTGGTATTAAGAAGTGGAGGAATTAATGGCGGCCCGATCCCAGCTTGGAGCGGCTGCGAGGCCTCGCGGACCTCACGGCCCACCCCAACGTGGCCGGCTTAACTTCCGGGTTCGATATGAGTCCGGGTGTTGCCCGGCCACTATGGCCGGGTCGGACCGCCGATTAACCTAGATTAGAGTGGTTGGCTTTTAAGTTTTTCTTTCTTCGAGTTTTACCGAGTAAATCGCTTTTATCACTAGTTCTCCGCCGCACTTAGGGCATTTCCCTTTGACGAGGGATATAAAGTCTCCCGGCTCGTAGTCTCTCTCTGCTTCGTAGCCACACTTCTTACATATGATTAGTTCTTTTGAGATGTACTTTGCTTGTTTGGGCTTGCGTCTATACTCCATGTACAATTGTATGACTAGTATTGCGAGTGCGATAAGTGTTAGTATGAGCATTGTGTTCTGGTCGAACATCATCCTGGTACACCTAATGTGTTCCCTATTCCGGCCACTATTATTGTGGATTTGGGCTTAGTAGACTCTATTATGATCCTACGCACATATTCTAGGGCTTTTTCGCCCGCCTCATATATTTCTTTTTTCATAGTATGTATTGCTTCACCTAAATCCATCTTAATTACTAGTGCTTTAAGGGGAATACCGTACTTTGTCGTTGCTCTCTCTATCGCTATCTTTTCGGGTCCTGGATCACCTATTGCAGCACCAATACCCTCGGCTATTTCGCCTGTTTCTTCTCCCTCGAGCTTTAATGCAGCATCAATTGTTATGACGAGGTCAACTCCGCCTTTGAGTTCCTCCACTAGGTCATAAAGAACATGGCCTGGCCTCCCGACATTGCTTCCCGGCCCTTCTGCCTTGACAACATATATTCTACGATCATCAAGCCATAGCTCCGTTATACTTGTATCCTCCACTACTTTCTTTGAGATTACCTTTCCTAGCTCGATCAGTCTATAGGTTACGAGAGGGCCTACGCTATCACCTATTGGTGTGCCGGTTAAGAACGCGTCTAGAGATTTATGATATGTTTCAACGATCCTCATGATTTGGGGCATGGACATTTCTAACTGCATTAAAAGTATCCAGTTGTTCTCTTTCTCTCCAGACAATAGGTAGTGGCGGACAATTTTGTATATCTGGTTCATAACTCCAACTATAGATAATCCTGTCTCAACAAGGCTTCGTTCGTACTTTGTGGATGTAGGTATAGCTTGTTCAACCATTTTCCTGAAGCTTTTATCTCCCGTTATGATCAGGTGTTCTAGACGTTTTATTATATCAGTGGGCTCTATGTCCACTGGCTGTATTATAAAAAAGTCCATGGCACGCTTGATGAGCAGATCAGGAGATTTTACTCCCAGGTTTTTGAGTTGTCTCTCTACACGTGCTCGGTCTTGTTCTAGATATGATTTTATGACTGACAACTTGTTTCTTATATCGTAGCTCCATAGACGCATCTGGATCTTTTGGTTGGCCCCGGTGAATATCAATATAAACAATATTATCCATATGAGCTGTGTTGCCAGCGAGACCCAGTCGGTCGCCAATAATTATTACACCTTAACTCTCTGTCTCTCCTAGGGTGTAATGTACTCGTATCTTAATATTTTTAATCCAAAACACGCCTTATAGAGTTGTAACAATGATTTCATTGCCATTAACAACTATTGTATGTTCGAACTGGGCAACTATTCCTCCTCCTCTCTCAATCAGTATGGGATAAGATAAGATCACACCGTGGCGCTCAAGCATCTTAATAGTATTTCTTAAGCCATCAATATTCGAAAACATATCCCTATACCATCGCTCACAGAATGGTAGGGTGCGTCTTTCACTCCATATTTTCTCGAATAATCTTCGCTCGTATATGGTCAGTCTACCTCGTCTCTTTTTAATGGAGTATATGGTCTTTGTTTCCCCCTCCTTTACTAGTCCAACACCGTTGGTTGCGAAAGGCTCTATAGCGTATACACCGTCCTCAAGCTTCCATCTGCTGAATATGTCGTTAAAGTTAGGTATGCTTTTGCCGCTATGTATGATATATTGGTCGATACTGTGGCCTGTTAGATTTCTTACCGGTTTATATCCGTAGTTTTCAATAGTTTTCTCAATAATGTATCCAATCTCCTTGGCTTTTATTCCGGGTCTGAGAATAGAGAGCGCGGCTTCTAGTGCTTTTCTTGTAGCCTCAAGGAGAGGCTCATAAACCGGATTGCATGTCACGGTTGTTGCAGTGTCCGCGATATAACCATCGATATGTACTCCTATATCTATCTTTATGACAGCGTTATCGGGAACTATAGTTTTATCATTAACGACTGGTGTATAATGTGCAGCGATTTCGTTAATACTTAGATTTGTCGGGAAAGCAGGTTCACCGCCTAGCTCTCTTATCCTGTTCTCAATATGCTCTGCGAGATCAACGAGTTTCATCCCAGGTTTTACCATCTTTGCAGCTTCTTCGCGGACGATCTTTGCTATTCTTCCAGCTCTGATCAGCTTGTCTATAGCTTCGTCGCCCAGTTTACCCAATAGTTTTCACCAATATAGTAGAGCTTACCGAAGAATATTATGTTTCTTGTTTAAAGATTTATTTCGGGTATAGTCACTAGAAGAATAACGGAACAAATGCACAGTTCTGAGGGGTGATAATTATGGCCATAATAAAGTATCTGGGCCACTCAGCATTCGAGGTAGTATTGACTGGTCTTGACGGCAAGGAGAAAACAGTATTGATCGATCCATGGCTAGAAAATCCTCTTAGCCCGGTTAAAGTAGATGATTATAAGAAAAAACCTATTAATTACATATTTGTCACACATGATCACGGCGACCACATAGGAAATGCTATTGAAATAGCCAAAGCCACAGGCGCCAAGATAGTCGGCATATTTGAAGTAGCCCTTTATGCAAGCGAGCAGGGCGTAGATGCTGTGGACGGAAATATTGGTGGAAAACTAAAGATTCCAGATCTGGAGGTGATTATGACGCCAGCCCTGCATAGTAGCCAGCGCGGCGTCCCCGTAGGATTCGTGATCAGAGGAAGAGACATAAGCATATATCATGCAGGCGATACTGGACTTTTCGCCGAAATGAGCCTTATAGGCGAGCTATACTCTCCTGATATAGCAATGCTCCCGATTGGCGGACACTACACTATGGGTGTGAAGGAGGCGGTAAAGGCAGTACATATGATAAGACCGAGAATAGCAATACCTATGCACTATAATACATTCCCACCAATAAAAACCGATCCTGAGAAGTTCAAAGAATTGGTTGAAAATACTACTGCAACAAAGGTCATAATACTAAAACCCGGAGAAACACTTACCTATCCATAACATGCTGTCTTGCTACATTGATTTAATGATAATATTTTTATATGAATAATATAAAAGTTGAATGTTCTCGGTTAGCGGCCCGGGGAGACAGCCCCACTCCCACTATTAAGAGCCCGTGTGAGCAGAGCCGCACGGCTTCGATGATCACGGGTGTTAGTAGTGGGGGACAGCCCTAAAGGGCCGTGGAATTGTAATTATTGTTCCATAGACAATGGTTTATTGAATAATTAACCATATACTGAGATATTGATTGTATTTAACGGTGTAAACAATGATTTAAATACCGTAAATGTATAATCTGAACTCTAAAATAGCTATTTACACAGTTAATAAGCGAGCGTATCACGCTCATCACATTACCTAGTAACTGGGAAAAGGGTGATGATATTTGACCAAGTACTTGATAAAAGCGAAAGTAGAAGTCAACGGCGTAGTAGAAAAACATGATATCATAGGAGCAATATTCGGTCAAACCGAAGGCTTGCTAGGCGAGCAGTTCGATTTAAGAGCACTGCAGGACAAGGGGAGAATTGGGAGGATCCAGGTAAACACGCGCACATATAATGGGAAGACTATTGGCGAGATAATAATACCGAGTAATCTCGACCGAATAGAGACGGCGTTAATCGCCGCTATGATAGAGAGCGTTGAAAGAGTAGGCCCTTACAACGCAAAAATACAAGTAGTCGACATTATCGATGTGAGGATGGAGAAGATTAAACGAATAGTCGAACGTGCCAAGGAAATATTGAGAACGTGGTCACGAACTAAATCACCAGACCTCAAAGAGATACTGCTCGAAATACAACAGGCAATGAAGGCACCCGAGCCGATAAAATATGGATCAGAAGGATTGCCTGCAGGACCAGATGTTGAGCGAAGCGATACGATAATACTCGTGGAAGGACGTGCCGATGTAATCAATCTGCTTAGATACGGTATAACCAACACAATTGCTCTGGGTGGAGCAAGAAAAGTCCCAGAAACAATATCTAGCCTTGCTAAGAAGAAAAAAGTGATAGCCTTCCTGGATGGAGATCATGGCGGTGACTTAATATTAAAAGAAATACTGCGAAGCATAAAGGTCGATAAAATAGCAAGAGCCCCCACTGGGAAAGAGGTCGAAGAGCTGACTGGGAGAGAAATCAAAGAAGCACTATCAAAGGCTATTCCTACCAAAAAGTACCTCGAGGATCTTGTAGCTGCTGGAAGTAAGGAGGCGCAATATCTCCTACAAGTACAAGAGCGTCTAAGCAGGCAAGCAGCCCCTCAACCTCCTAAGAAACATGCTCCGAAACCCCAGTTAGTTGAAGGTACCGCCAAAGAAAAAGAGGAAAAACCCGTTGAAAAAGAAAAGACCGAAGCAAGACAAGTTGTTGAAGAAGTTATCAGTATACCGAAGAACATTAGATCAGACATTAAGTCGCTTCTAGGGACGCTCGAGGCAATACTTTATACTAATGACTGGAAACCAGTCAAAAGAATACCTGTTAGAGACTTGGTTAACGTTCTTGACGAATTAGACGAAGGCGCTGTTTATGCTGTAGTATATGATGGTATCGTTACACAGAGACTTGTTGAAAAAGCAGGTGCTAAGAAAATTAAACTATTGATAGGGGCTAAAATGGGAAAGATCAGTAAAAAACCTCAAGACATAATAATTCTTACATTCAACGACCTATTATAACACAATACATTATTTTTTACCGCTGAAAAAATCGAACAGGCTTTTTTGCCCGGCTGTCCGAGCAGCCATTTTCAGCTGTGTTTCGGAGACACCGAAATAGCCTAGAACCCTCATTGCTGCAGGAATTATCTGGTGATCAATATAATATCCTGTATCAACAGCCCTGGTATCCTTGACTAGGACATATGGTTCTGCCCGGCTCGAGATCTTACCGCCGCCCTTAACTATAATGTAGCCCACCTTATCACCAGTCGAAAGCCTTAAACCTAGCTGCACTAGTTTTTTCGCAGCAACAACATGTGGTGCATCAACACTGTATTCTTCAAGCTTTTTGGAAAGTGTTTTCCAGATGATGAGTTTGTTGAGAGGCACTCTGCCCTGCTTGAGATCAGCGATTATTTTTCTCACGTATTCTATTGCTTTCTCTGTGCTTCTCTCTTTCAACAATATCTCAGTGATCTTCTCCTGCACTTCCTTTGCGATCTCTGCCCAATCCCCCCTGACTGCTTCAAAGCCAACTATATCGATTCTTCCATCGGTCAATAAGCCCGCATATCTTTTCTTTGCCTCGGTGAAGAATATGCGTTTATAGATCTTGTCGATCTTAATGTCTAAGCCTAGCTCCTCCTTAATTCTCCTTATTAGTTCTTCGGTTTTCTCCTTGTCATATGTAACAAATAGTGAATCAGTATCCCCATATATTACTTTAAGGCCGAGCGATTCAGCGATTTTAATAGCATTACGTATAGTCTGGCGTCCCCATGCTGTCACGGCTTCTGCGCATTCTTTACAATACCATCTTGCCCCGACCCAGCCCATATAGCCATAAGTAGCATTAGCGAGAATTTTAACTGCTTTCTGTCTTTCATTCAATAATCTATACTCATAGCTATCTGGGGGATACTTCTTCATTTCCTCCTTAATCGATTTCCTAAGCTCTAGAAGTGTTGACAATACCTTTCTAAAGAATCCTTCGGGCTCCTTTCTGAAACAGTGACCTACTTCTGGTGCCATGTAATGTTTTTCGGGATCGCATACTTCATTTCTGACTATGGTGTCCGGGCCAACATTATATTTTATCATGATACTGGGATACATGCTCGAGAAGTCAAGCACTGCGATGTTCTCATGTATACCTTTTACTGGCTTTAGAACCACTGCGCCACGATAGGACTCGTATGGTCTCTCGATCCTATTAGGTATTAGCTCATTGTATCTATATGCCTCTCTCATTAGATACCATTCTAGCCTGAATCCGACACTGGCTGTTCCAACTTGGTCTAAAGGTAATCCTGTCAAGTTTGCTAATTGCATACCGAACGGAACAAATTTCTCCATTAAGCCAAAGGTTGCCTCGACGTCTTCTCTATTGTATCTAAGGAGAAGAGGTCTGAGTTCTGGATCATCCCAATACTTCGGCATATCTAGATAATCGATTAGTATTCTCTCGCTTTTCTTCATAACACCTAGGTAGTCAGCAACATTTTCTAAGGACTTAATCTTTACCTCAGGTATTTCTTCGGCATAATCATATAGATCTACATTCAAACGACCAGGAACGGATATGTGTCCATATGTACTCGTCCTCGGAACTACCCCTACCCGTCTTGACACATCTAGGCGTAAGCCTATTTTCTTGGTTCTCTCGATCAGGTATGGCCAATCAAAGCCATTACTATTATAACCAACAATTATGTCGGGATCATATGTTTTAATATAGTTGATAAAACCGTTTATAGCCCCACGATCATCTTTATCATCGGCTAAAAATTGTTTGAATTCATTATCAGTGTCCTTAACACCGATTATTATTACAGGATCTTTTTCGGGTTTAGGACTACCGCTTTTCGTATAAACCTCGATATCGAATGCCACATACCTTAGATCTTTAGGCGGTGTTGTATCGTTGAGCGGCTCTATATTCCCGACTATTTCATATTCCTCGTCAACACGGTATCCCGGTTTCTTGGGGATCTTCCTGACCTCGGCCCTGTGCCACCCGCAAGGACGGAGATCATTGTCAATTATGTATCTCATACTAAACCTTATGTCAGCTTCAACAACATCCCTAATATCCTTTATCTTCCTAATCTTTTCTCTATACCTTCTAACATTCTCCGGGATCATAGTAGTTATTCTGAGAGCCCGCACAGGCTTTCCAAAATATTTCTTTTCCGTAAGGGAGATATCTATTATTGGTGAACGTGAGTCTGATAAGGATTTTACTTCTCGAATAATTCGTTCTACATCCACGCCCTCCTCGAGGATCACATAGAAGTATGGTCTAAACCTCTTATCTCGTAGTAGAATCCTTTTTCCATCCCGAGTTATCCCCCATATGATTATGTGGGGTTCCGCACCAACAACCTCGTAGGTATTGTCGAGGAAATAGAACTCTATAATCATGTAAACACCCATAATTCATCTATATTAATAGAGTTAGATAACTATTAATTCCACGTGAGTGAGGGCTTTGAAGATATTAGAGAAAGATCTAAGGAAAGGAATGGTCAAGCTAGTACCCGAGGATCAAGATGATATATGGTTACTCTACAACATAATAATGCCAGACGATCATGTCACAGCGCAGACTACTAGAGACGTAAAAGTCGAGGGGGGTAGCAGTCGACGTATACCAATGACTCTGACTATAAGGGTGAAAGCACTAGAGTTCCAGCCTTTTACTGATAGACTAAGAATACGCGGAATAGTCGTTGACGGCCCAGAAAGGTTCGGTGTTAAGGGGCGTTATCACACAATAAATGTTGAGCCAGGAAAACCTATAATAATCCGGAAGGAACACTGGTCTGCACATATTTTGAAAAGGCTTGAGAAAGCCTTAGAGAGAAGGCCTAGGATCCTTCTAGTAGCCATCGATTATGATGATGTTGCCATAGCTCTCATGTCCGAGCAAGGCGTTAAGACTTTATATGAGGAGGTATTGAGTCTTCCCGGTAAGAACGAGCCAGTTGATTTCGACAAGATGCTTGACAGGTTCTTATACAAGATCGGTAAGATTATTGCGGACTATGTCTCTAGATATGGTGCTCGCTCTGTCATAATAGGTAGTCCAAGTATGCTAAGACAGAGGCTGGCATCAATTATTAGGGAAAAAATTGGAAGCACAATTGTGATCAGTGATAATGTATCTATAGGTGGTAGACCGGGCATTAAGGAACTGATGCATAGGGATAGTGTCAAGAAAGCGTTGAAAGAAGTTAGCCTCATGAGGGCACAAGAGGTCTTGGCTGAATTTAGAAAGTTATTGATGACTAATGATAAGATGATTGCCTATGGTATTGACGATGTTGAACGTGCCGTTATGTTAAACGCTGTCGATAAAATAGTTGTTTCAGAGGAGCTATTACGGACTTACGATGAGCATGAGCGGAGACGTATAGATAAAATCCTAGAAGAAGCCTATGGGAGGAGGGCTGAAATAATCGTTGTTCCAAGGGAATCGCCTATCTACTATGAGCTTGAAGGCCTTGGAGGTATTATTGCAATATTAAGGTTTCCGATTAGTTAATTTAGATTAATCCGCTCCCGTAGAGTTTTCTACGGATATGTGGATACTGTTTGGCTATCTTGTTAAGCGCCTCTTCGAAGCCCTCGTCTTTACCCAGATAATATTTTATGAAGACACCAGTCCTACCTATCTTGTCTCTCCTGCTAAGCACGTAAACACGTTCTAGCACAGTCTCAACACTTATACCTATTTTTTTGGCAACAACATTCTCATTACCTATGACAGGTGATTCTCGATGCCCTCTATTAGTAGGCTCAATAAACACCAGCCTTTTATCTACGCCAGGCACTCTCTTATTCTCGATAAGACCCTTAAGATCTAGGAGTCCGCCGAAAATATAGAACTCGTACTCTCTAGGGCTCAGTTTAGCTAATGGAAAGCTGATCATGATCCTGTCGTTAGGGTCTAGCGCAATATAAGCTTTAGGTGTGCTAGATGGGGTTGCTACCACTATGTATCTGTTCACAGGTTGTAGCCCCATAGATTCTATTGCTAATTCTACCTTGTAGCTAGGCAGAGTATATGGTATGAATACATCGATGTCACTTTTACTATGCACATCACCCCTTGCAAGACTACCATGAACTATGGCGTTGATTCCATATCGGGTGAGTCCCTTAAGAATATCGATTGCTTTCTTCCTCAGCGTAGCTAGTATCTCCCAGTGCTTGTCATCGTAGATTACTTCAATATATTCTGGTGTTTTCTTTATTTTTGCTCGAGGCAATTCTCTTCCCATCTATTAATTAATGTGCTTCCTGCTTAGTAGATTAAAGTTGATAGATAGGTATTTGGGTGCGTGGTATGGATATTGGTAATATCTATAACTTCGTGTTGTCTCTCATTAGTTTTTGGGCTTTAGTAAATACCATCTATATTTCTAGGAAAGAATGGTTTGTTTCAAGAGGGATAAAACTATACTATGGAGTTGTGCTTATTTACAAGAAACCATACGATGTTAAGCCATCACCTCTTATCAGTAAGGCATCATATATATCCATACCACTAGCATTGATCGGTATATACATGTTTTATTCAGCAATGATAATGTCGCTAATCTCCAAACTGGGTATGCTAAAAACAGGGGTTACGGTACAGCTATTGATACCTGGAATAAACATTACAGGAGTTTTTCTCCTATACTTCACAATCGCAGTTGTTATAGCGGCGGCAGTTCACGAGTTCGCACACGCCTATGTTGCCAGAAGTCATGGTATTCCTGTTAAGGGATTAGGATTCGCCATAATATTATTTGTACCGATAGCGTTTACCGAGATAGACGAAGAAAGTTTTCCTAGAGCCTCGAAAAAAGCGCGGATACTCACCTTGTCGGCGGGGCCCGCAAGCAATATAGCATTGGCACTTCTCTTCATGGTTTTGCTTATCCCCTTGGTTTCATCCTATGGTTATATTATAACTAATGTTGTAGAGAATAGTCTTGCCGAACACATAGGATTGAAGCCTGGATACATTATCCTAAGAATTAATGGGACTCAAGCAACACTCCAGGCTTTGCACTCGTATTTAGGTCTTAATAGAACGACACGTCTTATACTGACGGTATATATTCCACAGAACAATAGTCTAGCTAATATTTCATTTCTAAAACCAGCATCTACGCATCTACTTGGTGTATATCTTCAAGCTTCTCCAAGCCTATGGCTCATCAAATTAGTGGGCATTAATATGGCAGAATTCATAGTTGGACTAGCACAATGGATATATTTGGTTAACATGAGCTTGGGAATAATCAATATCGCGCCCTTATTCATTACCGACGGAGGTAGAATAGTGTACGAGATGATAAGGAACAAAATAGTTTCACATGTCATCAACATTCTAACGCTTCTAATACTAGTACTAGCTCTGGCTCCATGAAATTCTTTATAAAATCCCATAACCCATATCTCTAAATGCCCGCGGGCCGTAGGTAGGGCTTCCAAATAGGAAGCCAGAGAACCCTGTGTCTGTACACCGCGCCCGTTAACCCCCCGCCCAGCAATGAACCCCGCCCCGTGGGGCTGACGGTGGCGGAGCCCCCTCCGGAGGGAGGGGGTCAACCGCCTTAGCCGGGGGAACCTGGCCAGGCCCGGAAGGGAGCAACCTAACCCCGGCCGTCAGCGTTCACGGGTCACCGGGGTTGAGTGTGGGCGTGGAAGGGCTCTGACGGGAGGGCGGTGTACGGGCACAGTGGGGCTACGGCCCGCGGGCTATTATGCACCTATCGGTGTATGATCATGTATGACGATCCTGTAGAAGTGCTCAAAACATTAATCAGTATTAAAAGTTATTCTGGAGAAGAAAGAGAAATAGCGTATGCGATCAGGGATTTTCTCGAGGAGAATGGTGTAGATAAGGCATTCATAGATAGCTATGGTAATGTAATAGGTATTCTTAGGGGAGAAGGTAATGGAAAGATCGTTTTTGAAGGGCATATGGATGTTGTCCCACCAGGTGATCTGGAGCAATGGAGATATCCGCCCTTTGAACCTAAGATCGTTGATGGTAGAATTTATGGACGTGGAGCGTCCGATATGAAAGGAGCAATCGCTGCTATGATCAGTAGTATTACACTGATCAATAAACCCTCAGCTGACATCTACTATATCTTTGTGCCTTATGAAGAGATCGCCGAGGGAGTTTGTTTCTCCAAAGCAATTGAGGAAACACTTAGGATAACTCCGGGCTTGGTGGTACTAGGTGAAGCAACAAGATTAAACGTCTACAGAGGACACCGAGGGAGAGCTGTTATCAAAATAACTGTTAGGGGTATATCCGCACATGCATCTATGCCTGAATTAGCCCTTAACCCGATAAAATCTTTGGCCGATATAATTACGAGGCTTAACTCGACAAAATTCCCCGTTCACAATATGTTAGGAAGGTCTACCTTATCGCCTACGATCATTAAATGCGAGCCCCAATCACCTCCTATGATACCGGATCGTTGTGAAATGATAGTCGATTACCGTATGGTACCGTCTGAAAGCAAGGAGGAAACTATCTCCAGGATCAAGAACGTAGTCCAGCAGGTCGAGGGTACAATAGATGTACAGTACCTAATAGACAAAGCGAAAATGTGGACAGGAAAAATAATCACTATAGAACACTATTTCCCAGCCTGGATATACCAGGGTGAACTAAGCCTACATATTCTTAGTCTTACCAAAAAGTACAATAGCAAGGCAACACTTGGATATTGGAGGTTCAGCACGGACGGTGTGTACTCAGCAGGAATAAGGAATATACCAACTATAGGAATCGGTCCCGGAAACGAGGAACTGGCCCATAAACCAAACGAATATGTATCGATCAAAGAATTAGAAGCTTCATGCAAGATCTATGCAGAATTAGCACTTCATCTATTCCATTAAGACTAGGAAAATTAGGGGAAGCGCCGGGGGCGGGATTTGAACCCGCGCGGGGAACCCCCCACCGGCTCTCCACACACCATGCCGATGGCTTAGCAGGCCGGCGCCCTACCAGGCTAGGCGACCCCGGCTCCTCAATCATACCTTTTCCGCACTAATTGGCTTATAACTTTTCTTCGGATATAAGTATAGGATTTCTGATGCAATTACCAAGAATATGATTATCTGTATCATGTTTCTAACCTGTACCATCCACTGCACAGGCGAATTAAGGCTCCAAGGGTTAAATACTAATCCTAGATTTAGGAAAGACATAATCTTCCTCAAATACAGGTCGTGAAACCATAAAAGAATAATGGATGCATTAAGAGCGTCAGATAATAAGATGAGGATTTTCACCCTAAGCTCTCTCGCCACGAGTAAAAGACTTGAAGCAACAATTAAGCCATATTGTGGTAGGTAAGAGATGCTAAATAAGATAGAAGACGTGATAACCAGCAATACTTTAGCGCCTAGATCTCCTAATCCTCTACAATATAAAGATTTCACGTTTAATCCAAGTATAAGGAAAACAAGAATCATTGTTACGATGTAAGAGAGAGGCATAATGTAATCCGGGCTTATTTTCGAAGTAAGGATTAGGAATGAACAGTTTAGGCATGATGCAGGGAAATATTTATCTAGGAATAATGTTAGGGATTTATCGTTAAGAAATAGTGACGTATACGACAATAAAGGAACAAAAACGCCGCCGATAAAACGCCTCATCTGATCCCTTCTTTCATAATAAATGCTGTAAATGAGCAATGGCATCAATACAGCTGAGTATGGATTCGTAGCGATCATAAGGCCTAGCACTAGTCCTGATATAAAATGGTACTTCTTACTAAGAGAATAGATGAGAAGTATTAAGAGCGCTAGCCAGAGCATTGCCCAGCTGTATATAACATATATCAGTAGCGATGGCATAATAAATGGGGGTATCTTTGATTTAGTATCAACGATTCTATCGACGAAGTAAAAATAGATCAGTAAAAAGATAAGACTGAAAAATGAATACATTACATAGAATATACTATATATGAGCTCCAGAGATAAATGAATATGAGCCATCAAGAAGCAAAAATATGTAAGTCTAGTAAGAATAAGCCATAGAAATCCTATAAGGGGAGGATATGCAAACGGGTAATCAAAGTATGGGTTTGACATTAAGTATTTCTCAGCGCTTCCGAAGCTAGTTATGGATGATTTGAAATAGGCGAGAAAATCGGTATAGATAGGATGAAAAAGCTCGTTACAAAATATGCTTTTCTGCAATATTAAAGGCATATGAACAACAAAATTAATAATCCAGATCATCAACGATATAAGTAATACCTTATATAGGGTTTTCAAAAGGTTTTCACCAAATACAGTTTTTCTTTAATTTTATTTTATATGGTTATGATTAATACTTTACAGACAAATTATGTTTTGACGGTAGATTGACATGAGCCAAAATACTGTGACCGCTGATAGAAAAGAAAAGATAGCGATCACTATATTGCTCATCATAGTGTTGGCTGTTGCAGCCTATAATTTTTATTCATTAGATCAAAAGCTCACATCTGAAGAAATTAGCAGAGGTGGCAAAGGATACGTTTCTGACGAGGTTTGGTATGTTTCGAGTGCTAGGAATATTCTAGAAAAAGTGTTTCATGCCCTACCAAGATTCTATGGAGAGCCAGGTGCATCTATTATATACATCGCGCCAGCAAATATGTCGGCTATTTATGATGGAGCTAAACTATATAATGTTGAAATAGTAGATACGAGCTATAACAAAATTAACGCATTCTATGTGCAGGCACCAACAATAAGCTGTATAGAAAAATATGTTTCTTATTTGAAGAATAACGGAGTTCATATTACCGATGTTGTTTATGGATGGCGTATACCGGATGCCGCGAATATTAATATTTACATGAACTACGAACACCCGCCACTCGTGAAATATTTAATAGCTTTGTCAATGACAATATTTGGAGATTACCCGCTTTTCTGGAGAATACCTAGCATTATAGCTGGTTTGCTCGTCATCCTCTTCACGTATTTGGTAATGAAAAACCTCACCAAAAATGAGTGGTTAGCTCTTGGCGTATCTGCTGCTTTGCTTCTCGATCCTATCCTTCGCGCTATGTCGAGCATTGCTATGCTTGACATATTCGTAGCACTAGCAACCGTTATAGCCGTGTACTTTGCCTCTAAGAAGAGATACAAGCTGGCAATAATAACTGGTGTTCTCGGCTCCATTGTTAAGTTTAGCGTATTGTTTGTGATGATACCTATATCGATCCTATATGTAAGGGAAGCGGTCAAAAAGGATCGGAGATTTTCGACTCTCGTATATTCAGCTATCGAGGTTATGCTTATTAGCATCGTACTGTTCCTACTGTTTCAGATCACTATCTCACTGCCGCTAATTATGTACACAGGTTTTTCATCATGGTTTCAACAATCAATAACCGGGGCTATATCTTGGCATCTATCCATAAAATGTAGTGGGCCCAATTGTCCAGTGTCTTCCACGCCTATAGATTGGTTTCTTGGTGTAAATTCGTTTGTACTATATTATTTTGAAAACAACAGAGCACTACTAGCACAGACACTGTGGCCTGCATGGGCGTTATCATTGGTAATGTTTGCTCTCCTACTACCGGCGTATAGGAAACACCGCGGATTTGCCACGAGTTCGTTATTTTTATTTGGCGTGCTTGCAGGCTACGTTTTAGATTATGTTCTTGGCGGAAAAACACAGTATAGCTTCTACGCGGTTCAACTTGTTCCCTACGTTTACATGGTTCTAGGCTTCTCGTTGTTCGATATAATGGTTTCAAAAGAGCGCTTTAAACAAATACTGAGAGACTGGTATGCTATACTTAGTAAGATGTGGAATATAATACTTGATATCCTGGTGATCAGGCATGGATACGAGGAATGACTACAGAATATTATTGCTAGAGAAAGCCGTCGATGAGCTCGCAATGCGAATAAAGAACTGGAATTTACCTTTTCCCATTAATAAAGGAAAGCTGGAGGATTTGGTAAAGCAAGCTAGAAATACCGTCTACAGGATAAAGTACTCTTACTTGCCAGCAAAAATTCTAATGAAATCGCCTGAGATCGGTGAATTGGAGAAGCTTGGAAAACATATATGTGAAGAACTCTTCAAAAATTATGTTGCCATGAGATCGCAGGTTAGGCTCACTACTAAACAAAAACTAATTATCGCTGAGATTAAATACTGTCTTTGGATGATCATGGGTTTTCGTCGAAGATTAAGATATGGTGATGAGAATCTTCCCGAATATGCTGTAGATGTTATTGGCGTCGAGGTATTATCAGTACAAAAGCATCCTTCCGCCAGCAATCTTAAAGTACTGAAGGCTGGAACTGAGAGATTTGGATTCATAATTGTTACAAATATAAGAAATATTAAAGCGAGTGAGGTACGGGCTGTTGCTATCCTTCCTCCTCGGGAGTTCATGGGAATAATAAGTGAGGCCATGATAGTATCCGGTGAGCTAGATAATAATATGAAGGGAAAATTCGTGCCCTATTCTATTATCAACTTGAATGAGTTGAGATCCGAAGTCATAGAGCTCCTCGAGAGTCATTAGTTTGGGGGTTTTTAAATTTTTATGCTAGCATTCTTTTAACGGTGAAAAGATATGGCTGGAAGCATTGCAAGGATGAGATTAATTACTGTTAAAATGCCTGAGATATATGTTGAGGGATTAGACGAACTAGTAAAGATTGGACGGTATAGTAGTAGGAGCGAAGTAATAAGAGTAGCTGTCCGCGATCTCCTTAAGAAAGAATTATGGATACAGGAGGCAGAACTTAGAGTCCAGTAACGGTTTTTAGGAGATAGTTGATTTGACGGATTTTCTAGCCTTTTCTATTAATAACCTATATAGTGGCTCATCTAGTTCAAGAACTCTAAAACTTAATGGAGGCATGAAACCCGGGAAAATCCTGCGTAGCTCGTTAAGTGTAATTGGGTAGTCATACAGTTTAGGATCAACGACCTCAAGCGCCATGGCGGCACGAGAGCCTGATATATAGCTATAATCATCTCTTCCCAACCCTGTCTGTGTAAATTCATTTAACTTACGCCAAACAGCGTTTGAATCCCCAAATATGACTTTACCAACTGTAAACTCGCCAATTATTGCTCTTACACTCCCGCTGGCATACACTATAATTGTGGAACCGGGCTCTGGTTTGAGGCCAAACCATTTCCTCAGCTCAAACTTCTTTATGCCTGCAAATATTCTATAGGCGTATCTAGGCCTAATACTCATCAAATATACTCTCTTTTCTTCCTCCAATCAAATCACCCAGTCTTCTCTACTTTTAAAACGGATTATATACATCTAGTATAATTCTAGATGAAGAGGGTTGGTATTACTGAGGAAAGGATGATGACTGACGCCAGGACGGATAGTCTCAGTTATGGAGATATAGTCTCAATATATATTGACGAGAAGAGAACCTTCGTCATACGATTGGTCAGAGGCGGTATTCTAGGCACTGACAAGGGCTTTATTAAACATGAACATATCGTTGGTAAGAGTTTTGGAGAAATAGTATATACTAGTAGAGGAGCGAAGGCATACATCATGCCCCCTATTCTAATTGATAAACTTAGACTTCTTAAGAGAACGACTCAAGTCATTTATCCTAAAGACTTGTCGTTCATGATATATTTATCCGGAATACGTCCGGGCTCACGCGTTCTCGAGGCAGGTGTTGGAACAGGTTTTCTGACCATAAGTCTTGCTAATTTTGTTGGCCCCAATGGTAGGATATACGGTTTTGATCTAAACGAGGGAAGGATTAGGATCCTAGGGGAGGCAATGGAGATTCTAGGCTATAAAGATCGTGTAGTTTTAAAAGTAGGCGATATAAGGAAGCCCTTGGATTTGCGTGGTCTAGATGCTGTTTTTCTCGACATACCGGATCCATGGAATGCTTTACAAACAATCTATGAAGTATTAAAGCCTGGTTTTCCGGTAATAATGTACGTTCCCACGGTCAATCAGTTGGAAAAGACTGTTATTGCTCTTCGGGAGCATCGGGGATTCTTATCAGTTCATGCATATGAGCTATTGCTTAGAGAATATGATGTGTCCAAGGGCGCGACCCGTCCCCAGACATTAATGATAGGTCATACTGGATACATAGTTTATGCAAGAAAAGTGTGTTGTGAAAAATAAAGCTCTTCGGTGCTAGGCTGAGCCTTCGTATTCTTTGGCTCTTTTGACAATTGTTTCTAAGGCTTTCTCATAATCTGGCTGTAATGCCTCGTTTAACGGTAGCTGTGATAGAAGAACACGTATACTGCCGTCATCAAATTCTGCTAATAGCTGTGGAACCCAAGCCATACCGTATTCGTCAGTGTCGCCGTGTTCGATTAGGTAGACGTAATCTTCGTATTTCACTTCAACTTGGGCACCTAGTCTTCTGGCGGCTTCTTCTGCAATTTTTGTCCAAAGACTATGATATGGATGATGCGTTGCTGTTACCAGTACTAGTTTCTTTATTCTAGGCATCCTTACACCTTATTTCATTATTTTCTTAGATAGAATTTGAAGAGATAGCTACATTATATTATTTCCGCTAAATCTGTTGATATGAGTAAATCTATTATTATTGGAATACTTGATGCAAGGTAGGGGACTCTACTCAGACTCAGCGATTCTATTCCTGGTGAAATCTCACGTATTCTATTGAGAAGACTATAGGGGATATCGCTATGAATCCCTGAGAGAAACAATATTTTGTCATAACTCTTGCCTATGGATGTAAGCCAGGGGCGAAAATAATGAATATTTAGTGGAGCATTTTCAGTTAGATGAATTATATATGTGTCTTCGATTATTTTCTGCAGAAAGACCTCGATCGAAACTTTCTCATCAAGGCACTTGTGTTGTTTATTTTTGCATACAACAAGATGTATGGAGTTTTTTCGAGGGTAAACTATGATTAGATTGTCTAGTATTGCTGTATGTTTGAACGAATTGATGATTCTGGGTATAATATCGTATCTGGTAAAATCGGGTTTTGTCTCAATAAAAGCGATGTTATATTGGCTGGGGCTTTGGTTTTCTCTCATGCTCTGGTCTGACCTTTACTATTCCTAGGTGTACTGCACATGATACACAATAGCATTTGGTTACAGGGTATCTCATAATAATGGCGCCTTTTTTCTCTAATTCTCTGGCTAGCTGTGGATTGACTGGACTATACCATCTTGTAACGCATATAGCTTTATCTTTTGGTATGAGTCTTCCACAGTTGTCACATTGTATGTACTCGACTCGGCCTTTGGAACCCTTATGTCTTCCTCGGCTCTCCCTCTTCTTAGGCATTATATCTCTCCTCATGTAATTTTAGTGCTGATAATGGATAATCAGAGAAGGGCAATATAAGTTATTATGTTTAAAATATTAGTGATGCTTATTTGAAAAAGGATAGCGGGCTGAGCCTCATAACACCTATGATGTCCTCCCAACTAACACCTAGGGCTCCTAGAAGCTGGCTTAGAGCACCATTAATAATTTCTATGTATTTATCAGGATCGATCTCATATAGTCGGGTGAGTTGAACAGCTTTATATCCATCTCTGGATTTTACCTTGACAAAGATTATTAGGTCACCGGGAGCCACATTTATTCCGTGGCGTTTCAATTGTAGTGCGGCCTTAACATGTGGGGGTTTATTCTTAGTATAGTTCTCTACAGGCTTTGTTAATCCTACCTTGAATGCAAGCTCGTTTAGCATGACTTCTTTCTTTCGGAGTTTTCTATAGAGTGTTTTCACCTGGTTTTCAAGCCATTCTTTTAATTCGACAAAATCCTCAGGGTTTTCTGCCTGTTTTAACCTCTCAGTCAATTCTGTGAATAGTTTCTTAAGGAATTCCGGTGTGTTTCTCTTTTTAGCCACCATCCCCTTGATCTCTATGCCTCCTTCAACATATCTACCGATGTAATTCTTCTTAAGACCTGAGAAAAGCGCGTATTTGAAGATCTTATCCACATCTATTTCTAGGCCTAGATTTCTTGAGACCCACTCCTGTAGTTTAGCCAACTGCTCAGGAGTAGGATCCCATAGGAATATAGAGTCTGTGTCACCGTATAGAACCTTGACACCTATTTCGGCCGCCTTTCTTAATATGGCGTATAGGGATCTCCTACCCAATGCTGTAACACTCTCAGCCATTGATGGAGAATAGAGAGGAAATGTTGATGCTCCGAATACACCGTAGCTAGCATTTATGAATACTTTCATAGCTCGTTGAACAACGTCATACCAGGTCCTTTGGTCTTCTGGTATGTTCTTACTTTTAGCTCTCTTTTTATAGAGTCCTACACGGAAATCTCTCAGCAGGCCGGTTATCTGTGCAGTTAAGCCTGGACGACTTATGCAGACGAAGTGTATCTTCTTTCCCGTCTCATCTATAACGGGGATTCGCTGATTTTCGGGGCATTTTTCGTAATCTACGGTCTCGTAGCTCAAATTGTATCTCTTTATTATGCTGGGATACAGCGATGCAACGTCAAGAACAGTTATATTGAAGAAGACCCCCTTCGGGGGCTCTATAACTAGCGCTCCAGCATATTTTTTGCCCTCGATTGTTGCTTGTGTTGCGCTCGATTTGCTATGTTTCTTTATGTCTTCTGGCTCTGGTATGAGATAGTTGAGTCTTCGGTGCTCCCAGTAGAACTGATTTTGGATCCATTTAGATATACTCTTTCGACATATATCTTCTATACTAGTTTTTGCAATACGAGCTAATAGAATCATGAGCCTCCATACAAGTTCTTTATTGAATAGTGTTAGTTGCAGCGTTATTAGGGCGTCTCTAAAGTTGTATGCTATGAGCCTGCCGTAAGGGAGTTCTCCTATGTTTCCTTCGACCTCAAGCTTTGATATTCCTAGTAGTGCTGAGGCTATAGTGTCAAGGTTCTCCTCCTGATATTTTCCACCGAATGCATAGGATTTAATTGATCGATTCTTGAAGAACTTATATAGGTCCAAATGTATTGATGACTCGATCTTTATCATGTCCTCATGAAATCTAAAAGGTAATAGTTCTTTTGGTATTCCGATCCTTAGGGCCCTATGATATAAGTAGTTTAGGTCGAAGTTATCACCGTTAAATGTTACTATGATCGGATATGATGCGAGAACACGGATTGCCTCCATTATAAGAGCTTCTTCACTATCATAGAACTCTATTGTAGCGTCCATGGGATATTCTTCAGGGATTTCTCCCCAGTGATGTTCTCGGGCAAGAAGTAGTACACGTTTGTATCCATCGTTTCCGACAAATGCAATACTAGTCACAGGATACTCTGCTGCAACGGGATGTGGCACTCTTCCTCTAAACGGGGTATATACCTCGATGTCTACAGCAACTCTTCTCGCTTTTGGTGGTTTTTCCTCGAATAATGGTAGCCATTGAAGGGCTAGCTTTCTTGTTTCTTCATCCTCCCCTCTGAATATGTTTTTAACAGTATTCACGACTTCTTGTGGTATCGTTGGTTTGATTAAGTGGAACGGGTTTTTGGTATTAGTAGAGTTGACGCGATATCTCATACCGGGGATTAGTTGGTAGTCAAATACATAGTTCTCATGATATTTGATATGTGCCTCCCATGCTCGGGGCACTTTTCCTCTAAGCTTAGCAACACTAAGTGGATCTTTAGTTATTATCTTTGTTAATTGTGCTTCTTCATTAGTTAATGGATTTATCTTAGTTATAGTCTCGATGGAATCGAAACCAGGGTGATTAATAATTTCTTTTATTTTACTCACTTCGTTAGGAGGTAGATCTGTGAGAAAGTATGGTTTATGTCCTGCAGGATCGGGTAAATACATGAGTTTTCCTCCATCAAGACTAATGAACTCAAGAACAGCTTTTCCTAGTTCACCATCATAAAACACGCCTAACAAATAAGCTGGTTCATCAAGCTTTTTAACCCTCCTATCTGGAACAAGACGATAAACATCTTTTATTTTATCGATTTTCAATGATTATTTACCCCATGCCCTTTAGTTTCAATAATGCTTCAGCTATATCACCTTTCGTCTCAATGAGCGCTTTCCTTGCTTCTTCTTTGGAAACACCTGTTTGTGAAACAATGAATTCTATATCTTCGTCGTTGATTTCGATCTCTACTTCTTCCTCTAGCGACTCTTCGTGTAGACTGCCGCCTGTTATCTGAAATATATTTGTGCCTCTAGCAAACATTTGGAGGACTTGGGGTGAGTCTATTACTATCTTTTTCGATGAGAGTATTATTTCAACTCTTTTTACATCTTCAAGCTCTCGTAGTTCTATCCCCATTCTTTTTAAGGCTCGTCTCAGTTCTCTTGGACTCATTCCCGGTAGCATCTTATACACCTATTGCTTCTATTCTTCTATTCTAATAACTAGCTGGTCTTAAAGGATATTATCCATAATTAAGGAGTGCATGCGAAGATACTATTAATAGTGGGATAGTTTGTAGTCTGTTACAATGGTGTTAAATCATGGCAAAAATAAAGATTCTTGGTGGAGGCGGCGAAGTCGGGAGAGCCGCTTACTTGGTTAGTGATCGGGGCCAAAATATCCTTCTTGATTATGGAGTTAATTTTGACGAGAACGACAGGCCGCAGTTCCCGGGACATGTGAGACCTATAGATCTAACAGGTGTTGTTATCACACACGCTCATCTAGATCACATAGGGGCAGCCCCCCTTCTATATATTACTGGCCATCCACCAATAGTTATGACAAAACCAACTCTTGACATTGGTCGTTTACTTATCAGAGATTTTCTCAAGATAAATGCATTCTACATAGATTATGATCTTGAGGAAGTTGAAAATATGAGTACAAAAACAATTGCTGTAGAATATGGTCAGGAGATAGAGCTTGGTGGGTTCAGAGTTCTACTAACGAGTGCGGGACACATACTTGGGAGTTCCATGGTGTATTTGGAGACCCCTTCAGGGCATAGAATCCTTTACACTGGTGATATCAATACTATTCAGACATGGACTTTGTCAAAAGCGGAATTATGGCCAATAAAGATAGATACTCTGATCATTGAGTCGACTTACGGTAGCACTAAGCACCCTCCTCGTCATGAAACCGAACATCGCTTGGCTGGCGCTATAGAAGAAGTGCTGGATTCTGGAGGGGTCGTCTTAATACCAGCATTTAGTGTTGGGAGAACACAGGAAGTCATGTGTCTTGTCCATGCAGAGGTTCCTGGGGCAGATATCTTCATAGATGGGATGAGTAGAGAGATCACTAGCATTTATTTAAGACATAAGACATACCTCCGCGACCCAGGTCTCTTCGAAAAAGTTGTTGAACATGTGAAGTTTGTCAGAGGATGGCAGGATAGGCGAAAGATCTGGCGTAGGCCAGCAGTGATTATTTCTTCTGCAGGGATGCTGAAGGGAGGCCCTAGTGTCTATTATTTGAAGAAAGTAGGTGATAACCCGAGTAACGCCGTATATTTAGTTAGCTATCAGGCCGTAGATAGTCCAGGCCATAAGCTTTTGGAGACGGGAGGCATAGATGAGTTCGGGATCGATAGGGTTAATGCCCGTGTAGAATGGTTTGACCTGTCTAGTCATGCTGGTAAGGATGGTTTGTTGGATGTCGTGAAACGATATAAGAATGTTGTCCAGAATATCATCATTATTCATGGGGAACCCGATTCATCTAGTAATCTCAAGAAAATAATTCATGAAGAAATAGGTAAGGATATTAGCGTATTTAGGCCATTGAACGGCGACGAGATAGTTCTCGATTAAAAACCTCGATTAGAACTCAACTACTTCGGGGCAGTTCAGTTCTTCCAGCACCTTGTCGACTTTACTGATAGGTATAACTAGGGTAACCAGCTTACGTTTTGTACGCACCTTGATCTTGGCTTTTCCATTTTTCTCATCCTTTACAACCCTGCATTCAATAGCTTGCGGAATGTATTGTTTGAGCTCATCGACACTGCTTACTTGTATAGGTGCCAACACCGCTTACCTCCAGTATTAATTACTGTTCTTGTCAGGAGAACTTCACGTTTATGATGATTTAAAAAGGTGGCGCCGGGGCGGGGATTCGAACCCCGGACCACCGGGTCTCTGCCAGGCTTCGAACCCGTGGTTAACAGCCCGGCGCTCTACCTGGCTGAGCTACCCCGGCTCCGGCTATTTGATAATACTGTGTTGGGTTTTATTGTTTTCGGGAGACTCTGAAAATATTTTCGTCAACCCCCCTATCATAAATATGGTATCAAGTTAGTGGGTGGGCTAGTATTGGCTCGATATACTGTTAACGTAACCATAGATTTGAGGCTATTAGCAATTAAGCTAAGGGAGAGCGGTAAAAGATTTGTCAAAGTCCATGAGATAGCGTATGATCTGGCTGTCTCACCAAGGACTGCTGGGAAGATTCTCAATAGTATGGCGAGACTAGGCTATCTTATCAAATGGAGTGATAGTGTGTATATGGTAGTCTATGAAAAACCGAGAAGAAATATCGGTATCTCCGACGACGTTATCGCTAGAAACCTATGAAGTCCTCTGGCCTCGGCGGCTCTGGCCTCAGGCCTTTGCGTTCTCTAATCTTTCTCACTATATCCATTAGCATGCTGTCAGGTACAGGTGCCCATCTACTGAACTCTTGTCCCCAGATAGCCTTGCCAGCAGTTGCCCCTCTCAGTTGCTCGGCCAAATCAAATGTTTCGGCGACAGGGATTTCTGCTAAGATCCTTGCGACCGGTCCCTGCTGGGAGACCTGCAATATTCTTCCCCTCTTTTTCGTTATTATTGTTGTTATATTGCCTAGGTACTCTATAGGCGCCTTTATATCGAGCTTCTGTATGGGCTCTAGTAGTGTCGGTTTGGCGGTTAACATGCCAGCGTAGATGGCATTTCTTATAGCGGGATAGATTTGTCCTGGGCCGCGGTGTGCTGGGTCTTCGTGTACTACTGCATCGTGGAGCTTGACCTTGACCCCTCTTACAGGCTCCATTGCTAATGGTCCTTCGCGCATGGCTAGTCTGAAGCCTTGTATGATAGTGTCTTTGACTTCACGTAGGTGTTGTACACCCGAGGTTAGGTCTATGAATACGTTGATTGTTTCGTCAATGGCCCATATTCTTCTTGCTTCATCAGCGGGCCATCCTCCCTGTTCACGCAATATCTTGGCACGCTCTTTTGCATCCATATCTTCGGTTATTATGCCATCGTGAATCAGCTGTATGGTCTTCTCATCGAGCGGCTCGACACTTATGTAAAACTTGTTGTGCTTGTTGGGTGATTTGCCTTCAAATATCTTGCTGGCAGCTCTTATGCTCTCACGGTATACGATTACCGGTGGTGAAGCAACTACTTCTAATCCGTGGTTCTCCTTCAAGAATGTAAGCGCTATTTCGATGTGGAGGGGACCCATACCGCTTAGTAGATATTCCCCTGTCTCCTCGTTGATTCTTACGACCAAGCTTGGATCCTCAATGCTTAGCTTATGGAGAGCCTCTATTAGTTTGGGCAGGTCGCGTGGGTTCTTTGGCTCTATAGCTACGGTTACCACGGGCTCGCTGATAGTTCTTAGTTTTTCGAACGGCACTATTACGTCCTGATACTTTATATCTACAACGGTCTCTCCCGCTCTAGCTTTATCTAATCCTAAGACTGCAGCAATGTTTCCTGCAACTATTTCATCAGCTATTTCTCTATATGGACCCATGTATAGGCTTACCTGTAGGATCTTCTGTTTAGTCCTTGCGTTGACAAGCCATACTTCTTCTCCGGGGCGTAGTGTTCCTGAGAATACACGTCCTGTTCCTACGAGTCCTGCGTGGGGATCTATGCGCATGTCATTGATAAGCATTACAACGGGCCCGTTAGGATCTGCTTCAAGCATGGCTTTTCCAATCTCACTATTGAGGTCTCCATGCCAAATCTTTGGGATCCTATATTTCTGGGCTTCTCTCGGGTTTGGTATGAATTTCACAACCATATCCAGTATTGCTTCATGTAGTGGTGCGAGTTTCTGTAGCTCTGGAAGGGCATCTTTACCTTTCTTGTAGAGATCTATTATGTCGCTAAACTTTATTCCACGTTGCTTGGCCATGGGAACTGTGAAGCCCCACCTGTCACGTGCTGAGCCAAAAGCAACATGTCCTTTTGCAGGATCTAATTGCCACTTAGTCTTGAACTCTGGGTCAGCGTACATTGATATTAGCTGGTTAACTTCTTTTATTATTTGTATGAATCTCTGTTGTATCTCTTGAGGGCTTAGCCTGAGCTCCTTGATCAACCTGTCTACCTTGTTGATAAATAGTACTGGTCGTACACGTTCTTCGAGAGCCATTCGTAGGTACATCTCTGTCTGAGTCATTACGCCCTCAACGGCGTCAACAACTAGAATAGCACCATCTAGTACCCTTAGGCTTCTAGTAGTCTTAGCTGAGAAATCCACGTGGCCTGGAGTGTCTATTAGGTTAATAACATATGGTTTTCCTCGGTATTCGTGATACAGGCTCACGTTCGCCGATTTTACAGTGATCCCTCTCTTCTGCTCTACATCTAGATAGTCAAGCGCTAGAGCCTGTCCTGCGATCTTCTCTGAGATTATTCCTGCTGCTGCTAGCAGCGAGTCTGATAATGTGGTCTTACCGTGGTCGACGTGAGCGGTTATACCAATGTTTCTTACCTGTTCGAGATTTTTCATTATCCTAAGTATTTCAGCTACTTGTTTGTATCTAGGCATATCCATCAACCTTGCACTTGACCTGTTAAATATACTTCATTGGGTTGAAAATGTCGGTAACGGATTATAAAGCTTGTTTGCTTATTCGCAATATCTTTTTCTCTAAAATCTCATGTATTATGTTAACTACATATGTGAATTCATACTTAGCCGCTCCTTCGGCAACTGCTGCTGTATCATGTCCTCCCCCCACACCACCAAGGAGTTCTCCTAAGTGAGGCATTAGATCTCTTCCTAGACTAATTCCTGTATTTCTCACGAATGATTGTTTTGCCCTACCAACAACCCTAAGGATCTTTTTGTGTTTTGATATAATAAACGCGACATCCGCTCCCAAATCTAGAATAGCACGTGCACAACTCGACTCATATGCACTTACATGACTATATCCTATGATCCAATCCCCAATTCTTCTGATTATTAATCTTTGGGCTGCTTTCAATCTTGCTATTCGTTCGGCAATAGGCATTTCATGCTGGAGAACCGATTGTGCTTTCGAATAGTCCGCATTAAAAATCGAGATTAGATTATATACTGTTGCGAAAGTCTCTCTTGTCGCATAGAAAAAACGTCGTGTATCATAAAGTATTCCTGTCAAAAGCAGGGTTGCTATCTCCTTGCACAGGCTCAGTCCCGACGTCAGTATTATCTTGGCTACTATTTCTGATGTGCTGCGGGCACTTTGATCGGTTATTGAAATGGAGGCGTTTCTGCATAGTTTGCCTGGACGATGATGATCTATTAATATGTATGGTTTCGTGGCAATAAAGTGGGCGAATTCACCTAGTTGTTCCGGATTATTTGTATCGACTATAATGAACGTATCAATATTTATGAGGAGATTTTCGCCCCTCTTAAGATCGAGGATACGGTATTTATGCTTCTCAATAAAGTTTAATTCTTGTAAAATATGCTTTGAGATTTCGTTCATCCCCTCGGGCAGCATTATATATGTATTTATTTTCATATTAGATAAAAGTTCGTGCAGAGCAATTGCTGAAGCAATTGCATCGGGATCAGCGTTTCGATGGGTTAGTATAAATATATTTTCCCCGACAAACTCTGTGAAGAATTTTTCAAGAAGTTTTTCTATATTTTTGGAGTTCTTGTTCCAATATTTTTCTAGCCACATTAACTGCATCCCCAACTATAGCGTCGTAATTTATTATTCCGGCAAATTCTCCGTTCAAAACAATATCTATACTGAAATTGATTCTTTTTCCATCATTTTCAAGAAGTATTATAACATCATAATTTGTTTTTGGGGGTACTTGTTTTTCGATAAAAGATTTTACTTCTTTCTCGATCTTTTCAGCGATAGATGATAGAATATCTTGATCGATGATGTCTAGATTAAGACCTATGATTTTTTCCTTTTTACTGACCAACACTCATCCCATATTTGGATAGCAGTTCTTTTAGCTTTGATTCAGTATCACTTATCTGTTTCGCTAGGATATCCAATTGGTTCTTATATTTTGTTTTCTTTATTTCTAGAAGCTCCTTCTTTTCTTCAAGCTCTTTCGTTATATCTTCTTTCTTTTTCTTGACCATTACATGGCCTACTAGTTTGTATATTTCTGCGTCTTCGGGTAGATCCTTAATGTTGCTAAGTATTTGCTCTATCTCTGCTAGCTCACTCTCAACTATTTTTAGTTCTGCTTCAAGTTTTGCATATGTCTCCCTGAGTGTTTGATAACTAATCAGAGTCTGTTGGACCTCGGGTGGGAGTTTTTGTTGGCTCATTTTCTAGCACCTCTAAGCAATGGAGAAGCATTGATATAACGCTAAGGTAGCTATTCAGCAGCGCTCTTAAAAGGTTTATCCGTCTGCATGATATAATAATTCTTATCCTGTCTTGATTATTCAGTATAATCCTACATTCTCCCGGTACATCGCGTGTGTCGGGGAATATTGAGCTAATTAGGGATTTAGTAAATAAAGAATCATTCATAGTTATCTTCAGTCCAACCTCATATTCTTCTGTCAACCTTTTTTACCTTCGATACTTTTATAACTGGTCCACATACCTTTTTGTAGATATTAATAAATTCAATTATCGTAAGGTTTGTAGTATCTTTGAATACGATCTCTATATCATAGTCATCAGTATCTATACGATTGAATAATAATTCAGTAAATATATCTGTTAGGCTGAAACAACGCTCACTTCTGCAGAGATCATAGCTAATTCTATATTTTTCGGCTCCATAAGTTTTAACGGCATTAGGATTTTCTCTTGAGAGGGTTACCCCTTTGAGTATGATAGAGTACTTATGTATTAGTATGGGATATTTTGATGTACTATCTATGTAGAAGGCCCTGATCAATGAGGGATTACCGTGTTTTTCGTTGACGACTAATACGTGTTTAGCCTTTAGTCCATATCCTATTACTGAGAGATCTTTAAGTGTTTTCTTACCTCGGGTAACAACTTTTGCTTCTGGCAGGACGCTAGCAAGATCCTTGACGAAGCTTCTGGTACGTTGGCTCGGTTTATGTGATGTTGTTATTATGATCAATCAGCATCACTTGGCTTTTTCTTAGAAAACAAAGATGTCGCAGATACACAAATATTGCGAGAAAACGATGTTGCTACTCCCTTATAATATATTTGGGGAAGTATTTACTTAGCTCGGTTCTCGGCACATATGCTCCTCCTGCCCATTTGGCGCCACATTTCTTACAAGCCCAGATTCCTACGCTAATCCTGTAGACCTTGCCTTTAGAGCCGCAGAACGGGCATATGTGGTCTGCATATCTTCTCGCTAATATATCTCTGACTTTCTTTCTTAGTGTGGAACCATATCTTGCACCATATCTACCAGCTATGCCGACCACGCGTGTTCTTTTCGCCACTGGTACCACCTATTTCGCATCTATTGTAAGACTAGTGGAGTAGTGTATGCATTTGGATTATTTAATACTTCTCTTATGATCGAATGAAGTTCTTGTGATTTCTTTAGTGCTAGGTCTATGAGATCGTCAAGTTGACTCGGTTTAATACCCTCCATACCTGTCTTCTGAATACCAACAATTCTTCCTTTTTCATCTACCCCAACTACTATCTTCGTATCAAGGACGGTTTCCTCTTCTAGCGTTGGATCAACAATCATGTAGCCCTCGAGTAGCCCAATAGATACCGTTACAACATTAAGATTTATTGGTAAAGGTCTCTCTTTTACTGTTTTTTCTATTATAACATTATCATCTTCGATGCTAACAATCTTGGGTATTTTAGCCATGTTAAGCGATAACATCGTTGAAAGCATGCTAGCGTCAATAACGTTCCCATCGTGATCTAGCAGATAAATATCATTGAATACTAGCCATACCTTTTTACCCGGTATTATAACAAGGTCTTCAAGCCTAATAGCTCTGGGCTCCCTGAGACAACGATCAACTACTCTAGCCGCCTCAATAGCGTTTTCATCTGGTGGGCCTGGCTCAAATGAAGGTGATGCAAGAGGGACAAACTCTGCATGTACCTGTAGAACCCCCTCATCTGGTCTGTCGCTAAATGGTGTTCCTATCTCTAGTTTAGTGCCCGTCATGACTGTTGTATCGCCTAGTTTGACAAGAGCACTCCCCTCAGCCTTGGGTACGGGGTTGAGCCATATACTTATTTTTCTAAATTCCTCGGGCTTTCTCCCATCTATTCTTTCTCCTGATTTAATTAGGCTCTTTATGGTTTCCCTCTTTATCCTCGGAATTATTGGTTGTTTTGTTGGTGTAAGAGACATGTTTTTTCACCTCACTTCTCGATAATCTTTAGATACTTGTCATGAAGAGTCTTCTTCATCTGATCATAAATCTTCCTGGCTCCTTCTTTGGCGAGTTCAATTGCTCTCCTGAACTCCTCGAGTGTGAGTACCCCGTTTAGCTGTAGTAGCATAATTTCGTCGATACTTGCCGCATAACCTATAGGCATATCTGCTTCTCCATATTCGTCCTCTAGCTCATCAATATCAAGTACTAGAACACCATCAACTTTTCCTACAGCGACTCCCGCTATCAGATCTCTCATGGGTATGCCTGCATCGGCTAATGCTAGCGAAGCCGCTGTTAGACCTGTTGTTCGTGTACCTCCGTCAGCTTGTAGTACTTCTATGAATATATCTATACTTGTACGTGGGAATAGTTCGCTGAATATGACGGCTTCGAGAGCTTCTCTGATTACTTTAGATAACTCTATTTCTCTCCTACTTGGAGCAGGGCTTTTCCTATCGCTGGTTGAGAATGGTGCCATATGGTATCTGCATCTAATTAGTGCTCTATCGGGTAATGCCAAGTGTCTAGGGTGTACTTCTCTTGGCCCATATACTGCTGCTACAACCTTTGTCTTTCCATACTCAACGTAAGCTGATCCATCTGCGTTCTTTAGGATTCCGACCTGCATTTTTATCGGTCTAAGCTCATCGGGTCTTCTACCATCATGCCTTAGCCCATCATCCCTGATCAGAACGGGTTTTTCAATCATATACTCTCACCTATCATGCTTTAAGCAAGTTCTTTGTCCAGAAACATTCTTACATGCTCAGTTAACCCACGCATATGGGCTCTTGACTCTATTAGTCTTATCGCCCTGACCACTACCTCGCTACTTCTTTCATCTTTGCATCTTACCCATACGACGCCATTCTGGGCAACCAGAATATTGCATCCCGTCTTGCTTGTTAGAAGGTTTAGCATACTGCCCTTTTTCCCAATGACCCTAGGTACCCTACTAGGTTCTATCTCTATTACAATGCCCTCGGTTATTTTTCCTAGTCCTTTACCCTTAACTGTTAGTAAAAGATCACGAGTTCTATCAAATACAGCTATTTTTGCGACAATATAGTCGCCGACATCAATATAGTCTCTAAGGTTAGTTGTTATAGGGCTGAAGTTTTCAATTACCTCGCCAGCATTAAGCACGGCCTTGTACGGAGCCCTGATATCTAATAACCAATTTGTTATCCCAACACCAACCACTAATCCAATGATGGTATCTCCTACTCTCGGGAAGTATCTGCCTTCAAGCGGTATAACTGATATATCGTTATCGTTGACTGAGGCCAATCCGAGCACTGTCGATATGATCTTATCCTCGTAGATGTAGACGTGTTTCTCTGGGTTATAGCTGGGCCTCTGAATCTTTTGTTCCACTACAGCTAATATATCTCCTGGCCTGACGATTTGCCTGTCAGCTACCAATATCTTTAGTTGGCTAGACATTGTGATCACCTTACATGTAGGATCTTTACTTGTGCGGAGCCATGAGTCACCTTATTTAATCTGTCTATGACTTCGTCTTGCATTCCGGCGGGTATTTCTAGCTCTATAAGGAGGCTTCCATCGCTAAGCCAATTAGTTCGCTTAATAGTACCGAGCGATGGAAGGATCTTGTATGCTTTTCCCGAATATTGTGGGGGGATCTTAACCGCGATATACGCTTTAGCCACTTTGATAGGGATTATCCTAGATATTTTTGATATTATTTCTTCAAACTGTGCCTCCGGCGGCTTGAAGGGATCTATGGATACTCGAGCCTGCTCCATAGCCAACTCTATTCTCTTAGGAGGTATGGGGAGTTTTGTCTTAGGGTCTATTACGTTCTTCGCTATGAGATTAATTATCTGCCTCTTCTTTAGTTCGAGTAGTTTTCTCCTCTGCTCAGCTGTTAAATGAATCTCGCCTCTTTTAATGATCTCTATGGCTACTTTTTTAATGTCATCGGTGCCGAAAACGCTTTTAAGGGATTCCGGCGAGGCTTTTAGCCCTTTTCTAGCGTCTTTATACACCATGTCGCCTACAAGTAATTCATCAATGTTAACTTGTTTTCCCTCTTTTACCTTGAGGGCTAAATCAGGATTGACTAGAATCTCAAATCTATGGCCCTTGTATTCAAAACGGGCAATTACATATTTTCCGGACATGTTATCACCAAGAAAACTCTACTGTTAAATAATAATTGTTAACCAATAAAATCATCTAGACTATGTTTGTTGTTCTTCGAGTTCCTCTAGGTACTTGGCGATTTCTTCGGTGCTGAGTATTTTGAATGTTCTGGTCTTAGTGTCAATATATCCTATTTCTAAATTTGATGCTTCTAGCTTCTTTTCTAGAGCTTTTATTAGAGCGGATATTCCAATCTTTATTGTCTCTTTTATTGGAACATCGTATTTGTAGTGTTTTTCGAGATATTCTGTCGCTGCATTGCTCTTTGCGCCTAGAGCGACCGCATAATAGCTCATGTACCTACCGCTAGGCTCGGTCATAATGAGCTGGGGGCCGTTCTCATCAACGCCAACAAATATTACTGCTACACCAAAAGGTCTAACGCCAGCATGCTGTGTGTATGCTTGTTTTATATCACATATTTGCTTAGCAAGGTACTCAACAGTTATTGGTTCGTCATAGTAGAATCTATGTAATAGAGCGAGCTGACGTGCATAGTCAACGAGTACTCTACCATCACTTGCTATTCCTGCAAAGCTAGCGCCTATATGGTCATCTACCTTAAAGATTTTTTGTATCGGTGAAGTATCCATCAAAGGTGATATCTTTCTTTTTTCAACGATTACGGCAGCGCCTTCTTTTCCTCTAATGCCAATTGTTGTCCATCCTTGCCTTACTGCCTCGAATGCATACTCTACCTGGTATAGACGCCCGTCAGGCGAGAATATCGTTATTGCTCTATCGTATGCTGCTGCGGCCGATATACCTAGACCCATGAAAACATCCCTCGATATTAAAATATTATTCTACCTCTAAACCTAATGTTTTAGAGAGCAATATTAAATTTGTTACAGAAGCCTGTTCACCCTATGATGAGGAGTCCGACTACTGAGCTTTGCAATGAGGAGATGACGGGTTCTGAGGATATAAATACTCCAGATGAAATGGTGCGGGGGGTGGGATTTGAACCCACGCAGGCCTACGCCAGCGGATCTCCCCCCAGGCACCTGGACTTAAGTCCGCCCCCTTTGACCAGGCTCGGGCACCCCCGCACCTAATGTTGTACAATTATTCTTGTCCTTTTATCTTTTATAGGAGTCAGTTCGTCGCGAGGTCTTCATCGTCTCGTGTTTGGAGCGGCCTCATCATCCTGTCCTAGTAAATGATTGTTAGGACTTTTTATTATTTTTATTTTGGCTGAAGATCACGGCGTAGCATGTAAAGTTTCTTCTGAGCTCTCTTTAGAGTTCCCGAGACTGTTATGGGTATGAGCAGGCATTTCACACCGTTGATTTCGTGAATTATTCCAAGCAGTGCTAAGCACTCCTTTTTGTATACATGTCTTATTCTGATAATGCCCCTTTGTATCGATGGTTCAAAATATATGAGCTGGGGGTCAGCCCTAGAAAGTGATAATTCACCGAAAATTTCTTTCCATATATTTCGTATTGCTTTCTCAATATCCTTCTTACCTAGAACTTGTTCTGAAATTACTGCGAATACTATGTATCTTTTTCTTATTCTGCCATGCTTCTTTCTTCTCTTCATTGTAATAAGATCGTAAACATATCTCAGTCTGCGTTCGACTATTTTTATCCTATTAATAACAAGCACCAATGTTACTGCACTAAATACTACTGCAATCAATGAAATCATTAGTGGTAATGAAATCATATGTGTACACCATTCTTAACCATGAGTTCTCGCGTGTAATTAGTAAGCATTACTAGAACATCTTTCATAGGTATACGTAGAAGTATACTCCCCAATGCAGTATAAGATATTGGGGCTAGTATTTCATTCCATTCATGAGCCCACGAACTAAGTATTATTGTTACATTGTATTTCAACGCTAAATCTATTCTACGTATAATCATTGCTTTAACACTTGATGGCTGAGTAATTAAGGTGTTGATTGGTACTTCTAATGGTTTAGAAAAGCGTTTCAGCATTGCTATTTCAGTCTTATCCATGTACCTTACACTGTCGGGAATTAATACGACCATATCCACTCTCCCATCTCGTGCGGCAAAACGTGCAACTTCAATGGATAAAGGGACTACAGCAATAATGAATGAGCGCGATTTTTCATCCCTAATATCATGTTTCAAATTCTTTTGTGATTCGCTATAAATTGTTGATTTTCTGACGGCTATGAAATTGTTTTTTCTAATAATTTTATGATTAAGTCCCTCTATGCAGGCGGCTCTATAACCTAGAATTGTATAGGTTTCAATACATTTTTCGTTGTTGCAAAAACTTCCTATATCTATTAATGGGATATTCAATACCTTAGATCAGCCCCATTTCCCTTAATATGTTCTTTACATCATTTAACTTGTGTTTACCTCTAAAAGATACTACAACCTTGATTACATCATCAGAGTCATCTATTGTTAATCTGTTTCTATAGGCTTGTTGTTTGTTAAATCTCAGATATAGTTTGTTTGATTTAGTATCATATCTTAGATCGAGGCTAGCCCTTATTATTGACTTATCAATACTAGAAAGAGTGCTCGATATGTGCTTTAGTATCATTAGTGTTTTTTTGCCCGATATTTTCAGAGTCAGTATTCTTATTTCGTTTCCATAGAATCCATGTACTGTTTCGACCTTAAGTTTAGAAGAGAGTTCACATCTAAGCTCTGATGGAATAATATTTAAAATAGCCTTCTTTACCTTATTGAGATCTTCTGTTGAATGACAATGACTAGAAATTATTAGTTCATTTATTTTAGATTCCATCTTTACTCTTCAGCCTTTTTAGCAGCTACCTGCCACGGATCGCGTGCTCCACGGCTGGCTTCATGTCTCTTTCTCAGCATTCTCTCACGCTGTTTCTTCTTCCACTTATGTTTTATAGTGTACTTGAGTCCTCTACTCTTTCTCAGTCCTCTCATCTTCTTGCCAGCACTCGTTAAACCTCTGAACACACGTCCCTTGTGCTGTTTCTCACAGATCCAGCCGATGTCTTTATCATTACATATAGCTGGATGATGTGGGTCGACGAGGATTACTTCGTACCATTTGTAATTTCCATCTTCTCCTACGTAGTAGCTGTTGAGCACCTCTAGGTTCGGGTACTTCCTAGCCGCTCTTTCCTCAGCTATTAGTCTTAGGCTTTTGGCGGGTGCAAATCCGTAGATACCCATTCTCTTCGGGCGCCTACCCTTGTTGGGCCTTGGTTTTCTTAGTCCGCCTTTTCTAACACGTACTCTTACTACTACGAAGCCCGGCTTAGCTTTGTAGCCTAATGCTCTAGCTCTGTTTAGACGTGTAGGTTTAGCAATTCTTATTACCGTGGGCTCTCTTCTCCACTTTATGAGCCTCTGTTTCATAACTTCTTTCATTTCGCCATCATATGGTCGCTTCCATAGTTCTGCGATGAAGTGGTACATGCTTTTTACCATTATCCTTACACCATTCTTGCTCCTAGCCAGTCCAATATCATATTAGATTTGGGTTTATAAAGCTTGAACACCCTTTTTCTTATATAGCTGTATCATCGCAACGCCTACGGTGAGAGTTTTTGCCACCGCCTGAAAAAATAGTTGGGATTATCGGTAAAACCAATGTTGGTAAGTCAACATTATTTGCAGCACTAACACTGGCTTCTGCACAGATAGCTAATCATCCTTTCACAACAATTAAGCCCAATATCGGCGTTGGTTATGTGAGGAAACAATGCGTTCATGTGGAACTTGGTCTAAAAGGCTGTAATCCTAAGACTGGTATGTGTATAAATGGTAATAGGTTCATACCAGTTAAAATAATGGATGTAGCTGGCCTCATACCCGGGGCTAGCGAGGGACGCGGACTAGGTAACAAGTTCATGGATGATCTAAGGCAAGCCGATGTGCTGATCCATGTTGTAGACGCTAGCGGTTCAACAGCTCCCGATGGTACACCTGCATCGCCGGGCACGCACGATCCTGTTGAAGAAGTCAAACTTATTCAGGAAGAGGTAGACAAATGGTTCATAAACGTAATCCTCCGCATATGGGAAAATAAGATCTCACGATATATATATACTATACGTGACCCGATAGATTATCTCTCACAGACCCTTTCTGGTCTAAGTATTGGTAAGCAACACATAGTAGAGACAGTGAACAAGCTGGGTCTTCCAACAAAGCTAATGAAATGGAGTAAAGATGATGTCATCGAATTTGCTAGAACGCTCAGACACCTAAGCAAGCCCATAATAATAGCGGCGAACAAGATGGATCTGCCACATGCTGAGGAAAATATCCGGAGACTAAAAGAAGAATTCGGGGAACACATGGTAGTTCCAATAAGTGCTCTCGCAGAGCTCATTTTAAGGAAAGCCTCTGCTGCAGGCCTAATACGTTATTTGCCCGGGGATGAAGATTTCGAGGTAATTGCCCCTGAAAAATTATCAGCTCAGCAAAAAAAGGCCTTGGAGCTTGTCAGAAAGAAGGTGCTTGAAAAATATGGATCCACCGGTGTGCAAGAACTTCTGAACAAGGCAATATTTGATTTCCTCAAACTAATAGTGGTTTATCCTGTCGAGGATCACAAGAAGTATACTGACCACTCAGGCAGGATTCTTCCCGATGCATATCTGGTGCCTAAGGGCACAACAGCTATTGAACTAGCGTACATGATACATACCGACCTAGGTAAAACATTCCTATATGCTATCAATGCTAAGACTGGCGAAAGGTTAGGTGAAGACTATGTTCTCAAAGACAATGATGTGATCAAGATTGTTGCTACCGCTGCCCATAGATAGATTTTCTACGTAGCTTGTTCCAGAAGTCCTGGGCTCTCTTATAATAATAATCATCCTCTTTCCTAGGGCCGAAATAAGATAGACCTTTCTCAGTAAGTAGCTTCCTATATTTAGCCGCTTCACTCGCCGTGATCTCGCCCTGTTTCTCGAGGTAATCTATGACTTTCAATGCTTCATCGATGCTTTTGCATCTACGAATATAATCCTCAATACCGGGTGTATAGCCCCGCCATGGATCGGGCACTCCTATGTTTACTCGAAGACTCAATTGTTGTTCATTATCAAAGATCTCATTGGCTAAATGGGGGAATTTTTTCTTAAAGTCTTCGATCCGCATCTTCATGGCCTTCATCTCCTTTCTCGTTTTTAATTGGTGTTATATAGGGTTTTATCGATACCTTGTAAAAGCTATGTGAGGGTACATCTTGGGCAACTATAACACCTGGGTAAATCCAAGAGTAACATCCGATCTTAACTCCCGGCAATATCGAAACATTCACACCAGTCTTAGCATAAGAGCCTATTACGCTACCAAACTTTCTTCTCCCGCTTGAGATCATTTTTCCCCTAATAAGAGACTTGACCGGTTTATCATCGAATCGAAGATTTGCGATCATTGTACCAGCGCCTAGATTTACATGGTCACAAATAATGGAGTCACCTACGTATGCGAAATGACTGATCTTTGTGTGTTCCATTATTAGGCTACTTTTTATTTCGACTGAAAACCCTATTCGCGTATTATTACATATTACAGTATATGGTCTGATTCTAGTGTTCGGCCCTATTTTGGCATTTTTACCTATATATGCTGGTCCTTCTATGTATGTTCCAGGCTTTATAGTGGTTTTATCGCCTATATATGCTGGTCCCTCGATATATGCTGGGCATTCATTAGAGTTCGAACCGAGTATATCCTCTAGGAACTTATCAAGAGCTAATTTGTTGGCCTCCAGTAAATTCCATGGTAGTCCAATATCAATCCATGACTCTTTATCTATTGTTTTGACAGCAATAGATAAACCACCTTCAGATACTGCTTTATTTATCGCGTCCGTGAATTCTATCTCGCCGCGAGGGCTAGGCGGTGTATTAATATATTTGCTTATCTCGTTTGGCCTAATAACGTATATACCAGCATTTATTAAATTTGATGACGGCTTTGATGGTTTCTCGACTATCTTCTCTAACTGATTATTATCCCTAAGATACAAGACACCGTAATTCTCTGGATCGGGAACCGGCACACCTACTATTACACTCTCACTTGAGCTAGCCAATGTAGAGTATAGATCCCATTTACCAAGAAATAGATCACTATAGGTTATCAGTATAGGTTCGCTGGTCACACCTATTTTTTCGAGGGCTGTTTTTACAGCGTGGCCTGTGCCGAGCTCGTCTTCTTGTTCTACATAGCGGATCTTTTTCTTCAGGGAGAATGAATTGACTAGTGATATAATCTTTTCCTTCATATAGCCTACAACAATGATTATCTCATTGATCTCAGGTACTTGTTCTAAAGCATCTAGATGCCATAGAATTAATGGCTTACACATTACCGGAATACATGGCTTGGGTATTGTTTCCGTTATTGGCCAGAGTCTTTCCCCCTTTCCCGCCGCCAGTATTATCGCCTTCAATTTTATCCAACCTGTTATAAAGGACTGTGGCTAGAGCTATAAGTCCTGCGGCTGCGGCATAATCTGTAGATAAGGTGATCCCGGGTGCTATGTCTACTACTAGATCGGCGAATCTGTAGATTCCGAGAGGAATCCCTTCCCTCGAGCCAAACAAGAGGTTAACTCTTTTCTTCGACTTCAATATAAGGTCTAGGAGCTCATCTGCTGCGTCCAATATATATTTTCCTTCAGGCTCAAACACTATTATCACTTCATCAGCACGATCACGTATAAGCTGGTGGATATCTTGTACCTTGACTGGTACCTTACGTGTTTTACGATGATAACTCCTCTTCTGTATCTCGTATCTTGAACGTATTCCTTCTTCTACACTAAGAATGAACTCGGCGAGTTGTACAGCATCGATAATGCCTGCAGGCGCGATAACCAGTTCACCGATCTCAAAATTCTGTACTTCTCTCCCTATTCTTCTACCCATGTTTCTGATCGCATCTATAGGGCCTAAGTAAGGCATCTGTACAACTGCGAATCTCTTGAAAAGCCAGTGAATAGTTTTCTTTCCGGGTGATATTTTATGGTATTCAAAACTACCCGGAAGAATACTGATATAGGCTTTGTCCTGTATTATCTCAACTAAGACTATTTTATCTGGATATCTAAGGTTGACAGAAGCATTGGTTGCACGACGTACATGATCTCCAACTATTATATTGACATCTATACTTGTAAAGTTGTGTCTTCCACGCCGAGTGGTTCTAACAGCAAATGTTTCAGAAGGACTAATATGTTCTTTAGCCAGTTCTGCAGCTATCTCGGCTATTTTATGTGGGTCTGCAGGGGATTCAGCTAGAATCGGAATGATCTTATCGGCTTCAACAATGTTCTTTTCGATGTAATCCATTAGTTCATCTACACTGTGCTCACCATGTCTTACTAGAACGAGTCCTTTGAATTTTTGCGGACAAGCTATAACAACGGTTTTTTCATCGTATTCCTTTATTCTCGATGCAACAATTTTTTCGAAGCCTAGCCCTGTCTTTATAAGTATGTCAAAGGATCTTTCCTTCAAAGACATTATGGGTTCCTCTACTAATTCGAGGAATAAAGGATCTGAAAGATAAATTATTGTTGCCTTTATGGTTACCTTCTCTTCAGTTGTAACGGTGATACCACTACTGCGGGCTTAGGACCTTCGGGTGACGGTATCATTAATAATTTTGATTTGTATATCTCGACTTTACGTATCGGGTAGATCTTGCGTGCTCTCTCCATGATTTCTGCGCTCATTCTACCAAATAGCATTTCCTGAATTAGCTCGTCGAGCGTAAGTTGTGGTACTTTTGATTTTACGTATTCTTCCATTATCTTCCTTATAGCTCTCTTCTGGCTTGTTTTGCACCTATAGCTTGTTAGAGCTACTATTGTTAGGCGCAAACGATACTGATCCTTTGTCTCAACATTGAATATGCCTTGGATTTTACTGCTTTTTCTTCTGATTAGGCTCTTCATATAGTCTCTCGATATTTCATGTCCTTTGAATCTCGTATATGCTTTGTCGCCTTCTACTTTGATTATTTGGAAGTACAATCTTATGTGAACCTGTGTTATGTCACCTGTAATATCATATAACGTTGTCTCCATAACTCTGCCAATGAGTTTTAATGGATCATCAGCGGGTGTGGTGCCTATGGATATTTCGCCAAATATTGGTGGTGCGATTACGGTATACCATTTCTTGAGCTTCCATTTGTCACGTATAGCAAACTTTCTCCGAGCGGGCATAATCCTTCCTCTCACACTTTTACTTACTAAGACTCTTACCATTTAATTGGGGCTATATAAGACTTTATGAATTTTACCTTATTTTGAGATATTTGATCGTATCTTCAATTAGCTCGAGCATACATGCGATATCATCGAGAGTTCCCCTAAGGCTATCAAAATGCTTCGGTGAGCTATTCTTCATCTTTATCTTGATAATGTATTCATCTTCGGATATCTCTTCGTTGATTTCCATGAAACCTGGTGTTACCATGTTGTCCGGATGTAATGCTTTCCATATAGCACGGATTTTTCTATTATCTTCAACTCTTATTCTGAAATATGCTTCGAACAAACATACTCAACCTCATATTTCACACAATTGCAGTTCATCACAGACAGATAACGCATACTCAATATCTCTTCCGACACGAAGTAGTTCTCTTAGAACAGTAATATTGCGTCCATTACCAATTATACTTACCGGCTTCTGATTTAGTAATCCTAGGCTCCTTAATATGTCTATATATATATCGGGTCTCTCAATGCGATCGGTATCTATGCTTCTGCCACTTAACCATAACCTTATTCCATGTGAAATTTCATTTGCAAGCATGTCTATGTAATAATCGTAGAGCGAGATAATGTTGTATAGGATATTAGGATCGAGTGATAAATTGGATAATAAGTTCACAGATCCTTGCTCTAGCGATTCGTAGATTATCAAAGAACCAAGCGTTTCAAAACTTTCAAGCCGAGTATCTCCTATATAGAAGTAGTATGTGAATCCTATGAGTTTCAATAGGATGGTTTTGCGCGTGTTTTCATCTATTTCTAATGCTTCATAAAGAGCTGCTGCGAATTTCTTGGCCCTCTCTGGCTCCTCTTCGAGGAATATTGAAGATGAATTTAATGATTCGACGTTTTCTGTGTTGAATAATTTCTTTAGAAAGGCCAGTACTTGATCGCGCTCGCCAGTTAGGCCTGGAAGGAATGGTATTAGTGTACGAGTAATCATTTCAACCAAACTTCTTTTTCTCCAGCCCCAGAATCGGAAACCAAAGTCTATCTCGGCTTTATCGTTGTCGATAAGTTCCTGTAGAAATCTCTTTTCAGTCCCCTGGAAACCTTCTTTGCCTAGATCTCTCTCCTTGTAAATCCCTGCTAGGATAGCCAAGATCTTGTCGTAATCTGATACTATCCAATAGTTTTCAAGGCCTGTAACAATGTATGAGGATAGACTGCTATCCTGTTTATCCCATACGAGTTCTTGGCACCACTTTTTCGCCTGTGATGGCTTAGGAATATTGAGAAGTATTGTCGGTTCATCGGTTTCTAGACATGTTTTTACGTCAAGGTTTATTACCGTATGTATGTCGTGCTCACCGAGATTTCTTGCCAGAATACTTGCAGCAATCAATGAATCGGTATCAGTGAGTGGCACTATTCTCAAGAAACCATATTCACGGGCAGTATTGATAAGTACGGGTATACTCTTCTCCAAGAGATACAACCCTTGTAATTATATGCTAATTCTTAATTCCATTATTGACTCGCAAAATATCTTAGTATCTTTGCTTGTTATTATGGTTTTAGAACAAATTTATTTAATTGTAAAAATAGCTGTGTAGCAGCGCTAGATGTAGCTTGATACTATTAATCTTGCCTGTTCTGGTGTATACTTCCAGTCTGGTGGCAGTCTTCCTATTCTCTTATAGTATTTTACTAGCCTATGTATCTTAGACTCTAGATCCATTAATCCTTTTTTAGCATGGTAATCCTTCGGATGTTCTTCTAGATGTCTCCTAAGGTTAACTGCTTTCTTCATTAGGAATAATAGGTCTTCAGGTATTGGTAGGTTAGCACCGTGTTTTTCGAGTATTTTCACTAGTTTTTTGCCTGTTACTTGTTTGACTAGGGGTATTCCGTATTGGTCGCGAAGTATTATTCCGATCATTGATGGTGTATAGCCCTTCTTAGCTAGCTCTACAACAAGTAGTTCTACATCGTTAGGGCTCATATCGAGTTTTAGCCATTTTGGCGGTCCAGCCCTAGCCGGTCGTGTTGAGTGTGATTGTCCCTTGTCTCGTTTCTTGTTCACGGCTAAGCACCAGTATTGTTTTATTCCTCACCTATCCCGGTTAATAGTTTACGGGGCATTTAAATTTATGTCGGACAATGCTTCTAATAGCTTTCTTAGCTTATATAATGCTTTTCTCACAGCTTTTGCTCGGTGTGAGAAAACGTTTTTCTCGTTAACACTCATTTCTGCAAAGGTTTTTTCTTCTCCCAAGGGGATGAATATAGGATCGAAACCGAATCCTTTATCTCCTCTTTTTTCGTAAGCTATGCTTCCTCTACACTCTCCTCTCCCCACAATAATGAATGGCGGATATATTATGGTAACCACCGATCTAAATGTTGCATATCGCTCAGTCTTGTTCATCATTAATTTTAATACTCCATCACATCCAATGGTTTTGTATACATAGCTACTATATGGGCCGGGAAAACCATTTAGCGCGTCAATAAATAGACCCGCATCTTCGATCATTACGGGTTTCTTCAAATATTTATATGCCTCGATCGCTGCTGTTATGCTTATATCTTCGAGACTATCTGACTGGATCTCTAATTTGTATCCAGGCTTCATCACTGTTTTGAAGCCTAGGCTTCTGGCAATAGGTAATACTTCACTATATTTGTGTTTGTTACCTGTTATGAATAATATTTCATTTAGATCACCTATATCTTTCATGCTCCAACCTCTTTTTCAGCCTTTCCTCAACGTATCTTCCTCTTAGCTTAATCTCATGGACTCTGTTCTTAATCTCATGTGCGTTTTCCCCATAGCCCTCCATATAACCCTGCCAGAAACTTTCAACGAATGATTTGCTTAGCTCTGGTGCCAACGCATTTATACTTCTTTCAATCAGATGTATATCAATAGCATATTCTTCGATATCAGTGCTATACCCTGCAAGTCCGAAATCGATCAGGAAAATACGGTCAGTGTTTTTACTATAGAGGATATTTGCTAGGGTGAGATCGCCGTGATAAATGTTTAAGCGATGCATTTTTCCCACATATTCGCCGAGACGATAGGCGATCGAATTAACAACATCTTTATTCAGCTGGTAGATTATATCTGATAGCTTCTTACCCGGCACATATTCCATTATGATTATATAGTTAAATGGATCGACAAAGAGAGGGGCAGGCACTGGTAAGTTTGAAGAATATAGTTTCGAGAGGACTCTTGCCTCCGTTTTTGTTCGTCTTTCCCTAAATAGTTTGTCAAATAGCGGGTGTCTATAGGGCTTGCTGATCCTATGCTTAACTATGAGTTTTGTGTTAAAAACCTCCAAAAGATAGATTTTTGCCTCGGCTCCTTCGCTCAACAGGATCAGTCTAGAAGCCATGGAAGCTCGACCTCATCGAGACGCCATCTCTGCTTGATAAATGCTTTTTCAGGCTCTATGGTTGTACCGTGCTCATATAGTAGAAGGCCTGTATAAGCAATCATGGCTCCATTGTCTCCGGAAACCTCTGGCGGTGTTCCCTCGTAGCGGGCTCCATGCAGGGCGGCCATTGTCTCGAGTTTTTGTCGCAGAACGTTGTTGGAAGCAACTCCCCCAACTAACAGAACCTCTTTCTTCCCGGTAAGCAGTAAAGCCCTCTCCGCGACTTCGACGATCATATCGAACGCTGTTTCCCTTAGGCTCAAACAAATATCTCCGAGTTCTTCTCTGGCTTTGATTTTTTCAGCATACTTAAGGCTAGCCGTTAATAGTCCTGAGAAGCTTAGATCTATTCCTTTCACCGTATAGGGTAGATCTATGAAGTTTTGACCCCACTCACTACATATATCAACCTGGTGCTTACCATTGACAACATATGGTGGAGCCAATCCAACCTCGCGTGCAAATGTATCAAGGAGATTACCTAGGGGTATATCTAGAGTTTCTCCCAGAACTCTGTATCTCTTTTTCCTTTGAATAGTGACTAATGTGTTTCCACCAGAGACATATATCACTAGAGGATCAGTGAATCCTGCAACAAATTTACCTATCTCTATATGGGCGACGGCATGATTAACAGGTATTAGGGGCTTGGAATAATAGGAGGATAAAAATCTTGCAAGGGTTGCACCTACACGTAGACAAGGGCCTAGTCCAGGGCCTAAAGCCACAGCTATGGCATCAACGCCTTTAATGCGTATTCCAGCTTTATCCAGGGCAGATTTTAGTACGCGTGGGGCCTCCCTGGCATGGTGTAGGGAAGCCTCGCGAGGATGAATCCCTCCCCTGACAGGTATATATTTCGAATACTCATTCGCCAGAATCCTTATCCCATAGTCATTTCGCTGTACAATACCTACCCCAAATGTATGGCTTGTCGATTCGATCCCTATGACTATTGTCAATTCTTATCTACTCTACTTTAATGCTATTAGTGTTGGCGTCTAATTAGTTTCTGACTAGGAGATAGTTGATCAGAAAACTACTTGATATCTATTTATTATTTCTTATCTCTAACGTACTCGACATAACCGCATTTGCCGCAGTGCCACCTGGGAATGGGTTTCTTATGGAATGCCATGAAGCTGCCGCATTTGGGGCATTTCTTGTTCTTCGGCTTTATGGTGCCAGTGTTATAATCAAATTCGTATAGTTTGTGAACGTGAGCCACCTAGTTCACCCCATACCCTGTTCTTTCATCATTTGTTCAAGCTGGTAGGATTGAGTTGCATATTCGTTTCTTTTAATTATATGTGGTGGCTCGAATGCTTTTGCTCTCTCAGGGCTATCGTATATGTGGACTTCAGCATTAGAAACACCCATACCATATTCTGTATCTATTCTTCTCACATAAACTCTTTCAACATCTACACCATATGCCTTAGCGAGCTCTACACGTATGAGCCCTCTAGAAGGAGTTGTTCGGCCTATATGTGCTATTCGTACAATGATTTCTTTTCTCTTAATTAGCGGGTTATACCATTCTTTTACTATCTCGGCGGTGTAATCCCCTAGTTGTAGCTGTTTTCCCAAACCATTATCCCCCTATCTCATTTTGTTTATCTCTCATTATGGTTCCGGTACTCACCTTATTTAAGAACACTATGTCTGGTTTAAATCTTTTAAGTAATCGACGTGCTTTAATGGTATCCGAACACGTAATAACCGCTCCATAACCGGGGTATCCATATATAATAATTTTTTTCTCATTAGCTAGTGAGATGGTCATTGTCAGCAGATCCTCTTCTCCATACACCATGTATTTTTTCTTCTTCAATATTGTGAGGGTTCTAGAGTTCTGGGACACTGTACCTCGAGGATTGATGATCAGAATAGAATTGCTCAGTTCTACACCCAGGTGCTCATATTTCTTTGTCCTACGTGTTTTGAAATCGATTACTCTGATGTCTCCGCGGAATTTTTGTGATACTACATCGCCTATTAGGTAATCACCTCTTATATTGCATGTAAATAATGTTCCTGCTTTTTCACTAATGATTAATGCTCCGTGGGGATAAGCGAAGTAATTTCGCAGAATAGTAGGTAGCTTTAAAACGGGTATAGGTATTTTGGGGTTACGCAACCTTGATCGCGTATCTACCTGGTTTTTCTATTCCAAGTATTTTAGCGACTAGGGATTTTTTGGGATCAATTATTATTACTACTCCTTCCCACTCATCAGTAAAATCGTTAGAACCACACACCGGGCATATTTCTACATCTTTATCCACTAGAGATTTGCATTTTCTGCATGCTTTGAATGGTTTTCGCTTGATAGGCAAGTATTATCACCTCTTCTTCTTGAGCCATTTGAGGTTGCCTAGATATGGTTGTCTCATTGTCAGTTGAACTCTTAGGCCTTTGCCTGGAAGCGGTGCAACATTGTAAACTCTTGCTCTTACTATGTCGCCTTTTTCAATCATTCTCTTAGAGTCTCTGAGTAGAAGCGCAGGGCGGGTGGGATCATATTCTATTCTCTCGTCTGCTATCTGGTTAATATATACGAATCCATCAGACGCTCCCAGGTCAACGAATACACCGTTTTTAACAACAGTATTTACTTCTCCCTCCACGACTTCTTTGACGAAAGGATAGAACACAAGGATAGTAAATTCTACTTTATGATATGTTGCACCATCTCCGGGTATTATCTTTCCTTGAGGATCAACGTCGACGTCAAATACCGTCACTATAATGCCCATATTTCTTGTTATTACACCTTCATATTTTCTTCTCAGCTCCTCCCATGCCGCGATATCGAGTGATTTTCCGAATTTGTCAGGCGGTATTCTCACCACATCTCGAACCCTGTAGATTCTATAGACCAATTCATTCCACCGTAATCCATCCTTGTTTAGACACAAGTATTATTTAAAGTTGAATAAAAACCTAACAAATATAATGATTTATATGGAGGTTAATACTCTATTCCCTCTACATCAACCATCATTTTTTCTTCTCGGAGATATATTTCGGGTATACCTTCTTTTCTAAGCTTTTTACGTAGTTCTCTGTCATTTGTTGCAACGCCACATTTGCTTTCTTTAGCATAGTATAGGATTAGATCATCTGTAGACATATTTTTTATCTCTATATTAATTACTTTACAGTACATACGCGCTATTTCTAGTGCGAGCCTTGCTGGTTTTGATATGCTAGGCTTGTTGGCTTTTGCAAGTTTTTCGAGCTCTTTTATAATCGGTGTTAGCACGATGTAGTCGGGCTTAGTGTCGATTATGTCTTCGATCTGTTCAAAAACATTGATTCCGCGGGCAGCAGTCATTAACATATTTGTATCTAGCACTATACATGGCCTTTTCTTCACGGTTTCGCCTCCTCTACAATGCCCCAGCCTGTCAGCCTCCAGCGGCCTAGCACTCTCCTGCTAATGGCTATTCTAGATCCTTCCCAGGCAACCACAGGATCTCGTAGTTTTAGCTCGATATAGTCGCTGGTTACCTTCATCACTATGGCTAATCGAATCGCCGTTCCCGCGGTTATAACTATTATTTCACGAGGTTGTATGGGTTTTACCTGCACCATTTCTTTCATTCCGACAACGCGCTGGAGTAATTTATAGTTCACCTTCAGATATGTGACGGGCTCCGGTACTTTCCCTGGTATGCCTACGACATTTCCCACCAAAGCGTCAGCTTTCGTTAACGAAGGATCTAGCTTTGTACCTATCGCTAATAATCCTCCTGGTTTCGCCTCCTCTACTTCTAGGTTTCCGAACCTAAGTGATACTACCTCTGTCACTATAGGTTCGTACTCATAGCGACCAGGTGCAATAGGTTTTCTTACACCTGGCCTTATTTCGATCTCATCGCCGACTCTAAGTACTCCCTGCATCAGAGACCCGCCGATAACTCCTCCCTTTAACTCACCGGGTTTTGTACCCGGTTTGTTCACGTCAAAACTTCGTACAACATACATTAATGGTGGTTTAGATAATTCTCTCTCTGGTGTTGGAATATATTCTTCAATTGCTTGGAGCAGGACATCTATGTTCGCTTTATGAAGCGCACTAACAGGTATTATTGGGGCATTTTCAGCCCATGTACCTTTCAAGAACTCCCGTATTTCTTTATAGTTTTTCTTTGCCTGTTCCTTGGACACGACATCGATCTTGTTCTGCACGACTACTAGGTTTCTAACACCGATAATGTCTAGTGCTACAAAATGCTCGAGAGTCTGTGGCTGGGGGCAGGGCTCGTTTGCAGCGATTACGAGGAGGGCTCCATCCATAAGTGCGGCTCCGCTGAGCATTGTCGCCATGAGAGCCTCGTGTCCAGGAGCATCTACATAGCTAACTCTTCTCAGTAGACGTGACTCCGAACCGTCCGGGCATATCGGTTCCGTAGTATATGCTTCTGGAGGCTCTAGCCCATCACAATAGGCTATGTTTCCATCAGCATAGCCCAGCTTAATAGTCATTCCTCTTTTGAGCTCCTCGCTGTGTCTCGCAGTCCATATCCCTGTAAGTGCTTGTACTAGTGTTGTCTTCCCATGATCAACATGTCCTACTACTCCGATGTTCACTTCGGGTTGTTTTTCTTCCCAAGGCAAAACGTATTCACCCCAAATACGATTCTATATGTATTAAACATATTTTTATGATAGGTTATAGGAAAAACAGTAGAGCTTCTAGCTTCTTGGATTACTGTTACTATCTATGTATGTGATTATGTTACTTGTACACGATCTTGGTGTTTATCTGAACTATATCTTCGGTGATCATGTTTCCGCGTACCATTTTTCTACGGCGCTCACCTTTTTCACGTGGATGGAATCCTGGCGGGCCTGATAGAAGCACTCTCTTCTTAACTCCACCCATAACGTCGGGTCTCATCGGAAAACCACTGTTGTCGCTCCCACCGGTTATCTGGATTTTAACGCCCTTGAGCCCCACAAGCTCTCCATCGAATACGTCACCTATTCTTAAACCAACAATTCTCTTTGTACGTTCATCGTTGACACGTATCTGCCATGCACGTGCTCTGAAGATCTCGCCTTCTATCTCGTTGGTTCCAGTCTTGTTCACAAGAAGCTCAGCATTAACGTGTGCTTCTGTCTCTGGGACATCGTTATCTATTACAAGTCTCCCTGTTATCTTGACTTTATCCTTAGTGTCAGGTTTAACCATCCTTATAGTGGCTATCCCATGTACAGCCTTTATCTTCTCAGCCAATTTTGCGTTAACCTTAATTATTGGTAGCTCGAACCCTTCTTTCATTTTATCATTGTACTCGATCTCGCCGTCACCGACGACCTTGACTTTCTTTATAATTTCTAATTTGGGCGCCTCTGGATCGGATATAACTATCTTGAAGTCGGCCATTTCTTTTCACCACCAGTTGCCCGGTGGTTGTTTCAAACCTATCGGTATATAGGGGTATTTATATTGCTAGGTCTAATCAGTACAGGCTTAATAACATACTTAGTATATAAAGGCGTTGGAACATAGGCGGATAAGGGGATGTTTGTCATGTCAATTGCTGGAAAAAACGCTAAGAAATGGGTAAGACAGCCAATAGTTGTTGTTCTGGGGCATGTTGACCATGGTAAAACCACCCTACTCGACAAGATAAGAGGTACAACCGTAGCTAAGAAAGAGCCTGGCGAGATAACACAACATGTGGGTGCAAGTATTGTTCCAGCATCTGTACTGGAGAAGGTAGCAAAGCCTCTAAGGAAATACTTCCCAAAGCTCAAAATAGAGATCCCGGGCCTGTTATTTATTGATACTCCAGGCCATGAACTGTTTACTAACCTGCGTAAAAGAGGGGGTAGCGTAGCTGATATAGCGATCCTAATAGTAGACGTCTTAGAGGGATTCCGGCCCCAAACATGGGAAAGTATAGAGATACTTAAGGAGAGAAGAGTACCATTCATTGTGGCAGCAAACAAGATCGATCGTCTATCGGGATGGCATCCGAACCCCGACACTCCTTTTCTAGAAACTATTAGGAAGCAGGATCCTCGGGTAGTTAGCAGACTAGATGAGCTGATATATAGGCTTGTGGGCCAATTATATGAAGCAGGATTTATGGCTGAAAGATTTGATCGCGTGAAAGACTTTAGAAGAACAGTTGCTATCGTGCCTATTTCTGCTAAGACAGGAGAAGGTGTTCCAGAGTTACTTGCACTCTTGGTAGGTCTAGTACAGCAGTTCATGAAGAAAAAACTCGTAACTAGCAACGAGCCGGCCAAGGGCGTTGTTCTCGAGGTTAAAGAGGAGCCAGGACTTGGAACAACAATAGACGTAATTATCTATGACGGCGTCCTTAGGAAGGGAGACATAATAGTTGTTGGCGGTAAAGGTGAGGCCATAGTGACTAAGGTCAGAGCACTCCTAATGCCACGACCCCTGCAAGACATGCGTGCACATGAGGGTAAGTTTAGACAGGTAGAAGAAGTAATTGCAGCAACTGGTGTCAAGATATCGGCCCCCAATCTTGAAGGGGTGCTTGCAGGATCGCCAATACTTGTAGTGCCTAACGAACAGTTAATCGAAGAATACAAGAAGAAAGTATTGGAAGAGATAGAATCTATCAGAATTAAGACAGACAATATAGGTGTGGTGGTTAAAGCCGATACCCTAGGCACGCTCGAAGCCGTTGTTGAAGCGCTCAAAAGAGAGAACATACCGGTTAGGCTTGCAGATGTGGGGCCAGTATCAAAGAACGATATTATCGAGGCCTCCGTCACGCTTAAACAGAACAAGCTATATGGTGTCGTCGTGGCCTTCAACGTCAAGATCCTTCCCGAAGCAGAGGAGTTGGCAAGACGTGAGGGTGTAAAAATATTTGAGCATAATGTCATCTATAGATTAATCGAGGAGTATACACAATGGGTAAGAAAGATAAAAGAAGAGAAGAAACGCAAGGAACTAGAATCTCTTGTACGCCCAGGCAAAATAAGGATACTCCCAGGCTATGTGTTTAGGAGAAGTAACCCAGCTATCGTAGGTATCGAAGTACTTGGTGGTGTGATAAAGCCGGGATATCCGGTAATGAGAAGTGATGGTCTTAGATTAGGAGTTATAATGCAGATCAGAGATCGTGACAACGTCTTGAGAGAGGCCAGGGTAGGTCAAGCCGTCGCAATAAGCATTAAGGGCAAGATACTGATTGGTAGACATGTTGATGAAGGAGATATACTCTACACCGACATACCCAAGGAACACGCACAGCTATGGCTAACTAAGTATAAAAGCGAATTGAGTGACGACGAGAAAATGGTGTTGAACGAGATAATAAAGATCAAGAAGAAACAAGATCCATTCTATGGTTTGGTGTTCTAGCCGATCACCAGTCAATAATTTCTTCCTCGCTAAATATAACCCTAATCTCTCTTTCAGCGCTCTCTGGACTATCGCTAGCATGTACTACATTCTCTGACTTTGAGAGCGCGTAGTCGCCCCTAATAGTCCCAGGAGGTGCCTCCCTACCGTCAGTAGGCCCGATCATTAATCGTACCACGGATATTGCCTTATCTCCTTCAAGAACCATTGCTATTATTGGCCCAGACGTCATGAATTCTATTAATGACTCAAAGAACGGTTTCCCTTTATGAACGGAATAAAATTCTTCCGCTTTCCTTCGAGTAAGCCACAACATTTTCAGAGCTTTGATCTTGAGTCCTTTCTTTTCGAACCTTGATATTATCTCACCTATAAGCCTTCGATGTACACCGTCGGGTTTTATAAGAACCAATGTACGCTCCATGTTTTTCACCAGTAATATGACGTATTATTTTTGAGTTTTAGAATATTTTTCGGTAAGGAATAGAAGTTGTTTACTCAAATACGGTATTATTGGGCATGATAAACAGGATATATTGAAATAGCTTATCTCATTTGCTTACCGTACTTCAGCGTCCACTTTAGCTTTCTAGGATCTCTCCTCAATACCAAGTAGTTCTTGTAACATTTCCTGCTACAGAACCATAGGATAGAACCATCATTGAGAACATACATTAGTCCTGTACCAGGCTCTATTTCCTTGCCGCAGAAGCTGCATCGTGTTAGCCTTGGCAATTCTTTTCACCTTTCCATATCATCTTGTCAACTACGGAGTGGTTTAGGATTTTTATCCTTTTAAGCTTTGCCACAAATCTTATAAAAATGTCTTCTCTGGTAAGTATGAGTGATAGGATTAATGATATCAAATAATGGTGTTGACCATGTCGGAGGAGAAAAACAAGATCTATGTAGAGCAGCCAGAAATAAACGTAACAGAGGAGATAGGCTTCCCAGCAGAAGTTATACAGATTATTGGTAGAACAGGTGTTACTGGCGAGATCACTCAGGTCAGAGTTAGAGTACTTGAAGGAAGAGATAAGGGTAGAATAATTACTAGGAACGTTAAAGGCCCTGTACGGCTAGGCGATATCTTAGTACTGCGTGAAACCGAGCGTGAAGCTAGGAAGCTCTCTGGTAGACGATAAAAATATTTCATTAAGTATAACTCATTATATCTAGATATTAGTGGAAAGGTGTTTGAACAATATTCTTCTTTATTGTCCAAGAATAGAGGATAAGATAACGATGATTCAAAAAGCTTTATGAGTGCTAGATATTTCTTTAGTTAAAGTCACTTAGCGGCCTTAGCCTTGAGCTCCTGTACCTGCCTAATTATTTCTTCTACGAGGTCCTTAGCTCCAGCAGGATCAATTATTGCTGCACTAGCTGCTGCAACCTCTATTCCAGTAACTTCGCCTAGCCTCTTCTTGCTGGGCACGTAGACGTAGGGTATCTTCTTTTCCTCGCATAGAAGAGGTAGGTGTGCAACAATCTCCGGCGGGTCAACGTCTTCTGCTATTGCAACAAGTTTTGCCAATCCTCTCTCTACAGCCTTGGTTGTTTCGTTGGTGCCTTTCTTTATCTTGCCGCCTGTTTCTCGCGCCTTCTTGAAGGCTTCATATACCTTTTCAGCCAGTTCTTCGGGTACCTCGAATCTTACATAAAATGGTTTGGACATGCTTCATCCTCCTCCCGGTTAGGTCGTCTGGTCTAAAGCTACTGTCTATATCTGGGTATATTAATGTTTTGATAATTTATGTATGTGAGAATATTGCTATAACTTTGTCCTCATTAATAGAATCTATTCTAGCAAACCCAACCCTATATAGCTGTATGTGATTCCCTGGTTTTTCTCTATCAATAATGTTTTTCTCCACGAACATGTAGCTTCTCCTTATCTTCATAGCCTCAGGTATGACTAGTTCTAGATTAGCGCTCTCGGCTGGTAATACCCATTGAATAATCGGTGCTCGTAGCTTCTTTGCATCCTCATGTGATATGCTATGTAGATTTAATACAGCGATAATTTGATCTTCTGTGATTTCTATATTTTCTAGAACAAAATTACCGAGCCCCATTAATCTCACTATTCCCTTATTAAGGAACAGTTTGAGATCATTAGCTGAAAATGCTATTATGGAATTTGGCTTAATGACATATTCGTGATAATCATTTTTATTAAGATGACGTGGAATTCTAGCTTTTATATTAGTGGAGAAGCCCTTAAGTTCGGCGTATACCGGTTTTTCAACACCCATGTATCTTGTGGCAATGGGATCGATTATTGACCTATTAATCGAGGCTAAATTCACATAGCTTATATGTGCATCTATCGCTTTCGTCCCTACATCCTTTATAATTTCCCATAATGATTCTCTAACTATTCCTCTTCTTCGAAGCCCAGATATTGTACCGAACCGTGGATCATCGTATGCCTCCATTCCCTGCTCTCTAACTAGTGCTCGCATCTTAGATTTACTCAGTATTACGCCTTCTAAGCTTAGTCTTCCGAAATGTATTGTTTCCGGGTATTTCCAGCCCATATGATTGTATAGATAGCTTTGCTTGATCGTATTGCTTACATGCTCCTTAGCCCTGAGAATATGTGTTATGCCCATAATATGATCGTCTACGGCTGCCGCGAGGTTATAAGTGGGCCATAAAATGTATCTCTCGCCGACAATTGGGTGAGGAGTCTTTGTTGTATCTATTATTCTTGCTGCAACCCAGTCTCTAACGCTAGGATCAGGATGTGACAAATCAGTCTTAACCCTTATTACAGCTTCTCCTTCACCATAATGACCTTGAAGTATCTTGTCAAGCTCTTCTAGCTGGGTCTCAATAGGCAGGTCTCTGTGTGGACAAGGTTTTCCAGAGTCTCTATATTTTTTGAATTCACTAGCCTTGCATTTATCAACATAAGCTCCTCCTTTCTCGATGAGCTTATAGAGTATATCATAGAATATTGGTAGGCGCATGCTCTGAATGTATTCCTTGTCCCATTTTATCCCAAGCCACCTGAGGTCCTCCTTTATACGCTCATATGCTTCTGGGAATGATGCTTTTGTCCGTGGATCGGTGTCTTCGAAGCGAAGTATCATTTTACCCTTATACTTTTCTGCGTACCAGTAGCTCAGAAGAGCTGGGCGTGCGTTGCCTAAATGTATAACGTAGTCCGGGTTCGGCGCGAATCTCGTGACAACTTTTCCCGGCAAGGCTCCTGGTAGTGGTGGTAATTCCTTCTTCTCTTCTTTTCTTTCTTCACTGAGAAGTTCTGGCCACTCCTTTTTGATGATCTTTATCTGTTCCTCTAAGGTTAATTTAGAAACTTCATTAACGACTTCACGGATTACATTTATTATCTCTCTTATATGTTTCCTTATTTCTGGTATTTCCCCAACAACTTTCGCGACTACAGCCTTGAGAGATGGTTTTCCCTCATGTTTAACTGCGTTAAGAAGCGCATATTTATACGTGGTTTCCCTGACTTTTTCTAATAGTGATTTGTCCAACGTCATTTTCGCTCACTACCGCTAGTATGTATTTTTCCGGTTTTTCCCACACTATATTGATTACGAATATGACTACGCCCTCACAGGGTGATCTAATTACTCTTACTTCATACTTATTTGTGATAACCATTCCGATCTTGTCTTTGACATTGATTTTTTCACCTTCTCGGGGAGAGACGTATGGTTCGTAACCACTAATTTCAATGAGACAAAGTTTTGTGCCCTTCTTTACAAAAAGGCCTTTTAACAGTTTTTCATCACTGAATTCGGGTACAACTATTGCGTCTTTTTCTAGGATTGGATTGGCTAGGTCGAAATATTTGAGAATATCCTCATATATGATGTGACCATAGCACTCATTTGATACAGGCTCTTTAACTAGGACATACTCGTCCGATACTCGACAAATATACTTGTTGGAGTTCTTATCTCTTACAAAGATCTCCGGATATTTGTATTCTTCCATTACTCTATTCCTCCTCGTATCTCTTTGTATTCCCTCAAATCTATTCCTCTTTGCTCAAGATACGAGAGCATATCACTGCTTAAAATAAGTGGTTTCTTCTTAAGTTCCGATATGCTTTTAGCTCCAGTAAGGAAGGACACTATCTTCATTTCTTTGATCATCGTTTCAAGAAATGCTTTACCGGCATTGAGGCCTCTAAGATATATCTCTCGTATTAATGGACGGGCTACACCATTGAGATCAGCTCCCAAGACAATGTTCTTGATAGCGCGAAGACCGTCATATACTCCGCCACTAGCAATTATGAAGGAGTCAGGCGCTGCGGCTCTTGCCTCTATGATTGCAATTGGTGTTGGTATCCCCCATGATGATAAATGATCCGCTATAGTTGTGGTAATTTTGTCCTTTCGCCTGTACTTTTCTACGAGTATCCAATTTGTACCACAGGCTCCAGCTATATCGAAAAATCTTATTCCCATAGAATAGAATAACGATACATCTTCGTATGAAAGACCGTTTCCAACTTCTTTAATAATGATAGGAACACATATATGATCTAGGATCTCCTCAATTCTTTCAAGAATCTTAACGTTAAATCTCGTATCTCCTTCAGGCTGTATAGCTTCTTGAGCAGGATTTAGATGTATAGCTAGTGCATCGGCGTCAATACTGCTAATTATATAGGATATATCTTCATTTCTTAGATCTAGGAGTGTATTTGCGCCAATATTGCCTATAACTGGTACATCTTTAGCTATCTCTCTGACAACTCTATATGAACGTATTATTTCAGGTTCATCTTTATGTATAAGTAAGGAACGCTCGCTACCAACACCTATCGCTATTCTAAATTCTTCGGCTAGAACGGCAAGTTTCTTATTATACTTAGTCGTTAAGGGATCTCCGCCCGTCATACCACTGATCATCAATGGTGCCGAGAGCTCATAGTTTAGAAATCTCGTTGAAAGATCAACGTCGGAAAGGTCGATGCCTGGGAATGCTCGGTGTACGAGTATGATTTCATTATATATTTCGGAGCACATGTTAGGGAAATCAACGTCTTTTTCAACAACTATTCTAATATGCTCAATTTTTCTATTCCTAATGTTTGGATCTGACAAAATCGATACACCATTGCCCTGCCTAAGGGATTAGTTGGTTACCATTATTTAAAATACTGGGTGTAGGACGACACCTAATTATCTTAAGCCCTAGTATAAAAATCGTATTGCTGCGTACCCTACTACTGCGTTTTTATGTCCTGAAACATCACCACTAGTTGCATGTTTTAGGAGCTCGACGTGGTGACTGTCCGATACTAATTTGGCATATTCCATTAGCGTCATTATTGCGCCTGGGCCGCAGACAGATATGTTTCTGTCTATTATCACGCGGTAGAAACCCTCTGTATCTAGTTCGACGATCTTCTCGATCGCTAGCATGTCTTTCTCCACAGTTATTTCGTGGGGTTCGTAGTGGTTAAAATCACTGCTTGCAATGATGACTATATCACGCTCGAGCGTTTTTACTGACTCATAAATTGATTTTGCCAGGTCTTTAGCGGCATCAGGACTATGAAGGCCCATGACTATTGGGACTATATTTATATTCTCGCCATATAGGTATTGGAGGAACGGTATTTGTACCTCGATGGAGTGCTCCTCTATATGGGCGTAGGTATCTGCCTCCGCGATACTGCTGTTTTCGATGATGCTTCTGGATAGTTCTTCATCGATATTTACATAGCCTAGGGGTGTGTACCATCTCCCTCTTGGATAAACTGAGACTAGTGAGCCTAAGCCCGTGTGGTTCGTGCCTATTATTATGAACGTATCTGGGTTTCCTTCTTCAGCTATTTTGTAATAAACGTGAGTGGCTATAGGGCCGCTATACATATAGCCTGCATGTGGAGCAATATATCCTACGCTGTTACGTACCCTTTTGTTGGATACTATGGGTAATTTTCCTGGGCCGAGAGGATGTAAGAAACTCTTTTCTATTAGTGATATGAGTTCTTTGGGATCCTCGGGGTAAAAATACCCTGCCACTACGGGGTGTCTCACCCCTTTAAATTCCAAAAAATCACCTCCTCAGCTTAACCTCGAACTCGCTCGGAGGCTCGGGCAGGTCTCCATCGGGTGGAATAACTCCTTTTAGTCTAAGTATTTCTCTTGCAAGCAACCAGTATATGAGTGCTAGGCTCTTCCTACCCTTGTTGTTTGCTGGTATTATGAGGTCGATGTACTCTGTCCGGTTATCTGTGTCGGCAAATGCAACTACGGGGACACCTATTTCTGCTGCTTCTTTAAGTGCTTGTGAGTCGGCTCTAGGATCTGTTATTAATACTATGTCGGGCTCGAAATACCATTTGAGGCTTGGGTTAGTGAAAGTACCTGGCATGAAGCGCCCTGTGAATGCTTTGCATCCCACATAGCTACAGAATTTCTTCGCTGGTTTTTGGCCGTACTGCCTAACGGATACTACTGCTATTTTGCCTGGCTCAAAGTGGCTTAAGAACTTGGCTGCTATTCGTATTCTTTCATCTATTTTTCTTATATCAAGAATGTACAGTCCATCGTTTCTAACCCTATAAACAAACGGTTCCATGAACTTTGTACATATGTGTGTTCCTATATGTATTCCCGACGCTAGATACCTGTCTAGAGGAACGAGTAGCTCGACCCCTCTCTTCTCCTCCTTCGTATGTGTCTTGGTTTCGGGTGTTTCATTCTTACTCATGTTGTATCACCGTCTTATGAGACTTTAGGGAAATTGAGTAATTCATATGCTATTTCTACATGGGATAGGAACATTCTTCTACAACAGTATCTCTTTACACCAAGATCATCTAGTACTTTGCCGGGATCCTCGCCTGCTTCAACTCTCCTCTTGAATTCCTCCCAGAGATGACCTATGGGTGCTCCACAAGTAAAGCATCGTACGGGGAAAAGCATCTGTTTCACCTATAGCTCTTCTGCCATCTTCTACGGGCACTATATCTGCCCCATTTCTCAGGCTCGGTTCTTCTTGGGTCACCGCTCAGCATGTATCTGTCATACTCTGTAAACACTCTTCTTAACTCTTCGTTGTCTCCTGCATAAGCTAAGAGACCCTTTGCGAGAGCCATTCTCACAGCATCTGCTTGGCTCATGTATCCTCCTCCTTTGACGTTGACATATATGTCGACCTTCTTCCATAGATCGCCTACTAGTACTAGTGGTTCATACATCTTTAACTTGGCAAGCTCTATCGGCCATATTTCTAGGGGAACACCGTTTATCCATACTCGTCCTTCACCGGGCTTAATAATGGCCCTGGCTATGCTTGTTTTTCTCTTACCTGTTGCGATCACTATTTTTCCCTTTTCAGCCATCAAGCCTCACCCTTCCATCCAAGGTGTTTAGCTATTTCTCCAAGAGTAATATATCCTCGTGCTAGCCTAGATTTGTCAGCTTCTTCGAATCTAATGAACTCCTTGTTCTGCAGCTCGGGTGGTACTCCATTATAGACTCTTAGGCGTTTATAGGCTTCCCTACCTTTAGGCTTATCCATTGGTAGCATTCCTCTAACTGTTCTTTTTAATATGTTATGTGGTGATTTCGGCCTCCTGATACCGTGTTTGTATGGGTTGTAGTGTGTTGTTACTTTCTCGATCAGCTTGTATCCCATTATGACTCTTTTACGCTCTCCACTGACCACGGCTTTTTCCGCGTTGACGATAAATACTCTGTATCCTTCGAGAAGTTTCTTTGCTACAATGCTTGCAAGCCTGCCCAGTATCTGGTCAGAAGCATCAATGTATAGGGTTTTTTCTACGCTCATTTTTTCACCCTATGATCTTTATATCTGTGCCCTTCGGGTTTTCCTTGGCTAGGTCAAGTATGTATACTGCTTTGCCGCCAGCATTGAGTATTTTCTCAGCAGCGGTTTTTGAAAATGCTAATGCGCCGACCGTTACAGGGTGATCTATATGTCCCGCGCCCAAGACCTTACCTGGTACAACGACTATATCGCCATCTTTCGTGTATCTGTTTATCCTGCTTATGTTTACAGCTCTCCTCTGTCGTTTGGGTTTCTCCAGTTCATCTGCTACAGCATCCCATATTTTGGCCTTGTATGTATTGGCTAGTTTCCTTAGCTCACGAATCGTTTTTCTGACCACTATGTTTGTTGGCCCAGTCTTTCTCATTTAGTGATCCCCTCCATCTTTAATGATTCCACCAGACTATCGAGCTTTGACTCGAGTACCTTGATGGCTTCTAGTAAAACACGTTTTGGACTTAATGCACCTGTGGTTTCGACTAGGAGGATGTACTCGTCTTTGCGCCAATTAATCTTTATTGCCCGATACTTACATGCTTCTTCGCAGACCTTGCAAAGGCTACAATCGAATATTCTGTCTGAGCTCACTTTTACTCGATCATTGTCAATTATCAATATGTTTCTGGGGCATACATTTATACAGTCTGTACAGTCTGGTGCCCTGCATTTTTCATTGTCAATGCTTATATCAGCTATAAACTTATGAGCAGCAACCGATACCGGACTCCACTTGGCGTGTTCTCTTCCTCTGCCAAGCCTCGCGTAGGCTTCGAAACTAATCATTTGTCCTGGGCTGAGTATCGCGATCGGTATCTTGTCATATACAGGTTTTACATCGGGATCACTTGTTCTTAGGTCACCACTGTAAAGTGTTATAATACTATTAGAACTTGGTGGATTTTCTCCCTCGAGATCGAGTTTTACAAAACAATCTTCTGTAAATAATCCTCTCTCTGAAGCCTCTCTACATTCTTCTGGAGGCTTGTATTTCTCGAGGGCTGCCTCACTTGTAAGGGGGATGAGCCCAAGCCTGTGTGCTATGTATTCATCATAGAAAATTGTGCTATTAACTGTAAATACTACAGTATCTATAGCCATAGTTGGAACATCAGCGATCATTGTTCGCCTTATGGAATTCAAAACATGTAGGGGGATGTCTTTTAGATACAGTTTTACCCTATTAGACGATTTCTCTAAAATCCTGATCTCCAAGTACATCACCGGGAGAATTACAGATTAGACTCTCCTACCTCTGCGGCCACCGGGCCTTCTTGTCGTATCGTGAGGTATTGGGGTCACGTCCTCAATCCTGCCTATAATGAATCCTGCTCTGGCTAATGCTCTAATTGCTGCTTGTGCGCCTGGACCAGGCGTCTTAGGCCCATGGCCTCCTGGCGCCCTTACTTTAATATGAAGTGCAGTTATGCCTTTATCCATGGCTTCGGCAGCCGCTCTGCTCGCCGCTATCATTGCTGCGTAGGGGCTTGGTTTTTCTCGGTCTGCTTTGACTACCATGCCACCGCTCCATCTAGTGACTGTTTCGGCGCCTGTTAAGTCTGTTATGTGCACTATTGTGTTGTTAAGGCTACTATAGATGTGGGCTACACCCCATTTAAGCTCTCTACCCATGAATGACATTAGGCCTCACCCTCCGCGGCTTGTTCGGCTTTTTTCTTGAATGGGCTTGTGGGCGCGTAATCAATAAGCTCTTCTTCCTCTCTCGAGACTATGTATCCCGGTGATGTGACTCTTCTACCCGCTATAGCTATGTGACCGTGGACAATTAGCTGGCGTGCTTGATAGATTGTTCTGGCGAGGCCTTTCTTGTATACAATGGTCTGTAGTCTCCTTTCAAGAAGATCCTCAGCTTTAAGCGATAGAATATCTTCGAGAGTGGCGTTTTCTGGCAGTAATCCGAGGTGATATAGTCTCCTCAGGAGGGCTCTCTCTGCTTCGGCTCTTACTTCTGCGGGTGCAGCTAGTAGTGAACGTGCTTGATGTCTAAACTTCCTGATAATAGTGCTGGTGATCCATAGCTCCCTCTTGTTCCTAAGACCATATGTTCCAAGAAGTTTCAGCTCTTCTTCAAGTACTTCTTTTCTCCAGGGGTGACGTGGTCCCTCCCATTTCTTACGTGGTTTTCTTGGATCACCCATTTAAGGATCACCTCCTCTTCTTACGGACACCAACGGTTATCCCTAGCCTACCCGTTGTACGTGTGCGCTGTCCACGAACTTTTAGTCCAAGTGCATGCCTTATACCGCGCCAGCTCTTAATCTTCTTCTCGCGCTCAATATCCTGCTTAACATAGAATATTAGTTCGGGGCCTATCAAGTGCAGATCTTTGCCAGTTGTATAGTCTTTCCTCCTGTTGAGCATCCATACTGGTATCTTGTATTCTTTAGGTGATTTTAGAAACTCTTCTATTCGCTTTATTTCTTCATCAGTGAGATAGCCTATGCGCATCTCAGGATCTATTCCTAGAACTCGGCACATCGCATAAGCCAAGTTGACACCGACACCTTTTATCTCGGCGAGTCCGTAAGCTGTTTTCAGACTACCGTCAATGTCTGTACCCGCTATTCTTACGATGTATCGAAATATCCTTTCGCTCAATACCTCTGGACACCCGCTCATTATTTATTCTCAATAATCCTTTTTGATAGGGATATTTCTCCGCCATTATAAGTTTATCCTTTCATACACGTGATGGTATAAACTGTAATAGATACGTGTATTGTTCCAGATATACATATCATTGTTGGTGGTCAGGAGGGGCGAAAGGCTTCATCCCCGTATGGTCATTACCCTAAAGCGCTTCTTCATCTCATGAGAAATACTCTTGTCAAAGCCTCTACTAAATAAATTGGTTTGCTCCGGACAAAGTGTTAGGGAGAAATGATGGCGCCGGGGGCGGGATTCGAACCCGCGCGCCCCCGTAAGGGGCACTGGCTCTCCAGGCCAGCCCCTTAGGCCGCTCGGGCACCCCGGCACCTAGCCTCATTATAATTTCCGATTCAATTATAAGTATGGTTTCTGGGTAATCAGTGCTTTGGAACAAACTCGTTAGGATTATATCTTTCCATGAACTAGTTCTACTTCCATCCATATTTCCGGTGGTACACGAACACGTATTAAGTGCTTCATAACTCTTTCATCAGCCGCTATAAATAGTACACGTTTATGTATTCGCATTTCCCATTTCTCCCATTTCTTCTTCCCTTCTCCATGGGGTAGCTTGAGTGTTCTCACAACCATTCTCTTTGTTGGGAGCGGTATTGGACCGGACATATTAACCCCGGTTTTCTTAACTATGTCCACGATCTTTCCTACGAACTCGTTAAGCACGTTTACATTAGTGCTCCATATCTTTATCTTTACCATAGACATTGCTCACGCCTCCATTATCCATACTGTTCTAAGGATAGAAGAAGTGTATAGGGGTAGAAAAATCCTATGGTTGTTATTTGGAAGAACCTTACTTAGTCCTGATCTCTATCTTCATGGGTTTGACATCAACTACTACGCCAATACCGATTGTCTTGCCCATGTCACGCATCGCGAATCTGCCAAGTGGCGGTATCTCGCTGTACTTCTCGATTACTAGAGGCTTTATAGGCTTAAACCTAACTATTGCTGCGTCGCCCATCTTTAGGAACTGTGGGTTCTCCTCTACAACTTTACCTGTTCTCGGGTCTAGCTTAGCCTTTATCTCAACGATTCTGCATGCTACGCTGGCTGTGTGAACGTGTAGTACTGGCGTGTATCCAACAGTGATTGCTGTTGGGTGCCATATGATGAATACACGGGCAGTGAACTCCTCTGCCACTGTTGGCGGTTTGTCCAGGTGACCTGCTACGTCTCCACGCCTGATGTCACGCTTGGAAATGCCGCGTACGTTAAATCCAATGTTGTCACCGGGCTCGGCCTTCTCGATCCTCACATGGTGGGTCTCAATACTCCTGACTTCCCCTACCTTCGCCGGAGGCATGAACACTACCTTGTCGCCAACTTTCAGTACACCGGTCTCTACTCTGCCTACTGGCACAGTGCCTACTCCGGATATAGCATAGACGTCCTGTATGGGTATTCTTAGAGGCTTGTCGATCGGCTTCGGTGGCGGTGTTAGCATGTCAAGGGCTTCTACTAGTGTTGGACCATCGTACCAAGGCATGTTGGGGCTACGCTCAATCAGGTTGTCGCCAGTCCATGCTGATACCGGGATGAATGGTATTTTGCTGATGTCATAGCCTAGGCTCTTGAGGAACTTTCCTAGAACAGTCTTGATCTGCTCGTACCTCTTCTGGCTCCATGGAGGCTCGGTTGCATCCATCTTGTTTACAGCAATTATTAGCTGGTTGATACCCATCGTCTTTGCTAGGATAGCATGCTCACGGGTCTGTCCCTCAGGGCTCATTCCGGCCTCGAACTCACCTTTTCTTGCACTTACAACGAGTAGTGCTGCGTCAGCCTGGCTTGCACCAGTGATCATGTTTTTAATGAAGTCCCTGTGGCCAGGGGCATCGATAATTGTGAAGATGTATTTTCTTGTCTCGAATTTCATGTAGGTTAGGGCAATGGTTACTCCGCGTTCTCTTTCCTCTTTCAGTTTGTCGAGAAGCCATGCATACTTGAAGGTCTCTTTGCCCTTCTTCTTAGCTTCTTCCTCTAGCATCTGCAGAGTCTTCTGATCTACTAGACCTAATCGGTATAGAATGTGACCCACTAGCGTGCTCTTACCATGGTCTACATGGCCGATTACTACAAGGTTTAGGTGTGGTTTCTCCTTGCTGCTCATTATTTATACACCCCTTTCTAGGGATCTAAATCTAAATCCTCCTGTAGGTTCAGATAGCACAATGCTATTTAGAGTAGATAAGGATACCGTCTTTATAAAGATATCCATTGGTTATATAAGAATCGATGAGCGCAGAAACATACTAAGGAACACATTTAAAATGTTAAACAGATCTTTGTCATCCTATGTGATTAAGTATTGAATTGGTCTTTTGTTATAATCGTTACATCGTTATCTACTACTCAAAGCTATTCTTTCAATCTCCTCCTTTTTCTGAACCGCGTAGCTCTTAGGATCATTGTTAGCTGCGAGTATTATCTCCTCAGCAAGAGCTTCTTCTATGGGCATTGGATTGTTAAATGCCTTGGCTCTTGCCCCCTCAGTTATATGTTTCAAGGCTAGATCAACCCGTCTCTGCGGAGAAACATCCACTGCTACGTGATATACGATACCACCATACATGATCCTGGTTGTTTCTTCTCTTGGCGCAGTATTCTCTATTGCTCGTACAAGTACCTGTACGGGATTCTCACCTGTCTTCAGGTATATCAGGTCGAAGGCCTTCTTTACGATATTATATGCCAGGTGTTTTTTGCCCATATTCCTGCCTGGACGCATAACCTTGTTTATTAGTCTCTCAACTATGGGTACTTCGGCTTTACCAAATCTTCTGTGCTCGTGTCTTCCACCTGTATGTGGTAGGAATACTGGTCTTAGGCATATGTATCTTTTAAGCCCGGGATCTCGGACAACAATATTGTCATAACTCCATTTACCGAACAACTTTATTTCTTGTACCTTAACAATGACTCCTTCTTCAGCCACTCCTATCACCAGCGCTTCTTACCTGGCTTTTCCAACACTGTTTTTCTCCTTTAAATCCTTAACTTTAAGCGTTTCCCAGCGATGTTATGTCAAAGCTTTTCGAACGATCTCCTTCAAGTTATGTGCCCTAGCAGATATTAGGGTGTATTTATCCATGAAAACACTTGTCTGGAGGGATAGTGTTGAGTCAAGCCGATTATACCGAGGATGAATTAGTAAGAGTTGTCGATGTTTATGGTGTTATAAGGACTGAAGCATTCTTCTATTCTACAAGAATAGTATGTGTAATGGAAGATGGCAGATATTTCTATCTAGAGCGTGTCCCCTTCGACATCATAATAGCCCTAAAGAGGCTCAGGGGTGAAGAAATAGAGGATGATAGAGAGAGACTTGTCGATATTCTCGTGAGTATGCCCGAAGTAGTCGAGCTTATGGGTAAGCACCTCAAAAGAGTCATAATTAATGAGCTAAATATGGATACTGCTGTATACAGCGCCATAGCGGAGTTCAGTGACGGAAACATGGTTATAAGAAGAAAGATGGTGCCTAGTCATGCAATATTCTTGGCTGTACTAACAAACAAACCGATCTATGTGCGTAGACAGCTTATCGATGAGCAAGAAGAAATGGCTATGAATGATCTCCTTGACGAGGAATCTGAAACTGATCTGGACGATGATGAAGAATTTGATGACATATACTGAATCTAAACTTCTTATTGAACTAAATTAGAGAGAAGAAATTGTCTAACAAATTATTCTCATCAATGAAATTATTTATTTATAGGAGTATCAGCGTATCGGCTTCTGTTTCTTACCAAGATATAATGCTTTCAGTGATACGCCATTCACCATTATAACCTTATAGCGTACACCTGGTATGTCACCCATTGAGCGTCCACGGGGACCTCCTATACCCTCGATTATTACCTCATCGTGCTCGTCAATATAGTTTATTCCACCATCGAATGGTACGAATGCTGTTACTACTTTGCCGTTCTTGGCTAGCTGTACACGGACACATTTTCTGACAGCCGAGTTCGGCTGACGGGCTTCAACGCCTACCTTCTCTAGTACTATGCCTCTGGCCATCGGCGCGCCTTCTAGCGGGTCATGCTTCTTCTTGAGGCCGAGCATCTTGATCTTGAATTCACGCTGGCTCCACCTAAACTTTAGCCTTTTCTTCTTAAGCTTTCTTGCTGCAAATAGCCCGTTTGGTGCTTTCTTGCCGGCCATTTCTCTGTCACCCTCTATTCATTTCAACTAGTCTGGTAGGGGTTCTTAAACACTATCTTTCTGTATTTAAGTTAGGCTATTATTACGGAATCTATGCCGAAATATCTTTTCAGTATTGTTCTTGCCCTTGCGACGTTCTTGCCGCCTCTCCCGATGGCAAGTCCTTTATCTTTTGGTTCGACACTGACATATACTACTTTTTTACCGCCAGGTCTATTGACTAGCTTCACTTCTCTTACTCTGGCTGGCGCTAGAGAATAGCGTACGGCGTCTTCTAGATTCTCGCTGAACCCGACGATTTCTATGTTCTTCCCTAGAAGTTTTCGTAATTTTTGTACGTATACTCCTCGGGGACCCACAGCTTTGCCTATCTCGTCGGGATTTACTAGGAATATTATGCGTCCGTTTTCCTCATCGACTATACAATCGCGTACATGTACTCCTGTTAGTTCGTGGAGGAGAGCCATGTACCGGAATTCTTCTGGTGTCAGTTTTATTACGTTCCTGCCTTCTATACTCACGCTTCAATCCCCTCCTCTACTAGCTCTAAAATATTTGACTGGCCCGGGTCGACGATGGCAAGTGTTGCTATACCGAATGGTTTGCCGGCGAGTGCTCCTAGCTCCATGTTGGTGCCTGGGAATCGGAACACTGGTATATTTGAGAGCCTTGCATAGTATTCTATGTCTCTCTTGAGCTCCGGCGGTGCATTGTTCGCTATGACGACTAGTCTGACTTTGCCATGGAGGACTAGTTTTAGTGTTTTCTTACTCCCTATGACTACTTCTCCTGTTTTGAAAGTCATTTGCAGAGCACGTATGAAATCTACTATTGAAGGCATTTCTATTTCTACACCTCTTACTCTTCTTCTCCACGCCCATAGGGTTTATAGGGAGTCATATATATTTCTACAATTCCCGTACCTACAGGTACGGGTTGACCAACAATTACGTTCTCGGTAACCCCTACGAGCGGGTCTTCTTCTCCAGAAACAGCTGCTTCTGCCAGCTTCTGGACAGTCATTTCGAAAGCAGCTCTTGCGAGAACACCTGTTTTTTCTCCAGCTATGCCCATTCTTCCTACTTGTTTCACTTTGCCTGTCCACGTCATCATGTCTGCAAGGAGCATAACATGTCTTACATCAACATCGAGACCTTGGTCTTCTAGCACATTTATGACTTCCCTAATTATCGCTGAGCGGGCGGCCTCTATTCCTAGCACCTCTTCTATTTCTGCTATGTTGTTGGTATATACTCTCCTATAGTCTACACCCGGTATCTTCATGACTTCTGCTAGGTTGCTTCCTTCGGCGACAAGTATGTATTCGTCCCCTCTTTTCTGTATAATCACCTTGTTTATGCCTTTGATACCCTTTACCTTAGCCTTGGAGATCTTGACACGTATTCTTTCTATCTTGGTGTAATCGGCTTTCTCAGGTTTGAGATCTATTCTTATAGTATTAGGATCTTCTTCGTCCTGGTAAACTTTGCCCAGTTTTAGTTTTTCGAGGACTTTTATGACGGTTTCAGGAGTAACGCCCTTGTCCATTAACATTTCTGGATCGAGAACTATAATGGCACCTTCAAACGGGTTAACTATTATTTCCTTCGCAATGTTCTCGATTGTTGTAGTCTCTATCTTTCGTGCGATCTCCTTGGCTTTCTCCTCAGAGTATTTATGCTCATCGTCGAGGTAGATCTCCATTATCGCTGTACTGGGCTTTTTCCTCGCATCAACAATCTCTATTAGCCTAGGTAGACCTAGGGTGATGTTGAATTCTCTGACACCCGCATAGTGGAATGTTCTCAGGGTCATCTGGGTTGATGGCTCGCCGAGGCTCTGCGCGGCGACAGTACCTACGGGCTCTCCCGGCTCTACCTGGCTTATATCATATCTTCTTATGGTCTCATCGATTATTGCTTGTAATTCTTCCTCGTATAGTCCATGCTCCTTGTACATCTTAATGAGTTTCTCCCTGAGTTTTTCATAAACAGCCTTGCTGACTTTTCCCTCGAGATTCTCCTTGAGAATTGTCTCTAGTTTTTTGATTGACTTGATTCTTTTCATATTCTCCACCCTATGATTTTTTCAATTACTCTTTCTATCTTCACGGATTCACCGTGGTCGCTTTTCATGGGATCTACACCATCTTCACCATATCTAAACTGTACTATTTCGCCTGTGGGTAGTCTCACGGTACCATCATATTCTACACGTAGATCCTGGAGCGCGTTTATGAGTCTTCTCTGCATGTATCCGCTCTGGCTTGTTCTTACGGCTGTATCGGTTAGTCCTTCTCTACCTGCTGCTGCATGGAAGAACATTTCTATGGGGTTTAAACCGTCAACAAATCCATGGGCAACAAACCCTCTTGCTTCTGGACCCAGATCTCCAGGTTTGAAGTGTGGTAGTGTCCTATTGAAGTATCCACGGACTATTCGTCTTCCTCGGATTGTCTGCTGACCAAGCAGTGCCGCCATCTGTGTGAGGTTTACTGGGTTTCCTCTCGCCCCTGTTCTAGCCATTATTATTACTGGGTTTGTTAGCGTGAAGTATGGTGTTATAGCATCGGCAACATCGTCTAGGAGCTTCTTTGATAAGAGATCGATTATCTCGTCCTCCAAAGTCTCCTCGAGTGTTCTACCTGGTCTTGGTTCAAGCTCTCCTCTTCTATACTTATCGATAAGCTCATACACTTCTTTCTTCTTCTCCTCAATGATCCTTCTGATATGCTCCTTTGCTTCTGGTGGTAGTAATAGGTTCGTATAGCCCATTGTAAAGCCATGTTTCTCCGAGTATCTTAGGAACATCCTGTAGACGTAGTCCATGAATAATCGTGCCATGTCTTCGCCGTATTCTTTAACTAGCCAGTGAATGAAGCTCTCTGGTTCTTCTCTACCTATGCTAGCTTTATCGAGTACTCCGATGAGGAACTCGCCCCTCTTAATAATAACTAGGCTGTCGTGTGGGCAGTCTTCATCAATACATCTTAGTGCAGAGGCACTCGCTATTTTTGCGGGACGCTTGTAGTTAAAGTCTTTGGGTATAAATAGGCTGATAAGTTGTTTTCCTGTCCAATAGGGGCCTGGCTTGAGTATAGCTGGTTCTGGGAGTCTTCCACGGTAATTCGCTACGCCTAGGAGGTCTATGACGTCTTCTCTGGTTAGTAGTGTGGATTTGTTTGTTAGAAGGAATGCTCCACTGATATAGTCTTGTAGTCCTCCTATGATCGGTCCTCCATAACGTGGTGTCAGTATGTGTTTTTCGACGAGCATTAATAGTCTGGCTTCGGCTCTTGCTTCTTCACTCTGTGGTACGTGGAGGTTCATCTCGTCTCCATCGAAATCTGCGTTGTATGGTGGACATACTAGTAGGTTTAATCGAAACGTCTTATATGGCAATATTCTAGCTACATGTGCCATTATCGAGATTCTGTGGAGCGATGGCTGTCTGTTGAATAGAACTATATCTCCATCCTTGAGATGTCTTTCCACTATAAATCCGGGCGCCAAACTTTCTGCTAACGCCTTGCGGTCAACGTATTTAAGGTTTATCTTGCGTCCGTCAGGCTTAATCACATAGTTTGCTCCCGGCCATTTCTCAGGTCCATTAAGCACGTATCGTCTGAGCTCGTCTATATTCCACGGAGTGACCCGTTCCGGCACTGTTAGGATCTTGGCTATGTCTATCGGTACTCCTACCTCGTTTATGCTGAGGTTAGGATCAGGGCTGATCACCGTTCTGGCAGAGAAGTCGACACGTTTTCCGCTGAGGTTTCCACGGAACCTTCCTTCTTTTCCTTTGAGTCTTTGGGCGATGCCCTTTAGAATCTTACCGCTTCTATGCTTAGCGGGGCTGATTCCCGGTACTTCATTGTCGAAATACGTTGTTACGTGGTATTGTAGGAGCTCCCATTCCTCCTCTATTATAGCGTTAGGAGCTCCTGTCTCGATGTGCTCTCTTAATCTGTTATTGATCCTGATTATGTCTACAAGTTTATGGGTTAGGTCGTCCTCGCTCCTAATACCTGTTTCTAGAAGGATAGATGGTCTGACAGCTCGTGGTGGTACTGGTAGAACGGTCAACACCATCCATTCTGGTCGTGCGTCGACGGGATCTCCTCCTAGTAGTCTAACATCATCATCCGGTATCTTTTCGAGTCTAGCCCTAATTTCTATCGGGCTCAGCTTAGTCTGTCCTTCCTCGCCCCTGTCTTCATAGAATGTATGTGGTTTCTCGAGCCTTATCTTGTATTGCTTAGCACCGCAGTGAGGACATTTCTGTGCGGCCGCAGCTTTTCTCCTTATGTACTCGAACAATCTCTTCTCGAGATACCTTATGCCTAGCTCCTCGAGATTCTTTAATAGCTCAAGATACTTCTGTCTCTCCGTCTCACTGATCTTTATTCTGCCACAGGCTCTACATGTTGTCTTGAGGTACATGTGTATGTGTTTGACGAAGCTAACATGTATGACGGGGCGTGCCAGCTCGATTCGGCCGAAGTGTCCTGGGCAGGAGTCTCTTGTGTTTCCACAAACGGGACAAATTTCGCGGGGCTCTATAGGGCCGAGCCGCCTATCCATTACGCCGCCATCGATCGGCGCTCCATCATTGTCGTAGACCTCGCTTGTCATAATCGTTGTGACACTCATCTTACGTATTTCGTCGGGTGAAAGTATTCCAAACTTGATGGAGCTTATTTTCGTAGTGATGGGCATAAGGTGTCACCTCATTCTTCGCGCGCAATGTCTTTAATTCTAAGTCTGGGCATTATGCATAGACTCATGAGTTCCTGAAGTAGAAGCTTAAATGCGTAGGATACTTCTACCGGCTTGAGTTTTCCTTTGTCCTTATGTATCGGGCATATGTATTTGCCACGCACACGATCATACCACCCAATATGCCCACATAGTTCACATACATATATTATCGTCCTATCGCTTTTGTCTAGCATCTGTTCCTTTAGTAGTAGGCTTGCGCCATGACCTACTAGACAATCTCTCTCCATCTCGCCAAAACGTAGTCCTCCCTCCTTTGCTCTGCCCTCAGTAGGCTGTCTGGTGAGGATCTGGACTGGCCCACGGGCTCTTGCATGTATTTTGTCTGCGACCATATGGTGTAGTTTCTGATAGTAAACGATCCCTATGAATATCGGCGAATGTAGGATCTCACCTGTTCTGCCATCATACATTGCCTCCATACCTGTCTCGGGATATCCGTATCTCTTCAGAGTTATCTGTAGGTTTTCGATGGATTCTTTATAGAATGGTGTTGCATCTATGGAGTGCCCCTCGAGTGCTGCAGCCTTGCCTGCGATGCTCTCGATTAATTGGCCCACAGTCATACGACTCGGGAATGCGTGCGGGTTTATGATTAGGTCCGGGACTATGCCATCCTCTGTGAATGGCATGTTTTCGTGAGGTACGATCAGCCCTATAACTCCTTTCTGTCCATGTCTTGATGCGAACTTATCTCCTAGCTCTGGTATTCTCAGGTCCCTGACTCTGACCTTGACCAGCTTGTTGCCTTCTCCATCTGTGGTTATCATTACTGCATCTACTACGCCTTTCTCGCCGTGCCTAGTCACTATGCTTGCATCTTGTCTCGTTATACCTGCTCCCACAGTGTATTCTTGCGCTGTGAAGAATCTCGGCGGGCTTATCTTACCTATCAGTACGTCTCCGCCTTTCACAGGTGTTTCGGGCGTGACGATACCATCTTCGTCTAGCTTCTCATATGCTTTGGGCCCTCTATAGCCTCTCACATTGCTTGAAGGAATAGTTATTCGATCTTCTTGTCCTCCCGGGTACTTGTACTCTATGGTTGAATAAAGTCTAAAGAACGTGCTTCTTGCCAAGCCTCTATCGATGGAGCCTTTATTCATTATGAGCGCGTCTTCGATGTTATAACCGGTGAAGCTCATAACCGCTACTACCATATTCTGCCCAGCCGGCCTCTCGTTGTATCCTATGATCTCCATCGCTCTTGTCTGTACGAGGGGTTTCTGAGGGTAGTGGAGGAAGTGTCCTCTAGTATCCATTCTCCTCTGGAAGTTAGCCGCGTATAGGCCGAGGCTTTGCTTAGCCATAGCTGCTTCATAGGTGTTTCTCGGGCTCTGGTTATGTTCTGGGTAGGGTATTATTGATGCGGTGATGCCCAGTATTGCTGGTGTCCATATCTCCATATGAGTATGTTCGGGAGTAAGATCCTCCGGGTTCAGGGCTATGTATGCGTTTTCTTCTTCATCGGCGTCCAGATACTCTACTATGCCGTTTCTGACGAGGTCTTCGAAGCTCCACTCGCCAGTCATTATTTTCTTGACGTGATTTGGTTTGAGCTTTGGCTTACCATTTTCCACTATTAGGAGAGGCCTCCTTATTCTTCCAGCGTCAGTGTTCACGAATACTTCGTTGATGTAATCACTCTTTATGTAGGCGACGTTGACCTCTGAGCTTATCTTGCCCTGTCTTCTCAGCTTCCTTATCTCATTGGCGAGCTTAGTACCGTCTGGATGGTATCCTATCAGTCTACCATTTAGATAGACTTTAGACCATGTCAGAAACTCAGGGTACTCATAGCCTTCTTGTAATTGTTTCTTCGCTTCTTTGATCACTTCCTTGATCGGTTTGACTCCTAGCTTGTAAAGCATCGGCTCTACTTCTTCTTCGGGAACGCCAACGCTTACATAAGCCATTAGTGCGAGGTTCTTCACAAGACCAATATTTGCTCCTTCCGGTGTCTCAAACGGGCACATGCGGCCCCATTGTGTTGGATGAAGCTCTCTTGCCTCGAAGTGAGGCTGGTTTCTTGCCAGTGGAGAAACAACTCTTCGTAGGTGGCTGAGAGTGCTCATAAGATTTGTACGGTCCAGAAGCTGGCTAACACCCGTTTTTCCGCCAGGCCAGTTTCCTGTGGCCATGGCATGTAGTACTCTGTCTGTGAGCATACCGGGTTTGATCAGCTGCCTTAGGTCTACTCGTTTGTATTTGCTATAGTTTCTCTCAATGGCATTTCTTATCTCTCTCCTGAAGTAGTTGGCCAGATAATGTCGCACTAGCTGAGCCAGTAGGTCACCAGCTAGCTTGAGCCTCTTATTCCTATAGTGGTCTTTATCATCGGGTTTTCTACGTCCAAGAACGAGTTCTAGGAGCTTATTTGCCATTTGTGCAATGAAGTAGGCTTTCTTGAGCCTAGTTTCTGGGGAAGGATCGGTGCCTATATGTGGAAGTAGGTATTCATCGAGGAATCTCCTAGCTCTTTCAATACGCTCCTGTCTGGGCCTACCAATAGCTATTCGTACACCAATATAGTCGAGGGCGGCTTCAATGGTTTTTCTGCGGTGTTGTTCTTCGAGCCTTTTCCTTTCCTCGGGTGTAGCGTCCTCTGGTATCTCGAATTTAGGAAATATTGTTTGTGCTTGGATAATACTTGGCATTAAATATGTTTGTATCTCGGGATCTAAACTAACCGCGTATGTAATATCTATTTCAGATGAAAGACCAAGTGCAGCCATGAGTATGACTAGGGGTATTCTTAAACCTTGAATGGACGCATAGAGTATTCCATCCTTTCTTCTCTCAATTATTAGCTGGCTTCTACGCCCTCTGGATACGCTTATTACTTTTGCGAGATGAGTTGCCGAAGAGCTCTCGCTGGCATAGTCGACTAGAACATTATTGCTGGCCAAGTCTTCCTGAGCAATGAGGACTTTTTCACTACCATTTATGATGAAATATCCTCCTGGATCCTTAGGATCCTCGCCATTTTTAACTAGCTCATCTCTCGACATTTTACTTAGCGGATCTATATCCGATTTAAGCATGACTGGAAGATCCATTAACAATATTTCTTGTTCTTGTTCCTCTCCCCTATCAGTTACAATAGACAACCGTAAATATACTGGTGCTGCATAGGTCAGATTTCTCAATCTGCACTCGAGAGGAGTTACTTCTTTTTCGAAGCCTTCTATCGCCCTGACAACTGGTTTACCAATCCTGAATCCCTTGATTACCACTTTAGCTATTCCTGGGACCTCTATTACTTTGAATTCATCGATAATCTCTGGTAGCGTTTTTGATATGAATCTATTGTAGCTGTCCAAGTGCTGGCGAACTAGTCCTTTTTCCTCGAAGAATTTCTTCATAACGATCCATCGATCATCGGGGGTTGGGAAAACCTTGGCGCGTGTAGCCACTTTTAAGCACCCTTCTTCTTTGGTTTAACTGTATCGACCGCTACGTATCTGTAAGCGATTGTTTCGCCCGCTGTGGGGCTTTTCCTAATAATCCTGATAATATCCCCTGGCCGGGCCCCTATGGCTTTGACAACAGGATCATTGATACTGATCCAGGGGAGCTGGTAAGGCTTTATGTTTAGTTCTTTCAAAACCTCTAAAGCTTCTTCAGGAGATAATATTTCATGTTTGGGGACAAGCTCATGTTCCAAAATATTAGGTTGTTTCTTTGACATAACTTGATCCCTACCTCGATAACATTATCTACTCCCAAATCAAGCACGTAGTTCCTAAGGGGGGAGATTATAATACGGGGTCTTAAGCTTATCGTTCGGGAATAATATTATGGGTTAACATATCTGATAAAAATTACCTAGACCTTAATCTCTTATGCTGGTTACGTGTAACTATTATGAGATATTAAATAATTATGAAATAGTTGATCGAAGGCCCGCAGGAAATGGTGGACCGGCCGGGATTTGAACCCGGGGCCTCTCGGATGCCAACCGAGCGCTCTTCCAGGCTGAGCTACCGGCCCACGTACCCCGGAGAAAACAGTATTCACAACCAGCTTATAAAGTTTTTAATTCTATTGTTCCCTACCCCGTTCTTTTCCTCGCGACGGACTACTATATAATCATGTATATTTATATATTAGTACATAAGCAATATTGAAAG